>CAYSYJ010000231.1:0-3641 GCA_964435105.1 uncultured Elusimicrobiaceae bacterium
CTCGCCGGTCATCGCCTTGACGGCGCCCGCGACCATCATCTGCAGGCCGCCGCCGGCCGAGGAGGTGGACACGTAGATGTCCACGCCGGTCTTGCCGTCATTGGGGGTTATGATCTTCTCGCCGTCCAGGATCTTGCGGCCGGAGAGCTCCTCCACCTCGGTGATGGCGTTCAGCACGCCCTTGGTGACGTCCTCGAAGGGCGCCTCCACGGTGGTGGGGGCTTCGCCGCGGAAGGTCTGGCGGTAGGTGTCGCCCTTCTTCTCTATCAGGATGGCTTTGGTGGTGGTGCTGCCGCAGTCGGTAGCGATGATGACTTCAAGGTCTTTTTTTGACATCGGGGTCTTCCTTTTTAGGGGTTTCTGCGTTGAGCCTTTCGACTAGATATTTTACGGCCTTACGGTTCTCCAGCAGGGCCCGGTACTTCTCTACTTCCTCTTTCTTAAAGAACGCGGTAAGCGCGGGCTCTATGAAGGTCAGGCCCTGCGCCCCCAGGTTGTGGAGCGGGCTGGTGCTCTCCACGGCGAAGGCGGCTATGTCGCCCATGCCGCGCCGGCGGACCTTGTCGGCCAGCGCGTCCAGCAGCCGCTTCTCGTCTTCGGTCGGTTCCGGGGGCTCCGGGATCTTGAAAGCGTTGTCCCAGATTCCCATGCGTCCTTATTTTACTATAAATAAGGGCCGCCCTTGAAACTGCCGCCGCCGCGGTGTATACTTAAGAAAGGCCCCGGGCGGGGGCCGGGAGAGGGGCGACCATGAAATTCTCTTTTGCGCTTAACTGGAAGACGGCCGCGGTACCGCTGGCGGTGGTGACCGGGGCTTTCGCCGTGGGCATAGGCCGTTTCGCCGGCAGCCCTCCGGGGGAGGAGCCGGCCGCCGGCGCCGCCGCGGAACCCGCTTTCGCCAGGTCTGGGGCCGTCTATCCCCCGGGGCGGACGCCCGCGGCCGCCGCGGGGGAACAGGCTTCCTCCATAGACCTGCTGCGGCGGGTGAACAGGGGCTTCTACTCCGAGTCGGCGTCCGGCCGGCGCGCCATGGCGCCGGCGGTGAAGCCGCGCAACAAGGCGGAGATGGACGACTTCCTGCGGCAGCTCCGCCACGAGATAAACTACGACAAGGAGGCCGGCGCGCAGGCCCAGGCGGAAACCTCCGCCCCGTCTCCCTCCGGTCCGGGCCGCAGGGTACAGAACCCGGCCGGCCTCGGGACCGGCCCTGGCCGGGCCGCCTCGGCCGTCAGGAGCGGCGCCCTGCCCAGGCTGAGCCCGCCCTCCGCTTTCAACTCCGGCGGCGGCCGCTCCACTTTCGCGGCGGACTTCTCCGGCAATAGCGCGCCCTCCGTGCACGGGGCCTCCGCGGCCCGCCAGCAGCGCGAGGCGGACCTTGCCGCGGGCGGCGGCTCCACCGACCTGTCGGCCGGCAGCTACGGTTCGGCCCGCGGCCAGGAGAGCTCCGGCCAGGACCAGGCCGGGCAGGGGGGAGGCGGGGCCGGCATGAACTCCGGCGGGGCTTCTTCCTCCGGCGGCGGGGCCGCCCTGCCGAAGGCCTCCGGGCCCAAGGCCGGCGGAGAGGCCGGGCCTCCGCCCGCGCCCATAGCGCTGATCTGGCCGCGGTCCACGGATTTCGGCGACATGAAAAACTACGAGACCGCGGTGCGGCTGGTGACGGTCATGAACGTCGGCGACCTGCCGCTCTCCATCGGCCTGATCGAGAACATCGACGACAGTTCCCATTTCGGCAAGGAGGACGACCACTGCAGCGGGGCCACGCTGGCGCCCAACAGGAGCTGCACCTTCCTGCTGCGCTTCACGCCCCGCGCGGCCAAGGAACACGTGACCGCGTTCTACGTGCCCACCAACGACGAGGACTCCGCCTATTTCCAGACCTACATGGAGGTCAAGGGCAAGGCCGCCAGCTCGCAGTGGGCCTCGTGGTGGAGCTCCCACTGGGGCGGCGCCGGGCAGGGGACGGTGAACCGGGCGGACTTCGGCCTGGTGCCCGAAGGCCGCAGCCTCAGCGAGGTGATCAGGATAACCAATACCGGGGGGAGGGACTGGTACGGCTTGAAGCTGGACGCTTCCGGGCTGCCCGCCGATTTCAGGATAACCGGCGACGGCTGTACCGGCTCCGCGCTGGGCGCCGGGCAGTCCTGCGCCGTCACGGTAAAGTACACGCCCACGGAGGCCGTAGGCCGGCGCTTCGCCTCGATGTACGGCCAGTACCTGGCGGTGAACACCGCCACGAACCAGACGGTCCACAGCGCCCGCCCCAAGTTCCCGCCGCTGCTGCTGGAAAAACCGGTAGAGGGGGAACCTTCGGGGAAACTTAAAGTCCTGGCCAGCTTCAGCGAGTATTCCCCGACGGCCCGGGAGGAGGTCCTGCGCGCGGAGGTCAAGGCGAGGACCACCGCGCCTTTCCCGGTGCCGGGCCTGACGCGGGTGCAGGTCTACTACTACTTCAAGAACTAGGGGAGGGTGACGGCGGCCAAGGCGGCGGGCTCAGCGCCCGCCGTCTTTCTTTTTGGGCGGGGGCGGGAAGGAGACGCCGAGCCTGACGCCGGGCCGGAGGCCGTGGGCCCTGGCGTAGCCCGCCGGGAGCTCGAGCACCAGCGAGGCCCGGCCCGAGACCCTGGCCACTTCCGCCTCAGGGGTTTCCGGCGAAGAGCGCGGCACCCGGTGGAAGACGCGCAGCACCTTCAGGTCCCCGTCCAGGAAGACCATATCCAGGTCTATCAGCGTGTTCTTCATCCAGAAGTGGCGCGTCCCCGGCCCGTCGAAAACGAAAAGCATGCCGCGGCCCGCGGGCAGCTCCTTCCGGCCCATAAGGCCCCGGGCGTGCTGCTCGGGGGTCAGGGCCAGCTCGGCCGTCACTACCGCGCCCCCGGGCAGGAGCAGGCGCGCCTCCACGGCGCCCGGCGGCACGCGCAGGGCCCAGGCGGCCTGGGCGGCCAGCAGCAGGGCGGCGGCGAACTTAATCGTCTTCATCGGCGGGGACCGTGGTGGAGCTGTTCACCTCGGGCGATACGGCTGAATAGGTGGACACCGAAAGCAGGAACAGAGGCATCCGGCCCTCGGCGGCGGCCTTCAGGCGCCCGGCCTCGGCGAACAGGGCCAGCGCGTCGGCTTTGTGCTTCTTCGCCAGCCCGCGCAGGCCGCCTTCCTTCGCCAGGTCCCCGGCCAGCTTTTTGAAAGGGACGGAAGTACGGGAGGAAAGCAGGAGGACTGCCGCCAGTTCCTGCCGGTAGAAGCCCTGCCGCAGGTAGCGCAGGGCCTCGCGCTCGGGCGCCGTGGACTCGAAGACCGCGGCCAGGGTGGCGCTGCTGACCTCGGCGGTAAGGGCCCAGGCGAAGGCGTCCTCCCCGGTGGTGTCGATCCTGGCCTCCTCGGAGCGCGAGAAGGAGTCGGGGCCGACCTCGGCGCCCAGGAAGACCTGGGCCGCGCCCGGGGCGGCCGCCAGCAGCAGGACCAGCGCGGTCAGGCGGAGCATCTGGCGCGGCCGCTCGTCAGAGCGAGGTAGTGACCAGAGTCTCGGTGGAGAGCACGCCGGGGATGCCGCGGATCTCCTGCACCACTATATTGGAGAGGGTGGGCAGGTCGTCGGTCTCCATGTCGAGCACCAGGTCCCAGCGGCCGAAGACGGCCGACATGTG
>CAYSYJ010000232.1:0-3633 GCA_964435105.1 uncultured Elusimicrobiaceae bacterium
CCCCCACCAGCAGCAGGGTCAGCGCGGCCAGGGCGGCCAGCAGCAGGCCGTGGGGGATCTTGCGGGGCTCGTTAAAGTTGGGCATGATAGTGTCGCTACATTCTACCAAACAAGTCCCGGGCAGGGCCGGGGTCAGGGCCTCTTATTGTTCTCCTCGCGGCGGCGACGGTGCTGGCGCGCGTAACGCAGTTGAGTCTCAACAAGTTCCCGGAAGACCCGCATGAGGCCTTCGGCCGCCGGCCCGGCCGACTCGTGCCCCGCCGCCTCCGCCTCGCGGCAGAGGTAATAGATCGCCTCGATTGTGGAGAGGCAATGCGCCATCGGCTGGTGCTTTATGGCGAACTGTGACAGGTAGCTGCCGGAGAAGGAGAGCCGCGGCAGCGTCTTTACATTGGGGCTCCGGTTGAGCAGGGTCCTGGCCGTGCGCCAGGTGCCGTCTATAACGAAGATCAGCGGCGTCCTGCCCGGCGGCAGGGCCGCGGCTCCCAGGCCGGAGAAAGTCAGGGCCGAGGGCCCCGGGTACAGCACGAACGGGGCATAGGACGGGTCACGCAGCAGCTCGTTGACGCGCTCATGGCGGCTGAAATCGACCCCCACGTGGAGTTCCGAGTTCTCCAGGCAGAGCCGCGCCAGCCGCCCGGTGCCGGTCTTCTGTTTCTTCGCCTCCTCCTCGTGCATCAGGATGACGAAGCGCAGCCTGGTGGAGAAAGGCTTTATGCTGGCGCACAGGCAGTTGATCCTGGCCCTGCGGCAGCCGTAGCAGTACTCGCGGTAACCGGTGGCGGCTTCTTCCATCTTATAAATTCTACAAAAACGGCGAGGCACGGCCTGAAACTTTATGCGGCCGGGCGCGTCTAAAGGTTATGGACTTCGAAACCCTGCGACCTTACCTGCTGCCGGGCGCCGTGCTCGGCTACCTGGCCTGGCGCCAGCTGCGCTTCCGCGCCGTAAAGAAAGGCCTCCCCGGCCTGCGGGCCTCCGGCGCGGTGTTCGTGGACGTGCGCACTCCCGGCGAATTCGCCTCCGGGAACCGGCCGGGCAGCATAAATATCCCGCTGGACGCGATCGCCGCGAGGGCCGGGGAACTGGATAAGGAAAAACCGGTGGTGCTCTGCTGCGCCTCCGGGGCGCGCAGCGGCGCGGCCGCCGGCATATTGAAAGCGATGGGCTTCAGGAACGTCACCAATGCCGGGCCCTGGCAGAACACGCTGGGCTGAACGCGGGCCGGGGCCGGTACCGGTCAGGCCACGTAGATGCGGCGGCTGGAGGACAAGTCCACGCCCTCGGCGTCGAGGCGCACTTCCACCCGCCATTCCACCCGGGAGCCCAGCCCGCCCAGCAGGTTAAGCGCGCCTCCCAGGATCGAGCCGCCCCCGCCGCCCAGATCCCCGGCCGGAATGGCTATCTTGAAATTATAGTCGGCGCGGTAGCCGGCCGGGTATACCCTCGCCCCCTCCACCGGCTGCCCGGTCCTGTAGATCTCGCGGGTCTTGCGGCGGCTGCGCCCCTTGAAATCCCTCTCGGTATAGGTCTCCGAGGCCACCAGCGCGGCGGTCAGGGCATTGCCGCGTATCTCTTTTTTCGCCAGCAGCTCGAAACTCCCCTCCACGGCCTCTCCGGGCGCGAACGATTCCCTGGCGAGGTTTATCTTGAGCCTTCCTTTAAGGAACCTGGCCACGAAATAGGCCGCCGCGCCCAGCAGCGCGGCCGCTACCGCCGCGATTATCAGCAAATTTATCGTTTCAGGTGCCATAAAACCGCCTCCTAAGCTATAAGCCCCGCCAGTTCGCCGGCGGACCCAAGATATTCTATACAAACGCGCCGCGCCCGTATAGGTCTTTTTTGCCCTTAAGACCTATATCAATGCCTGGCCGAATAATGTCATACTATAGGTGTAGTCAACCTGCCTCGGTTTTTCTAGCCTATTCTGCCAAGCAACACCTGGAAGAGTTAGCTGAAAGAGAACATAGAGTACAGGGAATCTAGTTGCTTAGGAGAATAACACAATGAGCAAGCGTATATATGTGGGCGGACTGCCCTTCAAGACCACCGAAGAGGAGCTTAACACCCTCTTCGCCGGACACGGCACCGTCAACAGCGCCAAGCTGATCACCGACAAGTTCACGAACCAGAGCCGCGGCTTCGGTTTCGTGGAGATGGCCGACGACGCCCAGGCGATGGCCGCCATCGAGAAGCTTAACGGCACCGACTTCGGCGGCCGCAAGCTGACCGTGAACGAGGCCCGCCCGATGGAGCCCCGCTCCGGCGGTTTCGGCGGCGGTCGCGGTGGCGATCGCGGCGGCCGGGGTGGCCGCGGCGGTTACGACAAAGGCTGGTAAATAAAACCCTTTAACGGTTTTAAACCGCCGCCCCGAAAGGGCGGCGGTTTTTATTTGCGGGATAACTGTCGGCTTATTTGCCGGCGGGCTTGCCGGGCGGGGGCGGGTCTTTTTCGAAATACGCGGTGATGTCTATGCCTTCGCGCAGGGCGATGCCGTAGGAGAGGCGGCGCAGGGCGTTGCCCAGCACCGCCAGCACGCCCAGCAGCAGCAGGGCTACCGCGTAGCCTATGCCGGTACGGCCGAAATTGAGGAAGAACATGACCGGCCACACGGCCAGCACCACGACCACCCCGACCAGGCCGGCCACGTTCAGCCAGACCCCGGCCAGCCAGAACCAGCGCGCGCGCGAACCGCGCCGGAGCATTTCCTCGTAAAGCGGCCTGTCCGGCTGCATCAGGGAACCGCCTTTTTTACCCGCCCCGCCTCGGGGGCGGGAGCGCAATGCGGCAAAGAAAGAAGGATCGCCGTCCTAATGTGTCCCATGGGGATATTCTAGCAAACAGGGCCGCCGGGCCCGGCGGTCATGATCCTGAAGACTGGCCGCGCCTCAGTTGGAGCCCAGGGCGGAGGCCATCAAGCGGCCCAGGCGCCGGAACAGGTCCGGGTGGCGCTTATGCAGTTTCTTCACGTAGCTGTCGCCCAGGCCGGTCAGCGCCCAGGTGCGCGCATCGTACAGGGCGCTCTTCGGGGCCTTCGGGGTGTGTATCGCGTCCAGGAAAGAGGCGAGCACCACCCGCTCCTCCAGCTCGTCTCGCTGGCTGGAGCAGTCCCGGGAACCGCCGCAGCTCAGCTTGAGGAAATGCCCGCCTTCGTCCATGCGCCCCAGCGCGAAAGCCACCGCCCCCGGGAAGAACCGGCCGGGCTCGGCGGATTCTATCTCCTCGTTGCGGTTCTTGAAGACCTGCATGAACCCGGTGGAGGTCAGCTTCCAGTTTATGGCGGGGAGCTCTTCGTAACCGGCGGCCTTGGCCTTCGCCTTGGACCTTCCGGCGGCCTGGGCCTGCGGCGCGAAAGCGGGCAGCAGGCAGGGGATAAGCAGGAGAGGCAGCAAATTCTTGATCATTGTTCCAGTTTAGGCCATGCGGGGGCCGCCTGTCAACAGGCCCGCGCCGCGCAGGTTTTGTAGAATAGTCCCGTGACCACGCCCTGGGAAACAAAGCCTGGAGCCGCGGGCAAGGCCGCGGAGGAACTGGCCGCGCTGAAAGCCTCCGGCCTGCCTTTCGCGCTTTACGGCGACGGCTGGTACGCGCCCTATGTGCGCGAGTTCCTGGCCCGCCGCGGCCTCAGGCCC
>CAYSYJ010000233.1:0-3592 GCA_964435105.1 uncultured Elusimicrobiaceae bacterium
CTCCATGGGTTATTTTAACAACTTTCAACTGGTCCAGTTTTCGGGGGGAAGGTCACACCGGCAAAGCTTCAAATTCGAATCGGTCTTTGGCCTTTTCAAGTGTCAAAGTCTCACCGTCAGTCAGGTTCAATGACTTTAGTATGTTTTTAGTATCCATTATTCCAAGCAACCTCCCTGAAACCCACAATATTTTGGCATTAAATGAGCCTTACTTTCAAAAAGAAAGTGTGCTCTTGGCGATTCCCAGGGTGAATTCAAATGAATCTAATTACTTCAGCAGGTTCTTTATCGCCTTCAGGTCGGAGGCGAAGGCGGCGTTCTTCTTTAATTCTTTGTAGAGCAGGTCGGCCAGGGCCTTGCCGGCCGCCGTGTCGGTAGGGTGATGCACGCCGCCCAGCACGCGCAGCAGGGCGCTCTCGTCGGCCTTGGCCATAAAGTCATTGCGGCGGGCGGGCACGAGGTCCGCCAGTATCAGCGCCTCCAGGCGGGCCATGGCCGAATGGCCGCTCGGGTAGGCGAAGCCCTGCACGCGCGGCAGGCAGGGCTGCACCCGGGCGTCGCGCACGAAGGGCCGCCCCCGCTTATACACGTCCTTGAGGAATTTGTGGGCGGCCACGGAATCTTTCTGCACGTTCTTGAAGAAGGTCTTCACGGTTTCCGGCAGCGGGGCCGGGAAGGGGCTCAGCCTGCCGAAGAAAGTATTGTAGTCGTGGTTCATCTCGGACTTGGCCGCGGCGCACTGGGCGGGCGTGCGGCGGGCCTGCCAGTCCAGTATGACGCGGAAGTCTTCCTTGTCCTGGGCCGAGCCGTCGGCCGGGGCGGCCGCCACGGAACGAAGATCGAGTTCCCGGGGATCCAGGTAATGGCCTGTGGCGGAGCCGCGCTCTTCGGCCAGGTCCGCCAGCTGCGGCAGCGGCAGGGCCAGAACGAAGGAGCGCGCCGGCAGCAGTTGTATGCCTATCTGCTCGAGGGCGGAGGTCTCCGCGGCGGCGGGACTGGCGAAAGCGGCAAAGAGCAGCGGCAACAGGACGCGCGGGAAAGCGGCTTTTTTCAGCATAGGTTAATTATAGGAGAAGCGCCCGCCCGGGGGCAGGGCCGGAGGGCCTAAAAGGGCGGCGGCATTTTCCGGCCGCGGCCCCGGCCCTTGGGCCCTGTGCGCGGCGCGCCTTTTTGCCGATAATATAGGGAATGAAAAGATTCCTGCTGCCCCTTTTGCCGCTGCTTTTCACCCATAGCGTTTCAGCCGCCGAATTCAAAGACCTCGCCGTGAGCGCTTCCCAAGTGCGCGAAGCCTCCCAGGCCCTGCCCGACGTGGCCCCGGACATGTCCGAGATCTTCGCCGCCGGCGACAACCGTTGGTACGGCGCCGACTCGCGACAGGCCCGCATGCAGTTCACCTCCTACATGCATTACCGGGTGCCGGACAAGTACACCGGCCCCGTCTCGCGCATCCTGGAGAACGAATACCTCCGCGGCAAGATCTCGGAACTTGTGGACCTGCAGCTGCAGCACATGTACGGCGCCTTCACCATGCATCCCGGTTTCGACGAGGCCCCCGGCATCCCCTCCGGCGACTATAAGGTGGAGCTGCTCTCCGCCGAGAAAGTCCCCAATGAGCCCTATGCCAAGATCACCTACTCCTACGACGACGTGGTGGTCTTCTCCTCGAAAATTTTCAAGGGCGGCACGGCGCGCATCAGCTTCGCCCTGCCCAAGGACCCCGTCACCATCTACTCCAAGGGTTTCCCCTCCGCCAATTCCCGCGTGAACCGCTGCACCGACAGCCATTATAACAGCGAAGGCGATTTCTGGTATTTCTGGAACCCCTACCAGGACGGCTGCCCCCTCACCGGGGCCGACCTGGTGGGCGTTACCACCGACCTGCGCCAGCTGAACGTCACCCGCAATACCTACCCCGAATATGCCCGGCTCTACGGCGAGAACGGCAATGGCGACGTGCTGCAGGTGTCCTACCTCGTCGGGGTGGACGAGAATTTCCAGGCCGGCGACCTGGGCAAGCGCACTTTCAACGACGCCTTCAAGCTGCTGCAGGCGGCCGGCTTCCGCCCCACCGTCAACGAGGCGCGCCGCAAGCAGCTGGTCTTCAACGCGGGCTCAAAGAAAACCCATGTGCAGATGCTGCTGCTGGACCCCAATTCCGCAGATTTCGCCGTGGAGGCCGTGAAGGCCATGCAGAAGTCGGATATCTTCCTTTACGACGGGCACTCGGGCCTGGGCGGCTACCTGGACCCGGAGCGCCTGGTGGCCGACGCCGGCCGGCCGCTGGCCCTGCCGCGCAACAAGTACCAGATCTTCATCTTCCAGGGCTGCTCCACCTACGCCTACTATAACAGCGCCTTCTTCAATCTTAAGAAGGGCCAGGGCGACCCCAAAGGCACCAAGAATTTGGACATCATCACCACCGGCATAGGCGCGGCCTTCGAAGTAGGGGCAAAGGTGGACGCCTCCCTGCTCACCAGCCTCGCCACCGGCCAGCGCCCGTCCTGGCAGACCGTCATGGACCGCGTGCGCCAGGCCGAAGGCGACAACTCCGCCCTCTCCCACGTCAACGGCGACGAGGACAATCCCCGCAACCCGTAAGGCGCGGCCGTGCCGGCCTCGTTGACAAAACCCGGGGCCGGCTGTATAATATTTTTGAAGAGCGGTAAGTCCGCTGCGGTGGTTCCGGGTGTTTTCCGCCATAACGGTTAAGAGCCCGGACGTTCAGGCCGCAGCGGCTCGTTTTTTTACGGCAGACAGAGTTTCTCCGAAGCTATTTTCCCCCTGAAAACGCCGTACCACTCCAGGTCCCCTTTCTCATGCTTGCGGAAAACACCCCAGGCAAAAAGGTCGGCGGCCTGCAGCCCGGGCGTCTCCTGAGAATGCCGGTGAAGTATGTTCAGCGGCACTCTGGGATCGACCCGCGCCTTGACCTGGCTCAGGATGAAAGAATTGAATTCCGCTATCCCCTGTTTCGAGCGGCTTTTATCCACCGTCATTATCACGCGGACTTCGGCGTCCCTGAAATTCACTCCCTCCAAAGCCAGCCTGGAAACATAGTTGTAAATGCGCTCCTTGTCCGCGGGGAGCCCGGCGTAGACCTTGGGCTTATTCAGCGTAACGAAGTGCAGCCGGAAAGCTATCCCCCCGGCTTTCTCGTAAAAATAGCGCTTTATTTCCAGTGGAAGCAGGTTCCCCTTCAACTCCATTGAGCCGCCCCTGCTCCTGGGGAATACCCGGCGGTGGAGCACCGCCCTGACGGCTTTAGCCAGGGCCCGGTCATTCTCATGTCCTTTGATCTCAAGCACGCAGATGGTGAAATAATTGCTCGGCTTCTTGTTAACGAAGTCGAAGCCCAGGTCCCCGCTCTCGTCCAGATAGAGATAAAGCATGGCGCGCCCCCATGCGATATCCTAGCAGGCGACCCCGACACCGTGCTGTCGGGGTCGGCTTGAGGGCGGCGGGGCAAAAAGAAAGGCGGCCGGGCGGCCGCCTTTTCTTTTCGCCGGTAAGCGTCAGTTCCAGGCTATATTGTCGTGACCCTCTCCCGCTAAACTAGCCCACGACCAATTGCGGTTTCCGGATGCTAAAA
>CAYSYJ010000234.1:0-3560 GCA_964435105.1 uncultured Elusimicrobiaceae bacterium
TGGATGAAATACGAGGGCGGGGTGCACCGCGTGCAGCGGGTGCCCCAGACCGAGGCCAGCGGCCGCGTGCACACCTCCACGGTCACCGTCGCCATCATGAAGGAGGTCGACGAGGTCGAGATCAAGATCAACCAGGCCGACCTGAAGATGGACACCTACCGCTCCAGCGGAGCCGGCGGCCAGAACGTCAACAAGGTGGAGACCGCCGTGCGCATCACGCATCTCCCCACGGGCATAGTGACCGCCTGCCAGGAGGAGCGCTCGCAGGGCAAGAACCGCGCCAAGGCCATGGCCATGCTCGCCGCCAAGCTCGCACAGATCAGCGAGGAGACGCAGGCCCGGGAGAACGCCGGCGCGCGCAAGAGCCAGGTGGGCACCGGCGACCGCTCCGAGAAGATACGCACCTACAATTTCCCGCAGAGCCGCGTGACCGACCACAGGGTGCAGCAGTCGTGGCACGACATGGACGGCATCATGGAGGGCAACATAAGAGGGATGCTGGAAGAGATCAGGCTCAACATAGGCAAGGAGAGGAAGGATGACGGCGGCCAGGACGCTGACTGAGGCCGGCGAGCGCCTGCGCGAAATGGGCGTGGACGAGCCGGAGCTCAACGCCCAGTGGCTGCTCGCCGCGGCGACCGGCGTGGAGCGCCTGCGCCTGCTGGCCGAGCCGGACCTGCCCGTGTCCCCGCAGACCCTGAAGGTCTTCCGGCGCTATCTGGCCCAGAAGGAGCGCGGGCTGCCGCTGGCCTATATACTCGGCTGGCAGGATTTCCGCAATATCAGGCTGAAGGTGGACAAGCGGGTGCTGGTGCCCCGCCCCGAGACCGAGGAGCTGGCCGAGCTGGCCGCCGGGTTCCTGAAGAAGCGCGGGCAGGCGCCGGCCGTCATGGATTACGGCGCCGGGTCCGGCGCGATAGGCCTGAGCCTTGCGGCCGAGTTCCCGGGGCTGACGCTGACCGCCCTGGAGCGCTCCCCCGAGGCCATAGCCTGCGCGGCGGAGAACGCCCTGGAGCTGGGGCTGGAGGAGCGGGTAAAATTTGTGAAGGCCTCGGAGCTGGATACGCGCGGGGAGAGGTTCGACCTGGTCGTTTCCAACCCGCCTTATATACCGAGCTCGGTCATCCCGGGCCTCGCGCCAGAGGTGCTCAGCGAGCCGCACGTAGCGCTTGACGGAGGCGCCGACGGGCTGATAGTGGCGAGGATGTTGGTCCGCAACGCCCCGGCAAGGCTCAAGCCTGGCGGCGCCCTGATAATGGAGCTGGGCGAGGCCCAGGCCAGGGCGCTGCTGGCCGAACTGCCTGCGGCGGCCTGGCGGGAGAAGAAGGCTTTCAAGGACGCGCGCGGGGTGGAAAGATTTTTTTACGCGGTGACCGGGAGATAAAATGGATAATTTCGTGATACGCGGCGGCAGGCCCCTGGCGGGACAGACCACTATCAGCGGCTCCAAGAACGCCGCGCTGCCCATACTCTTCGCCACCCTCCTCACCAAGGAGAAGAGCGAGGTGAAGAACGTGCCGGAGCTGATGGACATAAAGTCCACTTTCGAACTGCTCAACTACCTCGGCAAGAACTGCTTCTACGGTTACGGCAGCTTCGTCACGGAGGAGAAGGCCGGCCTCAAGCACCACGCGCCCTACGACCTGGTGCGCAAGATGCGCGCCTCGGTGCTGGCCGCGGGCCCGCTGCTGGCCCGGTTCAAAAAGGTGCGCTTCTCCATGCCCGGCGGCTGCTCCATCGGCATGCGCCCGATAGACATACACCTCGAGGGCTTCAAGAAGCTCGGCGCGCAGGTGGCCTACGAGAAGGGCGACGTGCTCCTGACCGCCAAAAAGCTCAAGGCGGGGCGCGTCAGGTTCCGCTTCCCCAGCGTGGGCGCCACCGAGAATCTGATGATGTGCGCCGCGCTGATAGAGGGGACCACCGTCCTGGAGAACTGCGCCCGGGAGCCGGAGATAGAGGACCTCGCCGCCGCGCTCAATAAGATGGGCGCCCGGGTGGAGGGGGCAGGCTCCCCGACGATAAAGGTGACCGGGGCCGCGAAGCTGAAAGGCCTTAAACACAATGTCATGCCCGACCGCATCGAGACCGGCACCTTCATGCTGCTCTGCGCCGCCGCGGGCGGGCGGGTGCGCCTGCTCAACGCCGCCCCCAGGACCCTGACGGCCCTCATCAAGGCCATGCAGAAGGCCGGCGTTAAGATCAACTGTTACAAGGATTCCATGGAGATAGTGGCCCCGGCGGGACGCCCCCGGCCGGTCAGCGTGGTCACCAAGCCGCATCCCGGCTTCCCTACCGACCTGCAGGCGCCGTGGATGGTGTTCATGGCCAGGGCCAACGGCGCCAGCGAGGTGTCCGAGCAGATCTTCGAGAACCGCTTCATGCACGCGCCGGAGCTGGTGCGCATGGGGGCCGATATCGTCGTGCACGGCCAGAAGGCCGTGGTGAGGGGGGTGCCGCAGCTCGTGGCCGCCCCGGTGATGTGCTCCGACATCCGCGCCGGCGCCGCCATGGTGGTGGCCGCCGCGGCCGCCAGGGGCAAGTCCGTCATCCGCCGCATCTACCACATCGACCGCGGCTACGAGCACCTGGAGCACAAGCTCAAGGACCTCGGCGTGGACGCCGCGAGGGTCAGGGCCTGATGGATTTCCGCGAAGCCGAAAAGGCGCTGCTGGCGCGCCAGGACTATATCAAGAAGGACGGCCTGGCCCGCGTCTACGCCTGCCTCGGGAAGCTGGGGGACCCGCACCTGAAGCTGAAGACGGTGCACGTCACCGGCACCAACGGCAAAGGCTCCGTCTGCGCCCTGTTCGAGGCCTGCCTGCGCGAGGCCGGCCTGAAGACCGGCCTTTTCGTCTCCCCGCACCTGGTCAGCATTACCGAGCGCATACAGCTTTGCGGCGTCCAGATCCCGGAGGAGCGCTTCGCCGCGCTTTTCGAGGAGACCGTGGCCGCGGGGCCGGACCTGAGCTTCTTTGAACTGCTGACCTGCATGGCCTTCCTGTACTTCGTCAGGGAGAAGACGGACATCGCCGTGATAGAGGTGGGCATAGGCGGCCGTTTCGACACGACCAATGTGCTGGCCGCGCCCGAGCTCAGCGTGATCACCTCGGTGGATTTCGACCATAAGAAGTACCTCGGCGATACCCTGGCGGAGATCGCCGCCCAGAAGGCCGGCATCATAAAGAAGGGCGGCGTCGTGCTTGCGCCGCTGCTGGCTCCGGAGGCCAGGGCCGAGGTCTCGCGCGCCGCCGCCGGGCAGGGCGCGCAATGCCATTTCCTGGCGCCCGTTTTCGAGCCCGTTTCCCGCGACTGGGAGCGCGGGCGCATGCGCCTGCGCCATAAGAAGCCGGGAACGGAGCTGGACCTGGCCCTGCTGGGCGAGGGCCAGGCCTCCAACGCCACCCTGGCCTGGGAGGGCCTGGAGCTGCTGGCCGGCCGGGGCTGGCCGGTAAGGCGGGAGCACGCCGCCGCGGGCTTCGCCGCGGTAGACTGGCCGGGCCGCTTCCAGGTACTGCGCGAGGGCGGGCCGGACGGCGCCTTTTTCATAATAAACAAAA
>CAYSYJ010000235.1:0-3551 GCA_964435105.1 uncultured Elusimicrobiaceae bacterium
CTTCTGAAAGTTATGCGCGAGATGGCGCTGATCCAAAGCGCGGAATCCTCGAACCGCATAGAGGGCGTCACCGTCCAGCCTGACCGCCTTAAGCCGCTTGTGCTCGGTAATATCCGCCCGAAAGACAGGTCGGAGGAAGAGGTGCAGGGTTATCGCAAGGCTTTGAATTTAATACACACCAACTACGCCGAGCTTGCAATAACGCCGGCCTTGCTTAAGAAACTGCACTTCATAATACAGGAGGGCTCCGGCGACGCTGGGCAGTTCAAACGGGTGGCTAACGAGATAATTGAGACAAAACCCGGCAAGGCTCCGTTTATCAGGTTTAAGCCGGTGCCTCATAAAGAAACCCCTAAAGCCGCAGAGGAGCTTTGCCTGCTGTATCACCATGCCATTAACCAGGAGCATGTGCCCCCGCTGCTGGCTATTCCTACGCTTGTGCTGGACTTTCTGTGTATCCACCCGTTCAGGGACGGCAATGGGCGCGTGGCCCGGCTGCTGACCCTGCTGGCGCTTTATCAGCATGGCCTTGAGGTTGGCCGGTATATAAGTCTTGAGAAACTTATCGAGGACACGCGCGAGGATTATTACCGGGTCCTTCTTGAAAGTTCAAAGCATTGGCACGAGGGGAAGCACGACATTATCCCCTGGCTGAATTACCTGCTATCGATAATCCGACGGGCCTACGGCGAGTTTGAAAGCCGCGCAGGGCAAGTAAAATCCGCCAAGGGCGCCAAGACTACGCTGGTTCTGGACGCCATAAAGTCTATTGAGGGCAAGTTCACTTTGACCGACCTGGAGCGGGCCTGCCCCGGAGTGAGCCGGGACATGATACGTTTGATTTTAAAAGGTCTCCGTGGCGCGGGCAAGCTTAAATGTTTGGGGAAGGGGCCGGGCTCCCCTTGGATTAGAAAGGGTAATGTGCTATAATAGGGGTAGTAGTAAGGGTAGTATGCGATATGTGTGTTGAGGCGCAGACACTGGGGGAATTATGAGATCTGCGGAGTTTGAAGAAAAAGAATACGAGGCGCCGCTGTACAACCAACTGGAAGCCGGCTCGAAACTGGTCTGGTCTCCGGGACAGGTCTTCGAACAGCACATCGGCATCGACCGGGCTGCTTTTGCAACGAACCCCGCTTTCTGGAATCTCTTCGGGCGCAGCCGGCCCGACGGAGTTTATCTTAATCGGTATGACTGGGATTTTATCTGGAAAAAGCGCCGGGTCAAGCGGCGATTTCCTGACTTTAGGTTAAATCTATTCATTCAAGCCAAGAGGCCCCAGTATTCTCCACGGCTACCGCGGGGGCTTTCCGGTTTTCCGCTCAACGTTCCCATCTACAAGATTGATATAGACTCCCCGCAACAGGGAACGCTCCTGCGTGTTGCTTCTAACCTTGGGAACCAAGCCTTGGTGTGCTACGCGGCTCCGGTTTTTCACAGGGTCACGCAACTTTATGCTCACACGAGGCGCAATAGCATCGTCCAGACATCGACGTTCCCTCCTGTTTCTTCGATAGGGAGACATGGGGCGTGGTGGTACTCGCGGCCGGGTATCACAGGAGTCTTAAACCCAAATTTCGAACCTTATGAGGGACCGGATTTTCAGGAACTGCTCCATGAGCGCGTTAAAAAGGCCGCTGACTTCGAGAAATACGGGGTTTGGCGGAATCTCGGAATGATGGCAACCATTATAGATAAGACTCTGGCTGAAGCCGCTTCCGAGAACGACAGCAGGGCCGGGGAGTACCGCCTGAGGGTTAACGAACTCTTCGACGACGCTTACGAGCAGAATGAACTGGCCGAGATCTTCGTCAACTATCACAAGGTCCTTTTGTTCGCACGGACATATAATCTCGAATGGTTCGTGCTTGGAGAATAGGCGGACGAAAGGTGTTCTGCATCTCAGATTTATGCGCGCGGGGAATAATTTTCTGCTTTGTTTAAGAGCGGGGCACCTTATGGTGGAGCAGAGCGAGCCCGCAGCGGCGTTATTATTAGCGGGATGGGTGCGCAAAAGGAGGGCCTAGTAAGATGCAGGCCTCCTTGGGAGCAGGTGCAAGGCGCGTAAGTGCCGCCGCCCTGCGAACGTCCTTCTTAGCGGCAAGCATGGGAGGCCGCGTAGTGGCCGACCGTGCGACATCTCGCGGATAAGAGCGGGACTCCTTCGCTAAAACGGATCGAAAGCGGTATTTATAATGATTCCTCGGGATGTTGCGCCAGGTAGTCTCGAACTTTATTCCTGAGACTCCGCAGATTTCTTCTTTTAAAAAAATCCGCAGAAAAATTGCTGTTTTCTGCGCGCGCGGAATTAAAATTAAATATAAATTCCCAAGGCTTTTTGAACTCGACGGAAAGCCGCCGCCTGCCCCTACGGAGGTATGAACCGATCTCCTCTTTATGCGCCGCACGTAAGGCCGTCTTAGCTTTGGTAAGCCAAGCCGGCCTTACGCTCGGCGGAGAGTGGGAGAATAGCCCTTAATGCCGGTTCCGCCCTGCTGGGCCAAACCGGCATTAAGAGCAAGGAGACAAAGGTATGCAGAATCCTAATATGCGGTATTTCCTTTATGCCCGTAAATCCACCGACGAGCCGGACCGCCAAATACTGTCCATAGAGGCTCAGCTCGCTGAACTCCGCGAGTACGCCTCTAAAGAGGGGCTCCCCATAGTCAAAGAGTTCATTGAAAGCAAAACCGCCAAGGAGCCTGGCCGCGAGATATTCAATGAGATGGTGGCCGCTATCGATGGCGGCAAGGCCCAAGGCATCATCGCGTGGCACCCGGACCGCCTTTGCCGCAATAGCATCGACGGCGGCAGGCTTATCTATTTGGTCGACACAGGCAAGATTACCGCCCTAAAGTTCCCTACCTTTTGGTTCGACCCCACACCGCAGGGCAAGTTCATGCTTTCAATCGCTTTTGGGCAGTCCAAGTATTATGTGGACAACCTGTCGGAAAACGTCAAGCGGGGTTTCCGGCAAAAACTGCGCAACGGTGTCTGCCCGGGCTCGGCCCCGCCCGGCTATATGCACGACAAGAACACGCGGACGATAATTCTGGATAAAGAGCGGGCCCGCTTTGTCCGCAAGGCTTTTGAACTTTACGCTACCGGGGATTATCCTTTGGCGGAGATTCGCCGCATCATCAACGCCGCCGGCCTTAAGGGGCGCCATCCGGAACCGTTCTCCGTTTCGAGTTATCAGTACATGCTTCGTAATCCCGCCTACTACGGCGTCATAAGGTACAACGGTGAGATACACGAAGGCAGGCATGAGCCCATCATCTCAAAAGCGCTATTCGATAAATGTCAGGAGGTAATGCTTCGCAAAAGCAAACCTAAAGGACCTCGCCTAAAGCCATACACCTACCGGGGCGTGTCCCATTGCGCTACCTGCGGTTGCTTCATCACTACGGAAACACAAAAGGCTCACAACTACCTGCGTTGCACAAAGCGCAAAGGCCCCTGCGATGAGCCTTTTGTCCGCGAGGAAGTGATAGCGGAACAAATAAAAGGAGAACTAAAATCTGTTTCCTTACCCCCGGCCCTGGCCAATG
>CAYSYJ010000236.1:0-3539 GCA_964435105.1 uncultured Elusimicrobiaceae bacterium
TCTCCAGCGTGAAGCGCTGGTTGGGGTGCAGCGGGGTCAGGTTGTCGAACAGCGGGCGGTGGGAGATCTTCTCTATTTCCACGCCGTTGACGGTCTTGACCTGCAGCAGCGCGAAGAAGCGCTCGCCGTCCTTGGGCGGGCGGATGGTGCCGTTGACATAATCGCCCTTGCGCAGGCCCAGCTTCTTTATCTGCGAGGGGCTCACGTAGATGTCTTCGTGGCTGGAGAGGTAGTTGTACTCCTGCGAGCGCAGGAAGCCGAAGCCGTCCGGCAGCACTTCCAGCACGCCTTCGCCCTGGGCCACGCCGTTGGCCTTGGCCTGGGCTTCCATGATCTTGCCGATGAGCTCCTGCTTGCGCAGGCTGGCCACGCCTTCCATGTTGAACTGCTCGGCGATCTTCACCAGCTCGGCCACGGTCATCTTGGTCATGCCCGCCACGTCCAGCTTGGGCAGGTTGGGATTGGGCGGCTGCCCCTGGTTCTGCCCCTGGCCCTGGTTCTGCTGCCTGTTGTCGTTCATTCTCTGGTTACCCCTCTGGTCCTGGGGCTGGCCGTTGCCCGGCCTGCCCTTGTGCCCGTTGTTGTGGTTATGGTTGTGGTGGCCGTTATGGCCCCTCTGGAAATCTTCCCTGCGGTTCTCCTGGGCCTGGGGCCTCGGGCCGCGCTCTTCCTGCTGTTGGTCGTTGTTCATCGTGCCTTCCCTTTGTTCAGTTCTTTCAGAAATCCGCAGAGGAACTTCACTTTCGCCGCCAGTTCTGGCCGGCCGCCGGCATTCTCCAGCGTCAGCGAGGCCAGTTCCGCTTTCCGCTCCGGGGAGAACTGGGCCCTGGCCCGCGCCCTGTACTCCGCCCTGCTCCAGCCCCGCTCGAGCGCGCGCTCCTCCAGCAGGCGCCCCGGGGCCGCAAGGCAGACGGTCAGCAGGAAACAATCCTGGAGTCCCGCTTCGAACAGCAGTGGCGCTTCGACCACCGCTATCTTCGCCTTGGATCTTTTTATTAAGGAGTAGGTTCTCTTGAGTATTTCGGGATGGAGGAGTTCTTCAAGCCACTTGCGCTTGGCGGGCGCGCGGAAAACTTCGGCGGCCAGCCTTTTTTTGTCCAGTAAACCGTTTGTAAGGATTTTCTCGGGACCGAACTTCCTTGAAATTCTATTATAACAGGCGGGGGATGTCAACACTTCGGCGGCCAGGGCGTCGGTCGAGACGCAAAAGGCCCCCTCCCCGCGGAACAGCTCCAGGGCCAGGCTTTTGCCCGAGGCGATGGGCCCGGTCAGCCCTATCACGGCCTTGCCTTTTATGCCCGCCAGGCGCCGTTTCCAGAATTCCTTCTTGTTCACGCCTTCCCCCCGCGCCTGCGCGCGTAAGCGTCCAGCCTGGCCAGCTCCGCGCGGCTGAGCGCGCCCTGGCCGCGGCTGGAGATCTTCTCGAGCAGGCGGTCCACCTCGGCCTTTTCCAGCGCGGCCGGGTCGGGGCCTTCCGGCCGCGGCCTTTCCCGCCAGCGCCTCTCGGCCCACAGCCAGAGCAGGCCCGCCGCGAGCCCGCCCAAGTGGGTGATATTGGAGATGCCGGAGCCAGGCCGCCCCAGGGTAAAGGCGAATTCCACGGCCCCCAGCAGCAGGACCATGGTCCGGGCGCTCATAGGGAAAAGGAAATAGAGGTTGACCGTGACGTCCGGGTACAGGAAGGCGAAGGCGCCCAGCAGGCCGAATACCGCCCCCGAGGCGCCCACCACCGGGGTCAGGGAGGCGTGGTTCCAGGCCGCGGTAAATACCGCCGCCGCGAAGCCGCAGCCGAGGAAGTAAAGCAGGAACTTCCTGCCCCCCATGGCCGGCTCCAGCAGGCGCCCGAACATCCAGAGCATGAAGGCGTTGAAGAGGAAATGCCAGAAGGTGGCGTGGATGAAGATATAGGTAAAGCCCTGCCACAGCCAGAACTCCCCGGAGAACAGGTAAGGCACCAGGCCAAGCGAGACATTGACCCTGGCCCCGGACAGCTGCGCGGCCAGCCAGCCGCAGAAGTTCAAGGCCACCAGCCAGCGGGTGACCGGGGGCAGTTCCCTGAGCGGGGCCGGTTCAAGCCTCATATTTCGCCATATCGCGCCAGTTGGGCCCGGTCTTGAGCTCGGCCACGAGCGGCACGGCCAGGGCATAGGCGCCCTCCATCCGCTCCTTGACCAGCCGGGCCGCGGACCGCAGGGACTTCTCCTTCACCTCGAAGACAAGTTCGTCGTGCACCTGCAGCAGCATCAGGATATCGCCCGAGCCTTTCAGCTCGCGGAACAGGGCCAGCATGGCGAGCTTGATGATCTCGGCCGAACCGCCCTGCACCGGCGTATTTATGGCGGCCCTCTCGGCGAAACCGCGCAGGTGCGGGTTGCCGGCGGTCAGTTCCGGCAGCAGGCGGCGGCGGCCGGTGAAGGTGCGCACATAACCGTTCTTCTTGGCCTCGGCCACCGTGCGCTCGCTCCACTCCTTTACGCCGGGGCAGGCCTCGAAATAGTGCTTTATGTAATTGGACGCCTCGGAGCGGCTGATGCCCAGGTCCTGGCTGAGCCCCTGCGCCGTCTTGCCGTAGACGATGCCGAAATTGATGGCCTTGGCCGCGCGGCGCATCTCCGGGGTGACCAGCTGCGGCGCGCTGTGAAAGATCTCGGCGGCCGTGCGCAGGTGTATGTCCTCGCCGTTGCGGAAGGCCTCGGTGAAGCCCTTGTCTCCCGACAGGTGGGCCAGCACCCGCAGGTCTATCTGGGAATAGTCGGCGCTGAGCAGGGCGCAGCCGGGGCGCGCCGTAAAGCACTTGCGCACCAGCAGGCCGGCCTCCGAGCGCACGGGGATGTTCTGTAAATTGGGCTTGGAGCTGGAGAAGCGGCCGGTGGCCGTGCCCAGCTGGTCGAAGGTGGTATGCAGGCGGCCGTCGGGTCCGGCCGCGGCCAGCAGGTTATCCACGAAAGAGGACTTCAGCTTGGAGATCTCGCGGTATTCCAGCAGCAGCGGCACCACGGGGTGCGCGGCCTTGAGGAACTGCAGGGCCTCCTCGTTGGTGGAATAGCCGTCCTTGGTCTTGAAGCGCTTCTTCTGCGCCTCGTCCAGGCCCAGGTTGAGCTTCTCGTAGAGCAGGAAGGCCACCTGCTTGGGCGAGTTCAGGTTCACCTGCTCGCCGGTCAGGCGTTCGGACTCCGCCTGCAGCTCGGCCAGCCGCTTCTCGAAGCGGGCGGACAGCTCGCCCAGCAGGGCGGTGTCGGCGGCGGTGCCGGTGCGCTCCATGGCGTAGACGGCGGGCAGGAGCGGCAGCTCCAGGTCGCGGTAGAGCGGGCCCATGCCCGCGGCTTCCAATTCTTTTTCCAGCAGGGCGGCCAGCTCGGGCAGGGCGGCGCAGCATTGGGCCTTCTCCTGGTCGGAGCCGGGCAGCTGCATGGGCAGGCCCAGCCGCTCGAATACCATTTGCGGCAGGGCCGTCCCGCGCGAGCCGCCGGTCAGCAGGGCCGCCGCGGCCTCCGCGTCCGTGAAATTTTCCGGGGCCTCACCGGGGGGCAGGTCCAGCA
>CAYSYJ010000237.1:0-3474 GCA_964435105.1 uncultured Elusimicrobiaceae bacterium
CGCACGGTTCGCACGGTTCGCACGGTTCGCACGCGTCCCACGGCTCACACGCGTCGCACGGCTCGCACGGCTCGCACGGTTCGCACGGTTCGCACGGTTCGCACGGTTCCCACGCCCGCGGCGGCTGGTGCTGACGCCCTTCCCGCCCTGCGGCGGGAAGCTGCGTCCAAGACGCGAAGGTCCCGGCCCGCGGCCGGGACCTTTTTTGACGGGAAATGCCTGAAAAAAACCCACCTTACTTCTTCCGCTCGGAACGCGCCGGCCGCGGCTGGTTCGTTTCCGGCGACTCCGGCCCCGGCCTGCTGCTGAGCGGTCGCGAGTACGCCGCTTTCTCCGGGGGCGGGCGCCTGCCCGCCCCGCTGCGCGGGCGCCTGGCGGAGGCGGGGCTGCTGCGCGAGCGCCTGGATATGGAGGGCCAGCTGGCCCTGCTGCGCGCCAGGTTCCTGGGCGGCTGGTCCGGCCCCGCCGTCCACATCGTTTCCCTGACCGCCCGCTGCAACTGCGCCTGCCGCTACTG
Source organism: uncultured Elusimicrobiaceae bacterium (assembly GCA_964435105.1). GTDB lineage: Bacteria > Elusimicrobiota > Elusimicrobia > Elusimicrobiales > UBA9959 > UBA9959. The sequence goes on from CAYSYJ010000237.1 coordinate 518, forward strand.
CTCCGCCTCTTCGCCGGGGGCGGGCAGGGGGCGCGACATGAGCGCGGCCACGGCCCGGGCGGTGACGGATTTTATTTTCGCCTCGGGCGCCCCGCGCCTGCTGATAGAGTTCCAGGGCGGCGAGCCGCTGCTTAACTTCCCGGCCCTGAAGGCCCTGGTCGAAAGGGCCGGCCGGCTGGCCGCTAAAGGCGGCCGCGAGGTCAGGTTCTCCGTGGTGACCAATTTGAGCCTGATGGACGCGGAAAAATTCTCCTTCCTGAAGGCCAACCGGGTCACGGTCTGCACCTCGCTCGACGGGCCGGCGGACCTGCACGACGCCAACAGGGTGCTGAAGGGCGGCGCCCACGCCGCAGCCGCCCGCTGGCTGCCGCGGCTGGCCCGGGCTTCCGCCCGGGACCCTCGCTTCGAGGCGCCCAACGCCATTTGCACCGTGACGCGCCGCTCGCTCGGCCGGGGCAGGGAGATCGTGGACGAGTTCCTGCGGCTGGGCCTCAAGCGCGTGCAGTTGGGGCCGCTGGACCCGCTCGGCCTGGCCGCCGGCGGCAGCCTGGGCTGTTCGCCGGAAGAGTTCGCCGCCTTCTACCTGGAGGCGCTGGACTATATGCTGGAGCTGTCGGCGCGGGGGCGCCAGGTCCATGAGAAGGCGGCCAAGGCCTTCGCGGAAAGGGTGCTGACCGGCCGCGGCCCCCGCTATCATAATTTGGACCTGGCGATGCGGCTGGCGTATAACTGGGACGGCTCCGTCTACGGCTCCGACGAGGCCAGGATGCTGGCCAACTCGGGGGACGAGTTCTTCCGGCTGGGGTCGGTCCGCGGGGATTCCTTCGCGGAGCTGCTCGGCCGCCCGCTGGCGCGGGCGCTGCTGCTCTCCTGCTTCCAGGGGCTCGCGGCCCCGGCCTGCGCCCGCTGTCCCTATGAGCCTTATTGCCGGGTTTCGCCCGTCTATAATTACGCCGCGCAGGGCTCCTTCTGGGGCGACAAGATGACCAACGAGCGCTGCCGCCTCTTCAAGGCCGTCTACGGCGGGCTCCTCTCGCGGATGGGGAAGCCGGCGAAAAGGCGCGAACTGCTGCGCTGGGCGGAGCTGGACGCCTGAGACCGCCTTACGGGCATATGATAAAATTAAAAGATATGAAGAAGGGCCAGGCCCCGTTCAAGCCCAGGAACTGCGAGATCATCCTGAACTACGACTGCAACGCGCGTTGCAAGTTCTGCTACCATCCCGACGCGGAGGCCAAGGCCCCGGAGCGGATGTCCTTCGCCGACGCGGCCAAAGCCCTCTACAAGGGGCGCAGGGAAGGATGCTGGATCGCCTACCTGATAGGCGGCGAGATCACCCTGCGCGACGACCTGCCGAAAATAATCAGGACGGCCAAAGAGCTGGGCTATCCCTATATCCAGGTCATGAGCAACGCGCTGAAGCTGGCCGACCGGGCGTATACGAAAACCCTGGTGGACGCCGGCGCCAACCTTTTCCGCATCTCCATACACGCCCACAACGCGAAGCTGCACGACGGGCAGGTCTGCGTGCCGGGCGCCTTCGCCAAGGTGCTGCGCGCCGTGGAGAATATCCGCTCGCTCGGCGCCGAGGCCACCGTGAACGTGGCCCTGAACAGGCACAACTTCCGCTACATGGACAAATGGCTGGAGCTGGTCAGCGGCCGCCTGGGCGTCACGGACTTCAATATTATCTTCCCGCATTACAAAGGGATGATGGCGGAACACGCCGCGGAGCTCAAGGTCAGCCTGACCGAATCCATGCCGCATTTGCGGCGGGCGCTGCTGGACCTGGCGCGTTCCGGCCGGGAGGTGGAAGGGCCCCTGCTGATAAATTTCTGTCCCTGCAACCTGCCGGAGGCCGTGCACCTGATGGGGGAATGGGAAAGGCCCGACGACCCGGGTTCCGACGATCCCCTGTATTACATCGAGGGCGACGTGGACCGCGTCTACGAGATGAAAGAGCGCTTCCGGGTGAAGAATAAGGGCTGCGCCCGCTGCGTTTATAATTCCCGCTGCATGGGTTTCGAGAAATGGTATTACGACCTGTTCGGCGGGCGCGAGTTCAGGCCGGTGCTTAAAGAGGCGGAGCCGATGCCGCTCCCGCCCTCGCACCGCCGCCTTAAAGAGGCGCAGGCCCTGCTGGCCCGCAAGGCCCGAAGATGAAACGCATCGACATCAAGATCGGTTTCGACTGCAATAACCTCTGCGATTTCTGCGCGCAGGGGCATAAGCGCGACTCCGTGCCGCGCAAGACGCCGGCGGAGATAGCCCGCCTGCTGAAAGAGGCCCGGGCCCAGGGGATAGAGGGCGTGGTCTTTACCGGCGGCGAGCCCACGCTGCATCCCGGGCTGCCCGCGGCGGTGCGCAAGGCGAGGGCGCTGGGCTTCAAGGCCATACAGATACAGACCAACGGCCGCCGGCTGGCCTATCCCGGGTTCTGCCTGGAGCTGAAGAAGGCCGGGGTGACCGAGATGGGTCCTTCCCTGCACGGGTCCACGCCGGAGATCCACGAGGGGCTGACGCGCGCCCCCGGCAGTTTCGGGGAAGTGGTGACCGGCATCCGCAACTGCAAGCGCCTCGGCTTCTACGTGCTCACCAATTCCGTGATCACCGCCCGGAACTACAAGGACCTGCCCGCGCTGGCCCGCCTGCTGGTCAAGCTGGGGGTGGACCAGATCCAGTTCGCCTTCGTGCACCTGGTGGGCACCGCCTGGGAAAAGCGCGCCGAGATAACCCCGAAAAAGACCGCCATGCTGCCCTATCTCAAGAAAGCCCTCGACGTCTGCCGCGCCGGGGGAGCCCGCGCCTACACCGAGGCCGTGCCTTTCTGCCTGCTGCCCGGCTACGAGGATTGCGTGGCCGAGCGCATCATCCCCGAGGGTCCGGTGGCCGACGCCGATTTCTACGTCGAAAGCTACGGCGACTACCGCCGCAACCAGGGCAAGTCCAAGCGGGCG
>CAYSYJ010000238.1:0-3470 GCA_964435105.1 uncultured Elusimicrobiaceae bacterium
AGGTCGTGCTCGTCGGCCACCGGTTTCTGTGTCTGGGGATGGTAATGGGCGTGCTTGAGGTAATGCCAGAAGTCGGTGACCCCGTCCAGGCCGCAGAAGTCGGCCGAGAGGATGAACTTCATGCCGGGCACCAGCTTGCGGGCGGCTATGTAGTTCTTGACGAACTCCTTCTCCGTTACGACGCCCTTGCAGGAGGAGTTCTCCAGGATATAGGCGATCTCCTCGGTCTTGGAGACCATGAAGTTGATCGGCACGGCCACGGCGCCTATCTTGGCCAGGGCGAAGTAGGAGATGATGAATTCCGGGGAGTTGCGCAGGGAGATGGCGGCGCGGTCTCCCCTGCGTATGCCCAGCTGCCAGAACATGTCGGCGGCCCGGTCCACGGAGAACAGCACCTCGTGCCAGGACATCCTCTTGTCCCCGGTCACATAGGCGGTCTCTTCGGGATGCCTCTCGGCCGTCCTGGCCAGGCAGGTATAGAGCTCTTTGGGTTGGGTCATATCCCCATATTGTAGATAATTAATAAGGGGATATTAAAGTGGCTGTAACAAAGGTAACGGGCTTGGGCGCGCGGGCAGGGGCCGGATTAGCAAAACCATGGTAGCGAAAGGCCTGGCGGGAAGTATAGGTGCGCAAAACCGGCGTCGCGCACACCGTGCGCGCGCCTGACTTCCTCGGCCTCGTCGCTTACGCAAGCCTCGGCCTCCGGAGTCTTTTGCCACACCTATACTTCCCGCCAGGCTAAATGGTTACTCCCGGCCGGCTTCCTTCACCTGTATATAGCGCCTGGCCAGCAGCAGGCCGACCGGGGTCAGCAGGGCCATGCCCGCCACGATCACCCAGATCATCTGCGAGTTGCGCGGCCCCTCGGCCGGGCACCAGGCCGCCAGCAGGTAGCCGGAAAGGCCGCCCGCGAAGAACTTGGCGAAGAAGTAAGGCAGCATGGAGAGCGCCATGTAGGAACCCTCCTGCCCCTTGGGCGCTATGGCCGCCGGGTATTCGTAGAGCCGCGGCGAGTAGAAGCATTCGCCGATAGAGTAGATGATGACGCACAGCACTATCCCGGCGTAGAGCGGGTGCAGCGGGCGCGGCAGGTCCAGCCACCAGGAGATGGCCGCCCCGAAAGGCCCGTCCGCCAGCCCCTGGAACATGGCCGGCGGCAGCGCCATCAGGAAGATGGAGCAGGCGGCTATGGTGGTGCCGATGATAACCGTCCTATAGGCCGTGAATTTCTGCGTCAGCGCGCCCACCACCGGCGCCAGGACTATCACCACCACGGCGTTCAGGAAACCGAACAGCCGCGCGAAAGGCGCCCCCTCCCCCAGCTCGCGGATGACCACCTTGGGGAAGGTGTAGTAGAAGTGGTAGAGCACCAGCTTCACGAACACCACGAAGGCGAAGAAGGTCAGGAAGCGGTAGAAGGTGGGCTGGCTCCACAGCGAGCCGAAGATCCTCCACCAGTCCTTCATGGCGTCGCGGCTCGACAGCAGCGAGGCGCGCAGGAAACCCTCGCCGCCGTACTTGGAGACCGCCGGGGTGATCTTCACGCCCTCGTCGGTGGCCTCCACGCCCTCGCGCATGGCGAACCAGGTCAGCAGGAGGTTGGGCAGCGTGCAGAGCATGCCCAGCAGGATGATGGTCTGGTAGGTGCTGATCTCGATGCCGATGAAAGGCACGGCGAAATGGCCGTACTCGCCTAGGCCGCCGCGCACCTTGTCCACCACGTAGCTCGCTATCGCGAAGCCCACGTTCATCATGGAATAGTAGAGCGAGAAGGCGATGGAGCGCTGCTTGGTGGTGGTGAAGCGCCGCACGGCCGCCACCATCACCGGAGTCTGCAGCGCCTCGCCCAGCGCCAGCGGGAAGAGCCCGAAGGGCACCGCTATGTACTGCGCGGCGAAGAAAGCCATTACGAGGCGCGCCAGCGCCGCCAGGCCGAAGCCGGCGATGAGGGACTTGCGGATGCCCACCGCGTCGACCAGCGAGCCGACCATGACGGTGAAGGCCGTCATGATGATGGACCAGCTGCCTATCACCCAGCCGGCGCTCTTGTCGCTCATGCGCAGGTCCGAGGAGAGCCACAGCACCAGCACCGAGTTCACCAGCGCGTAGGCCAGGATCGTCATGATCTTGGTGCCGAAGATGATCCAGAGTTCGCGCAGCGAACCCTTAAGTACGGTGAACTTGCCTATGAAAGAAGTCTCTTCGTTCTCAGCCATGCGTGTGTTCTCCCTTTGAAGCCGCGGTCTTGCCGAAATTCTTGGCGAGCAGGGCCGCGCAGGCGGCCAGCGTGAAAAGGAAGCAGAGCGGGGCCAGCAGCCAGCCCGCCCGCGTGTAGAAGGTGCCGCCGCGGCCGGCGTAGGCCGCGGCCACCAGCACGCCGTCGGGGCCGGGGGACAGCTCCGCCCTGGCGAAGCCGAGGCGGTCCACTACCTGCGACCAGCCCGAGGAGGCCGCCCGGACCAGCCACAGGCCGGTCTCCACGGCGCGCGCCGCGGACATGTCCGAATGCTGGCGGTGCTGTATCTTTCCCCACTCGATCGGGTCCAGGGTCGGCGTTATCAGCAGGCGGGCGCCCTGCTCCGCCATGCGGCGCGAGCCGCCCTCGAAAGCCAGGTCATAGCAGATCTGCGGGCCCATCTCGCCCAGCGCGGTCTTTACCGGCACGGGCCGGCGGTTGCGCGGCAGGCCGGCCTCCACGAACTGCACCGGCTGCATCTTGTCGTAGCGTCCCTCCGGCCGCTTGTCGCGGCCGAGGAAAAGGGTGTAGTTGGCGCGCTTTATCCCGCGTTCCGGCTCCGCCCGCACGGCCACGCCCAGGGCGGCCGCGGCCCTGGACGGTTTCAGCTCGAGCCGCAAATGCTCCAGGAAGGCCTTCTCCCCCGCCGGGTCCGAAGGCATGTAGAAAGAATATTCCGGCCAGACCAGCAGGTCGGCTTCGCGCGCCTCCGGCGTGAGGCTGAGGGCCGTCAGCCTGGACAGAGGGGCGTTCTCGGCCTGCACCAGGGCGACCTTCAGCGGCTCGCCGTGTTCCGGGAGAACGGTCTCCAGGCGGTGGCGGCCCCAGGCGACGGCCAGCACCAGGGCGGCGGCGGCGAGTATGCCCGGCAGCAGGCCGCGCCGGCGCAGGGCCAGCGCCCAGGCCGCGCCGCAGAAAGCCATGAAGGCCGAGAGCCCGTAGACGCCCCAGACCGAAAGGGTCTGGAAAACGGCCGGGTTATAGGTCTGGCTGTAGCCCAGCGCCAGCCAGGGGCAGCGCAGCGGCCACAATTCGGAGCGGAAATACTCTATGCCCGCCCAGGCGGCGCCGGCGGCCAGCGCCCAGAAGAACGCTTTGAGGCGCGGGCGGTGCTCCCAGCCCAGGTCCCAGAGCGCGCGCAGCAGGCCGGCGTTCAGGGCCAGCCAGAAGGCGAAGACCAGCCAGAAGGCGATGGCCAGGTAATGCACCACGTTCGCCATCCAGATCAGGG
>CAYSYJ010000239.1:0-3377 GCA_964435105.1 uncultured Elusimicrobiaceae bacterium
GAAATCTTCCGAGACGGCCATCCACTTTTCGTCCATAACGTCCGAGACCCGGCCGGGCGGTAGGGTGACCGGGTTGCTCTTTACTATCCCGATAAAATTGCCGTCAGGCAGCACCAGGCCGAGCTCGCAGCAATAAGAGCCGCCGCCCTCCTGCACATGCACGTACCAGTTTTTGGCGTCGAGCATCACGGGGACATCGAAATGCCGCGCAGGGCCGTCCGCGTGCGCCATATCATGAACGCGCAGTACCTGACGGCCTTTCTCAAAGGTGTCGTGCCCGCGCTCACGGAGAAGGCGGGCCTTCGAATTGGGCGTTATTTCCCAGTAGACGAACATCCAGTTGGGGTCCCTGGGCATTAAAGCCGCCATCGTTACGCCGTATTCCTGCGGCAGCGCGGCGAACTCAGAGTCCGGCTGGATATTTTTACCTGGCAGCGTTCCGGATGAAGGCATACATCCCCCCTATGCCGCTTCGCACAAAAGGCGCATTGAAGTCTTAAGGAACTGCTCCGCCTTAAGATAATAGAAAGCGCTGCGCATTAATTGCCCCGCCATACGCCTTGCCGGGCCGTTTTTCTTTGCGCTTGAGCGACGACTCCCCGCGGCGGCGCGGCGCCGCTTGTGAATAATCCCCATATTTCCCCCTGTTAAGGTGTGACAACTTAGCCGGCCTTGTGATAAAGACACAAAAGCCGGAAGGTTGCGGATTCAGAATCCCGGCAGTGAACCGGGATTACGGTTGCAGTATTTAGAGCCCCTACCCCTAGGAGTTCAATCTCTACGGTTAGTCTAATTAAAACGTTCTTCCAAGTCAAGCCAATATTGGATAGGGCTTTTCAGCCGGATCACGCTCCCCGCCTATCCTCTAATCAAATCTCTAATTAACTCTAATTGTTTTGCGGCTTAATTAGAACCCATTTGGGCTTAGCCGTTTATTTCCCGGATTTCTCTTTTATGGTCCAGAAGCCTTCAAAAATATACCCGACCTTAAACCCGAGCGCAGGCTTAAGCGTACCGGCCTTGCCGCCGCCGACATTGTCCAGGTCGAGGTCGATAAGCCTGTAGAAAATATCAAAGGTGAGCCCGGTAGGCGTATCGGTGAACTCTTTGGTCGTATAAAGTAACCCCGCAGAAATCATGGGCGCGGCATAAATCGTCGTATCGGACAACCCCAGGTCGGCATAAGCCTGTGCGGTAAAGCGCAGCGGCTTACCCTGCACCTTCGGCGTCATGAATTCCAGGCCGAGCAGCAGATCAAACAAATAGAACGTATCCTTACCGGTGTGGGGATTATCAACCTTGATGCTCTGGAACTGCAACCCGCCGGTCTTGGTTATAGTCTCATTGTTTCCGACAGCACGGACCCCGAAGCCCCAAGGCTTCACACTCTCGCTGCCGCCACCCGAAATATTCAAGGTCTGCGCCGTCGGCATTATCATGTAATACTCGTTGGCGGCCATCCATTTATAGACGGGCTTAGCATCTGCCGCGCACACTTGCGACAGACACGTAAACAATAAGACCAAGAATACCGATACAAACTTTCCGCCCACAATCACATGGGATCTCATTAAATCAGCCTCCTGTATTTTGGGGCTTAGCAGGGCTGGCCACTGGCGGCTGCGCCGGAGTTGAAGGCTGGGCGGGAGCCACGGTTGGTTTTGTTGGCGCAGCGACTGCCTGCGGAACTTCCGTCTGTCCCCTTCTCTCTAACTGCATAGACGGAGGATGATTAGGGACAGCCTGCCGCGAAACTGCGGCTGGGGCTTCGGTTAACCCATTGTTCAATGGCCCCAATGACGCCGGTTTTGCAATGGGAGCAGTAACTTCTGTTAGGCCGGCTTTTCTATCAAGAGACATAACTGATTCCTCCTTGGGCTTCTGTAATACCATTCTCGCATAATTGTATCGCTGAATCTGGATTACGTACGCGGTAAAGAAAACTACTCCTGCAACAAAAACATAAACCGCAGCACTGTTGCATATCTCTGTCGCTCTTCTCTGCCAGAATTGTTTTTCGGTTTCCGGCTCAACTGCCGGCTCAGCAATTGCGGGCTTAACCGGCGGATCAATAAGTGCGGGCTGCGCTTGATTCAATTCCTGTTTATATTTATCATCCAACTCCCGTATCTTTTCCCACATGTTCGCTTTTGCAAAATGATAACTAAGCAGATTTGCGAGTATGACAACCAGGAAACTTAGCCACGTCAGAAATATCAGTATATACGTCGCTGCGCTGAATGGAGAGCCGATTTTGTCCAGGAACGTAATCGACAAAGCAAGCCCGCCAGTAGCCAGGGAAAGGACGGCCTTATCAAATGAGATAAATGAGTCTGTACGGATCTTAATCAACTCCTCCCGGCGCTTCAGATATTCAGTATGTTCCATTGATTATTTTCCAGTAAAAACTATTTTAAGTTTAACTCCTGAGGCTGTCGCATGGTATGGCCTTGTTGCGGCATTAATTTGCCTTGCAAATGCCTTAGCCGTAGCAGACGCCGTCTGCTTGGCCTTTAGCGGCAGCATAATATTCCACCCGGCAACGTGGTCAATTGTGCCATCCGGGCGCATATATCTAAAAATAGAAAGCCATATCCCAATAGTTCCATTTATGCTGGCATCAACGCGGCCGGTAGCCACACCATTAAATTCAAGCACCCCGGCAATCCCGCCCACCGTAACCTTACCATTAACAATCGATACGGTTTGCGTTTTATCGTATGTTGAGGCATCTAGTTTCGCGCCTTTTGCAAGCTCAACATCTGGACTATAGCCTTTTGCTATTTTTCTCTTCATGTGACACTCTCCCAATATCCGTCTACTCAATTTCTAATTTTTTATAGACGCTTGCATTGTACCAATAAGGCGTATTTTCATCTTTACTACGATGTGTCCTGTGTGATTCTGGCCAATAGTCCAATGCATACTGCATTATTTTGGGCCCGTATGGGATGTGCATGGACAGTGAATTTTGAAGCATTGCCGGACAATGAGCAGAATCCAGCTCTTTTTCTTTGTTTAGATTTACCACAATTATTGGAAGATCTGCCTTTTGAGCAATTTCTATTTCCCAAGGCACATACTTGCGCAATTTTTTAGTTTCCTCACCGACCAAAAGCACAAAAATCTTGGAATTATTCATTCTTTCCCGCAAACTACGCTTAATCGCGTCCTCGCCGCTATCTTCACGAATTGTGGTAAGGTCATGGGCGTTATTAAAGTCGAAATCCATACCATCATTCGCTTTCCACGCCTGCATCAATCGATACATATGTATATCCGAATCCGCATCGAATGCTACGTAGGTCCTGGTTCTTCTTGCTGTAAATCTTTTGCATCCCTTGGAGACTTCGCTTAAAACTTAATGGACACTTTTC
>CAYSYJ010000240.1:0-3359 GCA_964435105.1 uncultured Elusimicrobiaceae bacterium
CTGCCGGGGCGCCGTCGGGAAGCTGCTTGATGTCGAGCTTGATGGTCTCGGTGGTGAACTCGCGCGTCTTGCCCTGCGCGCCGCTCATGGCCATCAGGTTCTGGAAGAAATTGGGGTCGAAGGGGTCCACCGGTTCGTTGGAGGGCACCTGGGCCACCACGGTCAGGGGCTTGATCTCGGCGGGTCCCGGGCTCAGGGCGAACAGGGCCGTCTTGATCTCGCTGTAGGCGTAGCGCACGCCGTTGATCTCGGTCTCGCCGTTGCGCACCGGCGGCAGGTCCTCGGCGATGAGGTTGCGGAAGGAGGGCGGCACGTACTGCGGGTTCGAGGAGAGCGGCACCGAGGTGTAGAACTTGATGCTGAGGTTTATCTGCTCGCCCGGGTAGGCGGAGCGGCGGTCCGGCTCGGCCTTGAGGAAGATCTGGTCGCCGGCCGCCGCCTGGCGCTGCGCCGGCCTGCGCGCCGGCCGGCCCCCGGGGGAGCCGGGGGCGCCGCCGGGCGGGACCACGCGGCCCGGCTGGCCCTGGGCCTGCTGCTGGGGCGCGGCCTTGACCACGTTGATCTCTATCTCCGGGGCCACGGCCTTCTCCTTGCCGTTGAAGACCGAGATGGAGGGGATGCGCTGCACGCCTATGAAGCGCGGCGTCAGGATATAGGTGAAGGAGACCGAGGTGGTGATGCGGCCGTTGATGATGGAGATGCTCTGGCTGCGGCCCGAGTCGTAGACGTTGAAGTTCTGCATGTTCGGGAGCTTGGGCTCCGGCACGCTGGAGGAGTCCCCCGACACCGTGACGGTCAGGTAGAGGTTGCCGTCGATGGGCACGGAGGTGCGGTCCGTCTCCGCCACGATGGACAGCGCGGCCGCCGCCGGGACGGCGGCGAGCAGCAGGGCGAACGGCAGCGCCAGCAGGGTCCGCTTCACCAGTCCTCCATACGGGGCATGGGCGGCGGCTTGCCGTGCTGCCTTAGGGCCTGCTGGGCGGGATCCTGCCCGCCGCGGGCGGCGGCTTTCTCTTTTTCCTTCATCATTTCCAAAAGCTGTTTGGCCTTTTCTTTCGCCTCGGCTTTCTTCTTCTCCTGCTCGGCCTTCCGGCGCTGCTCTTCCTGTTTTTGTTTCTCCTTCTCGTCCTGGTCCTTCTTCTCCTGGTCTTTCTTGTCCTGGCCTTTCTTTTCCTGGTCCTTCTTGTCCTGGTCTTTCTTCTCCTGCTCCTTCTTCTCGTCCTGCGGCTGCTTGCACTGGTTCTTCTGCTTCTGCTCGAGGGCCTTCTGCAGGTTGAAGCGGGCGTTCTCGTCGCCGGGGTCCAGCAGGAGGGCCGCCCGGTACGAGGCGATCGCGCCTTTCAGGTCCCCCGCCTTGAATAAGGCGTTGCCCCGGTTGAAGCTGGCCTTCGCGGCCAGCCTGGGGTCCAGGGCCGCCTGCTCGAAATGCTCGCGCGCCTTGGCGTAATCTTCCAGGCGGTAGAAGGCGTCGCCGGCGTTGAAATACAGGCGCCTGTCGCGCGGGGCCTTCTCCATGGCCCGCGAATAATATTCGAAGGCCTTGGGCCAGTCGCCGGCCGCGTAGGCGGCGTTGCCCTTGCGGGCCAGAGAATCCGCCTCGGCGGCCGGGGCCGGCGCGGGGGCCAGCAGGGCCGCCAGCAGCAGCGCGGCCGCCGCGCCGCCGCGCCGGAACCAGCGCGGGCGCAGGCTGAAACCCTTCTCCATGACGAGTAATTCTATCAAAAGCAGCAGCAGGGCCGCAGCCAGGGGCCACTGGTAGCGGTTCTTGAAGTGCGAGCCGCCCTTGCCCTTGGTCTTCTCCAGGTCCAGGGCCGAGACCGCGCGGCGCACCTCCGTGGCCGCGGAGTCCGGGCCGGCGTAGCGGATATAGGCCGCGCCCGTCCGGGCGGCGATCTTCATGAGCTCGGATTCGCCCAGCCGGCTGACCACCGTCTTGCCGCCCTTGTCCTTCTTGTACTCCATCAGGTTGCCGGCGGAATCGGTCATGGGGATGAGTTCTCCGTCGGGCGTGCCTATGCCGATGGTGAAGATCTTGAGGTTCTGCTCGACGGCGTCCTTGAGCGCCGTGTCCAGCACCGAGGAATGGTCCTCGCCGTCGGTGATGAGCACCAGCACCTTCTGCCCGCCGTAGCGCGACAGCATGCCGAGCGTGGCGCCGATGGCGGAGGAGAAATCGGTGCCCTGCGAGGGCAGCATGCCGGGGGTCAGCGCCGAGGCGAAATAGGTCACGGCCTCCTGGTCGGTGGTGAGCGGGCACTGCACGTAGGCCTCGCCGGCGAAGGCCACCACGCCTATGCGGTAGTCGGCGAAATTCTCGGCGATGGCGCCCAGGAGCAGCCGGGCGTTCTCGAGGCGGCTGGGCTTCACGTCGCGGGCGGCCATGGAGAGCGAGGTGTCCACCGCGATCACGATATTGCCCTTGAGGTCGGTCACCGGGGTCAGTTCCACCCCCCATTGCGGCCCCGCGGCCGCGAGGACGGCCAGCGCCAGCGCGCCGAAATAGAGCAGCCCGCGCAGGCGGCGGCGCGCCGCGGCGGGGGCGGCGGCCAGGTTATCCGCCGCCGGGCCCAGCAGCCGCCGGGCCGCCTCCAGGCGGCGCAGTTCCGCCCGGTGGCGGAAGACCAGCAGCGCGGCCAGCGCCGCGGCGCCCCAGAGCAGTATGGCGTAATCCCGGAAGAGGTCCATGTCAGGGCACCGTCCTGAACCAGGTGCGTTCCAGCACGTAGAGCAGCGCCAGCAGCAGCAGCCCCGGGGCCAGGAACCACAGGTAGAGGTCCGTGTAGCTGGTATAGGACTTGGCCTCGAACCTGGTCTTCTCCAGCGAGTCTATGCGTGAGTAGATCTTCTCCAGCTCCGAGTAGCTCTTGGCGCGGTAGAACTCCCCGCCGGTCAGGCCGGCGATCTCGCGCAGGGTAGGCTCGTCCAGGTCCTCGTCGATATAGGCTACCGGCCGCATGGGGTCGCCCGTGTTTATCCTGGCGGGCCCCTTGCCGGCGGTGCCTATGGTGTAGACCTTGATGTCGTAGGCGGCGGCGGTGCGGGCCGCCATGGGCAGGTCGGTGACGGTGCCCACGTTGGAGCGCCCGTCGGTGAGGAGCACCGCGACCTTGCTCTTGGCCTTGCTGTCCTTGAGGTGGTTCACCGCCGTCACGATGGCGTCCCCGATGGCGGTGCCGTCGGCCCGGGTCATGTTCAGGTAGGCCGATTCCAGCAGCTCCAGCACCGACTGGTAGTCCAGCGTCAGCGGGCAGGTCAGCAGGGCGTTGCCGCCGAAGACGGTCACCCCGATGCGGTCGTGCTGCCGGCGTTTGACGAAGTTGGCCGCCGCGGTCTTGGCGGCTTCCAGGCGGGTGAAAGGC
>CAYSYJ010000241.1:0-3304 GCA_964435105.1 uncultured Elusimicrobiaceae bacterium
GGCGGCGGCGCCAGCCTGGAGTTCCTCGAGCGCCTCACGCTGCCCGGCGTCTCCGCGCTGGATTCCGAGTAACAGGAGCCGGCTACTCCTTGCGCGCCGGCATCTTGCGCGGGGCTATCATGTTCTCCGGGGCCAGCGCGCTGTCGAGCGCCTCCCTGGACATGAGCCCCTTCGAAAGCACCAGGTCATAAACGCTCGCGCCGGTCTCCAGCGCCTCCCTGGCCACCGCGCTGCTGGCCTCGTAGCCCAGCAGCGGGTTCAGCGCGGTCACCAGCCCTATGCTGCCGCGCACCAGCGCCAGGCAGCGCTCCTCGTTGGCGGTGATGCCGTCCACGCAGCGCCTCTTGAGCGTGGCCATGCCGTTCTTGAGCATTTCCATGGACTCGAACAGGCTGTAGACGATGACCGGTTCCATCACGTTGAGTTCCAGCTGCCCCGCCTCGGAGGCCAGCGTCACGGTGAGGTCGTTGCCTATCACCTTGAAGGCGATCTGGTTGACCACCTCGGGGATCACGGGGTTCACCTTGCCCGGCATGATGGACGAGCCGGGCTGCATGGGGGGCAGGTTGATCTCGTTGATGCCGGCGCGCGGCCCGGAAGAGAGCAGGCGCAGATCGTTGCAGATCTTGCTGAGCTTGACGCCCAGGCGCTTCACCGACGCCGAATACATGACGAAGGCGCCGGTGTCCTGGGTGGCCTCCACCAGGTTCTCGGAGTTCACAATGGGCAGGCCGGTGACCTCGCGCAGGCGGGCGATGACCTTGCCGGGATAGTCGGGGTCGGAGTTGATGCCGGTGCCTATGGCGGTGGCGCCCATGTTCACCTCGAGGAACAGCCGCGCGTTCTGCTGCAGGCGCTCCACTTCCTCGCGCAGCGTGGCCGCGTAGGCGCCGAACTCCTGCCCCAGCGTCATCGGCACGGCGTCCTGCAGCTGCGTGCGGCCCATCTTTATCACGCGGGAGAACTCGCGCGCCTTGGCGTCGAAGGAGTCTATCAGGGTCTCCAGCGCCTCCACCAGCCGGGCGTTGCTCCTGATCAGCGCTATCTTGACCGCCGTCGGGTAGGCGTCGTTGGTGGACTGCGACAGGTTGACGTGGTTGAGGGGGTGGCAGGCGGCGTAGTCGCCCTTCTCCCGGCCCAGCAGCTCCAGCGCCCTGTTGGCTATCACCTCGTTGGCGTTCATGTTGGTGGAGGTGCCGGCCCCGCCCTGTATCATGTCCACGGTGAAGTGGTTGTGCAGCTTGCCCTGCGCCAGGTCGTCGCAGGCGGCGATGATGGCGCCCGCGGTGCGGTGGTCCAGCAGGCCCAGGTCCCGGTTGGCCAGCGCGGCGGCCTTCTTGACCAGCGCCAGCGCCTCTATCAGCACCGGGAAGAAGTTCAGCGTGACGCCGCTGATGTTGAAGTTCTCCATGCCGCGCAGCGTCTGCACGCCGTAGTAGGCCTCGTAGGGCACCAGGCGCTCGCCCAGCAGGTCGTGTTCCTGGCGCGTGCGGCCGGACTCGTACTGCGCCGCCGAGGAGATCATCATGGCGTTGGCGTTGCGCATGCGGCGCGAGATGACGCGCATCATGTTGGACAGTATCTTCAGCGAGAGGGCGGCGTCCAGCGTGAAGAAATCCCTGCCCAGGCTGAGCACCTTGGCCGGCGCGGCCGCCGACGCGGTGGTGGAGTGCAGGGAATCCTTCTCCCAGGAGCCTTCGCCCAGGAAGTCGCCGGGGCCGAAGGAGGCCACGCGGGTCCTGGCGCCGTAGGCGTCGGTCTTGGAGAGGTCCACGCGCCCCTCGGCTATCACGAACAGTTCCTCGCGGGGGGAATTCTCGCGGAAAAGCAGTTCGCCGGCGCCGAAAGAGCGCTCGCGCATGCGGCCGGCCAGAATTTCCAGCTCGGCCGGGGTGAGCCCCCGGAACAATTCCACCCCAGATATCAAAACGCAGATGGCGGCAGTATCCATAAAGTTCCTCCTTAGAAGCGCGGCGCGGCGGCGCCTACCACAGCGGCTGGTTGCCCACCCGCTCGCCCGTAACGTCGGCGGCGTCCAGTATGACTATGAAAGCGTTGGGGTCCCTGGCCGAGGCCAGGGTCTTCAGCGCGTGGATGTCGCGGCGCCTGATTACGGAATAAATTATAGTTTTTTCCGAGCGGCCGCGCCCGCCGCTGCCGCCGAGCAGCGTGGCGCCCAGGCCGGCGCCGGTCAGCGCGGCGGCTATTTCCCGCCACTTCTCCGACACTATCAGCGCGGCCTGCCGCGTGGCCAGGCCGTGGAAGGCCTTGTCCATGGCGAAGGCGCTGACCGCGATGAACACCATGGTGTAGAGCACGTTCTCCGCCGGGAAAATGAAAAGCGCGGCGGCCAGCACCGCGGCGTTGAACAGCACGGTGCCCGCGCCCAGCGTCAGGCCGAACAGCTTGTGCAGTATCGCGAACAGCATCTCGGACCCGCCCGCCGACCCGTAGGACCGGGACATCACCGCCACGCCCAGGCCGGTAGCCGCGCCGGCGGCCGCGGCGGCCAGCATCTTGTCGGCCACGCCGAAGTCCGGCACCGGGACATAGAGCATCAGCGAGTAGATGACCATGCCCCACGCCGTGTACAGCACGAACCGCAGCCCCATGAACAGCCACCCCAGCAGGAAGACCGGCAGGGCGCAAAGCAGGTACAGCGCGCCCAGCGGCAGCGCGTGCCACTTGTAGAACAGCAGCAGGGCCACGCCGGTGAGCCCGCTGGACAGGAAACCGTGCGGCACCAGGATGCCGTTCACCGCGGCGGCGCAGAGCGCGCTGCCGGCGGCCAGCAGCAGGGTGTGCCGCAGGAAATCCGCCGCTTTTCTCCTTATCCGTCCCATATCGCCTCCCGCCCGCTTCATTCAGCAGTTTCGGGGAGGATGCGGATCACTTCGGCCGTCCTGGGCAATCCCGCCACCTCGAACTCCGCCGTCTCGCCCGCCGCGAGCCCCAGCACCGCCGCCCCCAGCGGGGAGTCGGCGGAGATGCGCCCCACGTCGGCGTCGGCCGAAGCGTGCGGCACGATCCGGTATATCTCCACCCGCCCGGCCCCGGCGCCCAGCCTGAGCATCACCTTGTCCCAAAGTTTCACCTCTATACGCGCGTCGCTCATTATCCCTCCTTCGCTCCCCGTGAACCGGGTGCGCCTCACAGGTTATAGTTGCCGGCCGCCTCGGGCTGGTAGCAGACTTCCTTGATCAGCAGGCGTCTCAGCCCGCCGGCGGAGCGCCATTCCACCACGTCCCCCTGGGAGCGGCCCAGGATGGCGGTCCCGATAGTGGTCAGCACGGAAAGCTTCCCC
>CAYSYJ010000242.1:0-3274 GCA_964435105.1 uncultured Elusimicrobiaceae bacterium
GCCGTTTCGCTTTCGATGATTTTCCGGATTTCGGTCTTGAGGATCTTGCCGTAGTTGCTTTTCGGCAGGCTCGGCAGGAACCGGTAGGACTTCGGCCGCTTGAAGCGGGCGATATGTTCGATGCAGAAGGCATCCAGTTCCGCGGCCGTCACCGGCGCCGACGACGCGACGCACACCCTGCGCGCCGACGGCTTCCTGGTAGTCGACGGCCTCGTCATCTACCAGATGAAGGATTTCGCGGCAAGAGCGGCGTAGTGTTCTTCGGCCGCTGAATTACCGGCCGCCCGATGGGCCGGAAGCAGGATCTTACGCATGAAATACGACAAAGTCTTCATAGACGCCATAGGCTACGAGCTCGGCCCCAACGTCGTCACCACCGCCGAGCTCGAGCAGCGCGTCCTGCCCATGCTGGAGGCCCTCCACATCCCCCGGGGCCAGCTCGAAGCCCTCACCGGCATCCGCGAGCGCCGCTGGTGGGACCCCGGCTTCGCCCTCTCCGAAGGCGCCGCCCGCGCCGGCCGCAAGGCCCTCGCCGCCGCCGGCCTAAAACCCTCGGATATCGGCGCCCTCGTCTACGCCGGCGTCTGCCGCGAGCACAGCGAGCCAGCCACCGCCGCCGCCGTGGCCGCGCTGCTCGGCACCGGCCCCGAGACCGCCGTCTACGACGTCTCTAACGCCTGTCTCGGCGTGCAGAACGGCATCCTGGACCTGGCCAACCGCATAGAGCTCGGCCAGATAAAGGCCGGCCTCGTGGTCTCCTGCGAATCATCGCGCGAGATCAACGAGAGCATGATAGCCGAGATGCTCAAGGACCGCAGCTTCGAGAACTTCCGCCTCTCCATCGCGACCCTCACCGGCGGCTCCGGCGCCGTGGGAGTAGTCCTCACCGACGGGTCCTTCCCCGGCGCGCACCGCCGCCATAAGCTTATGGGCGGGACCTACCGCGCGGCCTGCGAGCACCACAAGCTCTGCATCTGGCACCGCGACCACATGTTCACCGACGCCACCGCCGCGCTGAAGCACGGCGTGGTGCTGGGCCGGCAGACCTGGGACGCGCTGCTGGCCGAACTCGGCATGCAGGGCGGACAGTTCGACAAGACGGTCTGCCACCAGGTGGGGACCACGCACCGCAAGTCCATCCTGGAAGCCCTGGGGATACCCGAGCACAAGGACTTCCCCACCTTCGAATACCTCGGCAACATGGGCACCGCCGCCCTGCCGGCGGCCGCGGCCATAGCCGAAGAGCGGGAATTCCTGAAGCCCGGCGACAACGTGGCCTTCCTCGGCATAGGCAGCGGCCTCAACACTATCATGATGGGCCTCAAATGGTGAACGACATGGCATACCTCCCCGAAGGCGTACCCCCCGAGCTCTACCCGTTCAACGGCAAATACCTGGCCGTGAGGAACGGCCTGCGCCTGCACTACCTAGACGAGGGCGAAGGACGGCCGGTGCTGATGCTGCACGGCAACCCGTCCTGGTCCTTCTACTACCGCGACCTCGCCGCGGCCCTGCGCGGCGGCAACCGCGTGATAGTGCCGGACCATATCGGCTGCGGCCTGTCCGACAAGCCCGGCGACGACAGGTACGATTACACCCTGCGCAGCCGCGTGGAGGACGTGGAAACCCTGCTCGACAGCCTGCAGCTGAAGGAAAAAATAACGCTCGTGGTGCACGACTGGGGCGGCATGATAGGCCTGGCCGTCGCCACCCGCCGCCCCGAGCGCATAGAGAAGATCGTCGTCCTGAACACCGGCGCCTTCTTCCTGCCCGGCGCCAAGACCTTCCCCGCAGCCCTGAGCCTGGTGCGCACGCCGCTCGGCGCGCTGCTGGTGCGCGGCTTCAACGCCTTCGCGCGCGGCGCGGCCTGGACAGGCTGCAAGCGACGCCGCATGCCGGCCCACCTGCGCCGGGCCTACGCGGCCCCTTACGGCAACTGGGCCGACCGCATAGCCACGCTGCGCTTCGTGCAGGACATCCCGCTGATGCCCGGCGACAAGGCCTACGCGCTGGTGGACGAGACGCAGGGGAAGCTGCCGCTGCTGGCCGAAGTCCCGATGCTCATCTGCTGGGGCCTGAAGGATTTCGTCTTCGACCGCCATTTCCTGGAGGAATGGCGCCGCCGCTTCCCCGCCGCGCAGGTGCGCGAGTTCCCCGACTGCGGCCACTACATCCTGGAGGACGCGCGCGAGGAAGTGGTGCCGCTCATCAAGGATTTCATCAGGAACTGACGCCGATGGCGAACCCGCCCAACATCTCCACGCTGATCTCGGACCAGGCGGCCGCCAGGCCGGAGCGCCCGGCCGTCATCGACGGCGCGAGGAGCGTTACCTTCGGGGAGCTGGAGGCCGAGGTCTCGCTGCTGGCCGCCGGCCTGCTTAAGGCCGGCCTGAAGCCGGGCATGCGGGCGGCGCTGATGGTCACCCCCTCCATAGAGTTCGTCGCCCTCACCTTCGCCCTGTACCGCGCCGGCGCGACCACCGTGCTGATAGACCCCGGCATAGGCCTGGCCAACATGAAGCGCTGCCTGGCCGAGGCCGAACCGCAGGCGTTCGCGGGCATCCCCAAGGCGCATATAGCCCGCCTGCTCTTCGGCTGGGCAAAGACTTCCCGCCTGAATATCACCGCCGGGCGCAGGCTGTTCTGGGGCGGGCCGGACCTCGGGGACCTGCGCCGCCTCGGCCGCGGCGCTCCCGCGCCCGATCCGGCCTCCACGCCGGAGCACGCCTCCATAAACTTCACCTCCGGCAGCACCGGCGCCCCGAAAGGCGCCGTCTACACGCACGCGATGTTCGCCGCCCAGGCCGCGATGCTCAAAGAGTATTTCAGGATAGAGCCGGGGTTCTACTCGGTGCCCACCTTCCCCCTATTCGCCCTTTTCGACGTGGCGCTGGGGCTTACCATAGTCATACCGGAGATGGACTTCACCCGCCCGGCCGCCGCGGACCCGGCCATGCTGGGCGGGCTGATAAACGAATACAAGGCCGTGCAGCTGTTCGGCTCGCCGGCCCTGATAGACACCCTGGGCCGCTACGGCGAGCGCAGCGGGGCCAAGCTGCCCTCGCTGCGGCGCGTGATCTCCTGCGGCGCGCCGGTTTCGGCGGCGGTGATAGGGCGGATCTCCAAGATGCTGGAGCCGGGCACCCCGGTCTACACCCCCTACGGCGCCACCGAGGCCCTGCCGGTGGCCTGCATCTCCGGCGAAGAACTCGCCTCGCTTAAGCCCGGCCCCGGCGTCTGCGTGGGCCGGAACTGGCCCGGAGTGGAAACCTTC
>CAYSYJ010000243.1:0-3260 GCA_964435105.1 uncultured Elusimicrobiaceae bacterium
CCTACGGCTTGGCCGCCTCCACCAGCCGCAGTATCGGCTCGGAAATGCTCTTCTGCGTCTGTATGGCCAGCAGGAAAGCGGCGAGCAGGCCCAACCCCAGCCCCGCCAGCGCTACTAGTACGCTGCGCGCCGCGGAGCGGTGATAGGCCCCCATATCGGACCGCAGCCGTATAGTCCCGAGGGTTTCCCCGTTGCTCTTGACCCTCCGGACCAGCGTCAGGTTCCCTTCGGAAAATTCATACCCGTCCTCCGGCCGCGCCGCAGGCGCCAGGTCCGGCCTGCCCTGGCGGGAATACTTGGCGAACACCTTGTTGTCACGGTCGCAGAGGCAGGCGCTGACGACGTCCGGCTCGGCCTGCAGCGAAGCCAGCACTTTGCCGGCCGCCTCGCGGTCGCTGAAATCCAGGGCCGAGAGGCTGTTGCTCCCCAGCAGTTCCGCGGTGGCGGCCAGCTTCGCGACCTCGGACTCCCGGGCGGCCCGCAGGCCGCCCAGCAGATTTATGGCGCCGAAGAACAGCAGCACCAAACTCGCCGTGACCAGCTGCATGGCCACCAGTTTATGCTTCAGGCGCAGGCCGTTAAGGTTCCACATCGCGCGCCCCCTCCTGCTCCTCCACCAGTATGGCCAGCTTGAGCAGTTCCGAACTTATCTGCAGGCCTGCCCGTTCGGCGGCCCGCCGGTTTATCTGGAAGCGCAGCCGGCCGTCCACCAGCACGAAATCCAGCACGGCGCCCCGCGCGGCCATCCCCGCCACCTCGCCCACGCTCAACACGCTTTTGCCCTCGATCTTTTTCAGTATCTCGCGCAGCCGGGATCTTTCCGAGGCGGCGATGACCAGGATATGGCAGCTTCCGATCTCATCCGCGCTGCCGGCCAGTTGCAGCTTTATCCGCCTGCCCTCGGCGGGAGGCGCCTTGGCCAGTTCCCTCAAGGGGCCCACTATCGAGCTATCGCCGATCACGGCTATCCGGAATTCCTCCGCGGGCTCGCCGCCCGGCCAATGCACGTATTTGGTGAACTTATAGATAAAGGCGGTCTTTACCTTGTCCTGCAGGCTGGGCCCGCCGGCCGCGCCGGCCAGGGCCGGCAACAGCAGCGCCATGCCCAGAGCGGCGGACACGGCCGCTGCGGCGTATATTTTTCCGTTTATGCGCGTCATATTCCCGTTCTGCGCGCCGCTAGCGCGCGCCCTCCGGGCTTCCGAAAGCATAACCCAGGCGCAGCAGCAGTTGCCGCTGCGGCTGCCGGTAGCGCTCCACCTCGCGGTTGGAGGTGTGGTAATACTTCTCGTCGAAAAGGTTCTTCGCCATCAGCTGTATCTCCAGGCCGCGCGGGCCCGCGATGGAAAGTGTTGCGTCCGTGACGGCGGCCGCGCCCACATGGTCGGCGCCGGTGGCGGTTATGCCCTGTGGATTCTTCCTGCGGCCGTAGTAACGGCAACCCAGATCGAGTTTTATCCCCCGGCCGAAGGCGTACAGCAGGCCGGCACCGGCATTATGCCTGCCTATCTCGGCCACGTCGTCCCCGGAGGAATCCTCGGAAGCCTGGAAAGTGTAATTCAAAAAGGTCTTCAGCGGCCCCTTGGCGAATTCCAGACGGCCCTCCGCGCCGCGCGTCTCTATCGTCCCCGAATTCACCCAGCGGTTGCCCGAAAGGGCCAGCAGGCTGGTAAGCTTGTTGCGGTAAACGGCCAGGTCCGCCCTGAGGTGGGGCGTCAGGAAATAGCTCCCGGACAATTCGGACGAGTAGAGCCGCTCCGGCGACAGGGAGCCGTTGCCGAGACCATAGGTGTAATCCCATGGCCGCGGGGCCCTGAAGGCCTCGCCGTACAGCGCCTTCAGCGTGAGCTTGCCGGAATTGTAGACCAGGCCGGAACGAGGCGTAGCCACCGTGCCGTAGCTGCTGCTGCTGTCATAGCGCAAGCCGCCGGTCAGGGCCAGGCCGGGGGCGAGCGCATACTGGAGCTGGCCGTAGAGGCTGAGCAGATCGCTGGAGACCATGCCGGGGTTCGACGGCGCGGGCGGCCGTACCAGCGGGTAGCCGCTGTAAGTGGTGGCCAGCGCCCTGGCCAGGCTTTCATGCTCGGCCACCAGGCCGGCGGTCACGGCCAACCCTTCGGCCGGGGTGAAGTGCAGCCGGTTCTCGAGCCCGACCATATCGTTGGGCCTGTACTGGCCCTGCTGGCCGCAGGTGGAACAGACCGTGCCGTAGACGCGGGTGACGGTGTCGTCCATCACGGTGCTGGACCGGTAATATAGGCGGGATTCCAGGTGCCAGCCCTGGCCCTTGTCGTAAAGGTATTTAAGGTAGGCGTTGGAGAAACGGATATGCCAGTCGGTGCCGAAATCCACCAGGTCCGAGCCGGTGGTTTTCTCATTGGTAGCGATAGAGGAGCGTTTATCCTGCACTACCGTACCGAAGGTAAGGTCCTTATATACGAATTTGCCGTCGAAACTCTGGTCCCGCTCGAAGTTCTCCATGCTGCCCGACCAGTTATTATCGCCCTTGCTGCCCCGCAGGTTGCCCTTGGCGGTGCTGTACAGTTTGCCGGAGAGGGCCAGCCCGATATCGCCTTCACTGTGGGCATAACTGAAGTCCATCGCCCGGGTATCGAAACTGCCCGCCAGGGCGCCGCCCTCCCCGCCCCCCGCCCGGGGGGCCCGGGTGAGGATATTCACCACGCCGGACACGGCGTTGGTGCCGTAGAGGGCCGAAGCGGGACCGTAGACCACCTCTATGCGTTCGACATTGGCCAGGTTATACTGCGCCCCCGCGTAGAAGCCGCCGGAGTTCAACTCGTTTATCTGCACTCCGTCCACCAGCACCAGTATCAGGTTGTTCTGGTTCGGCACGCCGCGCAGGAAAACATAGCTGTTGAAACCGGAGATGTCCCGGAACTGGAAGCCGGGCAGGCCTGAGAGGGCCTCTTCCAAGGTCTGGTAGCCGCGTTCCTTTATCTGCTCCGCGGTTATCACCCGCACCGTGCCGGGCGCCTCGCTGGCCGGCTGTAGTTCCTTGGACACCGACACCACGTCCAGGCTCGTCAGGTCCTCGAGGCCGTAGGAAAGGAGTTCCCCCAGGCCCGGCTGGGCCGCCGCGGACGAAGCCAGCGCGACGAGCAGCATAGCCCCGGCCAGATATTTAGACGCCATTATTCCCCCCTGGAACCCGGAAACCGGAAAAATCCCGGTCACCGGATCTGCGGCCGGCAATGTCCGGAACGCCGAGAACCGTCACGCCGCCCGAACGCGGCGCGATC
>CAYSYJ010000244.1:0-3244 GCA_964435105.1 uncultured Elusimicrobiaceae bacterium
CGCCCACGACAAATTCCACCCCGACAAATAGGGCGGGCCGGCGGGGAGCGCCGGCGAAAAAAGGCGGTTTATCGGGGAGGGCCGGGCTTAAGCGCCCGGCCCGGTCTTTTCCTTGCGGAGTTTTTCCAGGGCTGTCACGGCCTCGGCCAGGGAGGCGGAGCCGGAGGCGATGTCGGCGAGTATTTCTTCCGATACGGCCAGGCCGGCCTGCTTGGCGCGCTTGGCGAGTATCTCTTTTACCTGGGCGGCGGTCGGCTGTTTGAGGTCCACGTTCCAGCCCCCGGTAAATTCGGCGCCCGCGGCGTCTTCCAGCGCGGATATGTGGCCGGGGGAAAGCCCGGAGGAGAGCACCACCTGCTTTTTGTTCTCCAGGAAGTTGGCGACCAGCCGGGCTATGTGCGGGGCGTTGGCGGGGGAAATTTCCAGCTTATGCAGGTCGTCTATGACCAGGGCGTTCATGCCGCCTATGAAAGCCCCGAGGCGGTCCAGGGTTCCGTCGGCCAGGGCCATCTCTATGGCGCGCGACAGCCGGGCGCCGTCGGTGAGCAGGACCTTGCCTATGCCCACCTTGGCGGTGAGGGCGTAGGCGACGTAGTTGATGAAATGGGTCTTGCCGCAGCCGGGCTGGCCGAAGACCAGCAGGGGGTTGCAGATCATGCCGGGGTCGTCCACCACCGTGACGGCGGCCGTATGGGCGAAACGGTTATAGGTCTGCGGTATCAGGGAAGCGGGGACCAGCGGCAGTTCCAGGTCCCAGTTCTGCTTTACCCGCGGCTGGGGCGGATTGTTTATGAGGTCGCGGCCGGAAACGGCCGGGGGCGGCGGGGGCGGCGGCTTATGGTCCGCGCGGGTGGAAATGGCCGGGGGCTGCGCGGCGAAAGGCCCGGTCGGCCTGGGCGGTTTGGGCGGCGCCGGTTTTTGCGGTATGTCCGCCTTGGCTTTGGCCGGATCTTTGTCCTTATTTTCTTCCATGTCCCCTATAAGACTATTATAGACCTCATTCGACGGGCGTGTAAAGGCGCGGACGCTCAGCGCCTCTTAACGGGCCCGGAACCTTACCCCTATATTCTAGCGCGTTGCCGCCGCGGGCACAAAGGCCCCATGGCCCCCCGGGGCGGAGTAATTAGGCCCAGCCGGAAGGGGGTCCTATGGTATCGGGGGAAGACGCGTTCCGGATCGGCCAACAATTTCTATAATATAGCTTTGGGTCCGGTACGCCGGCTGGCGGGCCGGGGTTTTCCCGTTTCTTATGATAGAAGACCAGAACGACATATTGGACGCGCGCATAAAGCTGCACGACAGGCACCGCTTCGAGATCAAGCTCGACATAGACCTGGACGCCGCCGCCAAGAGCAGCTACGAGGTGGAGACCTATTTCTTCCTGCCGCGGTCCCTCAATGTCGGGCCGCATAATTACGGCAAGGAGCGCTTCTACAATTCCACCCAGCGCTATATCCGCTGGCGCACGCCCAAGATGAGCCTGGGCAAGCTCTGCGACCCGGGGCTGGCCACCTCGCCGCTCAACCGCGTGCGGGCGGACCTGGGGCGGGTGCTGGCCGGGGACGCCGCGCAGGAGACGGTGGACGCCATCTGCGACGAGCTCCGCCTCTTGGGCTGCATCATCCGCGGCGAGATCCGCGACTACGTAAAGGTTTTCGTGGAGGGCCTGGCCACCTACGGCGAGGCGGTGCCGGCCGCCCAGCGGCGGCTGTTCGTGGGCGAGGGGCTGGAGAACTTCCTGGGCGACCTGAAGACGCTGGAAAAGGCGCTGGCCTCGCTCAAGGCGGAGGTCTCGGACCCCGCCGTGCCGGTGAAGGTCCGCGAGACCATGGCTTTCTTCGACGAGTACGTGAGCCTGATCCTGGAGGAGTACCTGACCTCCCTGGTAGAGGGCCTGCGCGCCAACCCTGCGGCCCGGGAGCGCTTTGGCGAGGTGGAGAAGGGCGTGCTGGCCATAGTCACGGCGCAGGGGCGCTACCGCCAGGCCATGAAGTACCCTTCCGTGCTGGCGCCGGGCACCAGCAACGAGACCATAATTTACCGGCGCGGCGTGCTCAAGAAGTTCGTGAGCTCCGTGCTCTACCTGAAGGCCGAGTTCTCCGAGTGGGAGGGCCTGACGCAGGTGTTCTTCGGGCTGGCGGCCGGCGCGGCCATGCTGTTCGCGGTGCTGGTCACGGTCTATTTCCAGTCCCATTACGCCATGAACAGCATGCCCTTCGTGCTGGCGGTGGTGATCAGCTACATCTTCAAGGACCGCATCAAGGACTGGCTCAAGCTGCTGTTCTCCAAGAGCCTCACGCGCTGGATCAGCGACCGCAAGATAGATATCCTGGACTCCTCGGGCGGCGGCCGCATAGGCCTGCTCAAGGAGGCGGCCACCTTCATCCCCGGCCGCGACGTGCCGCCGGATATTTCGCGCCTGCGCCGCATAGACAATATCACCTCCGTGGACGAGGAGGGCAAGCCGGAGCGCGTCTTCAAGTACAAGAAGGAGATCGCCCTCTACCCCGAAGTGATCATGAAGACCCACGAGCGGCGGCGCGACCTCAACGACATCATGCGCTTCAATATCCGCGACGTGGTGGAGCAGGCCGACGACGCCCAGGTGGTCTACCCCTACGTGGACGCGCCCAGCGGCGAGCTGCGCACGGCGCTGTGCGCCCGCGTCTACCACATGAACCTGGTGCTCAAATATTCCTACGCCGACCGCGAAGGCCAGCCGGCGGTGCATTACGAGCGCATCCGCATAGTCCTCAATAAGGACGGCATCGTGCGGCTGGAAGAGGTCAAGGCGGCTTAAACCCCCAAGGAGTTACGACGATGGAGATACAGGCGATAGGCATACTGGGCGCGAACACCACGGGCGTGGGCGCGGCCGAGGTCTTCCTGAAGCACGGCTACCAGGTGCGCCTCTACGACGATTTCAAGGACAGCCTGAACGTGGGCCTGGCCAAGATAAAGTGGTCCCTGCACAAGGAAGGCAAGGAGGACCTGCTGGCCAATATCGAGGGCATCCAGGACATGTCCAAGTTCAAGGGCGCGGACATCATCATAGAGGCCGCCTCCAAGTCCGACGACGAGCGCCGGCTCTACTTCTCCAAGCTGAAGGGACATCTGGACGAGACCTGCGTGGTGGCGGCCCGCTGCGCGGTGCAGCCTCTCAAGGCCGTGGTAGCCAATACCGAGCTGCCGGTGGAGAGGACCATCGGCTTCCATTTCATCAAGCCGGTGCGCCTCAACCCGC
>CAYSYJ010000245.1:0-3205 GCA_964435105.1 uncultured Elusimicrobiaceae bacterium
GGGTGTCGCCGAGCTTGCCGCTGACGCCTTCCACCAGCCCGTCCACCGCGGCGCTCACGGCCATTTCGGCCAGGGCGTTCACGTCGCCTTTGTTCACCAGGGTGACCACCTCGGTGAGCGTCAGCACGGAGCCGAAGCCGGCCAGGTCCAGCACTGTGCGGAACAGGCGCGCTTCCGGTGTGTGGGGGCCGAAAGGGTCCTCCAGCAGGAAGATCTTCATCGCGTCGGCGGCCAGGCCGGCCCTGATGCTTATGACGGCCCTGTTATTGGCCGGGTCCGGGTCCGGCAGGGCCTTGCGGCCGGCGAGGTCCGCCAGCACGACCTGCGCCGTGTAGCGGTTATCGCCGGTATAGCGCGGGGTCAGCCGCGGCACGCCCACATAGGGCTGGTTGGCGTTCACCCACAGCGAGGTCTCGCCTTTCTTGGCGATGAAGCGGGCCGCCACGAAGTCCGAAAAACCTTCGTTGGGCAACCGGGGCGCGTTCAGCTGCTCGTAGAGATAGTCGGGGGCATTGCCTTCCGGCCGCAGCTCCAGGCGCAGGCCCAGCGGGGGGGCGCCGTCGGCGTTGCCGGTCCAGTGGCGCAGGAATTTCTCCAGGTCCTTAAGCGCCGGGTGGAACCTGTCCGCCACATTGATGACCAGCGGCACCGCCTCGCCGGCGTTCACGGTGCCCTTGCCTTCGTACATGGAACGCGCGCCGGTGACTTGGAGGTCCAGGCCGCAGGAGACGGCGGCCTTGAGCGGCGCCTTGAGCCCGGCCGACTCGATTACGATGTTCTCCAGATAAGCGGCGTCCTTGGGCTGGGCGGCGGTGTAATAGTAGAGGGCGCGGGCCACGCCGTCGGCGCCGGTGACGGCGGTCACCTCGCGCCCGGCCTTGCCTCCGGCCTTCAGTTCTCCGAGGGGTTCGGCCGCCTCCAGCCGGAAGCTCACCGTCTCGCCGGCCTTGGCCTTCAGGTTCTCGTCCTCCAGGTAAACCGTGAGGCGCGCCGGCCAGCGCTTATCGGCCGGGATCACCGCGGTGGGCAAGGCCGCACCCGGCAGGGCCGGCAGGGCGGACAATTGCGAATAGGCCGCTTTGAAATCCACATAGAAGAGCTCTTCCTGAGCGCCTTCGGAATTGGCGGCGATCTCGGCGCGGGTTATTTTGCCGTCGCCCAGTTTCTCCTTGGGCGGAGCCGTGAAGAGGGCTGCCACGCAGCCGTCGGCGCCGGTAACGGACTCTTTAAGCGAGAGGCTACCGGGCACTACGCCATCCTGCGGCTTCAGCTCCAGGGCGATCCGCGCGCCGGCCAGCGGCGCGGCCGGGGCTGAATTGTCCTCCGGGCGGGAGGTCAGGCAGGCGCGCACCGCTGCGGTAGAGACGCCGTCCGCCTGCAGCAGCGCCGGGGAGGCCGAGGCCTCCAGGCGCAGCGTTACCTTGGCCTGCGGCAGGGCGCCGGTCAGCGGGGCATAAGCCGCCAGCAGCTTGTCGAGGAAGGGAAAACTGTTGCCGCCGAAATCCGGCACCTGGTCCTTGGAGGCCACCCAGAGCTCGTCCATGCCGGGGCGCTCCTTGTCCTTCTCGTCGGTGGACCATTCGCGCTTTACAGCCATCCGGCCCCTGTAGGAGTAGGGGCCGTTGTGGCCGGAGATATTGTAGACATAGGTCAGGCCGGCGGACTTGCCATGCTTGTAATTGGCCTCGCCGTAGGCCAGGGTCCCCATGACCGCGTATTTTCCGCCCTGGCCGGATTCCTCCCTGAAGAAATTTTGCTGGCGGGTCAGCTGTTCGGGGCCTTCCATGACCTTAACGGTGGTGCCGGCGTCGGCCTGGTAGGATTTTATGCTCTTTTCATAATCTTCTTTGGCCCTGGCCGGGTCGAAATAGCGGACCAGCCGGCCGGTGTCTCCTACGTTCCACTGCTTCGTCACTCTTAGGGCGGGGTTTTCCACGCTGAACTTGCGGCCATAGCGTTTGAAAACTATCCCGCCGAAATCATCCGACTCATCTTTTTCCACTCCGTACAGGGTGAAACCTTGCGCTTCCAGCGAGGTTTTGAGTCTGGAAAAAAGTTCGTCCGTCTCGGCTTTTGCCTTCGCCTCGGCCGCCGCCCGGGCCTTGGCCTCCGGAGTTTCGCGGGCGGCCTTGAGGCGTTCCTCCTCAACGATGAGGGCTTTGATCTGCTCCTGCGTGAGCGCGCGCGCGGGCAGGGGCAGGGCGATGACCAGGGTGAACAGGGCGAAAATAATTTTCATGGTCATTCTTTCTCCTCCGGCGCCGGCGAGGCGGGCGGCCAGGAAATATCGTCCAAAGAATCGAATAGCCCGTCGGGTCCGGCCGAGGTCAGCCGGAAGTCCAGGCCCAGGGCGGCGGCGCGGCCCTCGTTGAAGACCTCGTAGCGGGCCTGGCGGCCCCAGGGGTCTGTCCTGTCGGCGGAGGAGCCCAGAGACTCCAGGGAGGATGGGAAGGCGCCGTTGGCGGTATAGGCGGCTTCGGCCGCGGCGGCCAGGTTCTTCAGGCGTTCCAGCGCGCCGGGCCCGGCGGCATGGCGGGCGCCCGCGCAGGCGCAGAAAAATATCAGCGGCAGGGAGGTTAGAGTTCTTAAGGTCATAAAATTTTCCTTCCAGCGGATATTAGTCGCGCCCCCGGCGCCTTTCTGAAGCGGTATCCCGCTCTTAAACAAGTCGGAAAATTATCCCCCGCGCGCACTGCAAAGAACTGAATTCATTATATTACAGATTTGCCCGCGCCACCAATGAATTTTCTGCTGAAAATTTATCCGCGTCGCGAGCCTGTTCCTGACAATCTTGAGCTGCACTTATCCCGGTGGCAGTGATTTGATAAAACACCGCCGCGGCGGTCTTTTCTGTCGTTGCCTTGTAGCCACCGGCGGGGAGAAGAAACTCCAAAAAGGAAAGGCCAGGGCGCTATCTCCGGCCTCAAAAGGGGCCTCCGCCCCCGCCCTGCCCCGGTTTAGAGATGCAACCGATTCCAGAGTCCCTGGTTGCCATCGGATGCCGCCCAACTTGGAGTCTTTAAGGAATTCATAGATCCTTAAATTGACATGCCTTTGGCAATAGTATAGGATTTGCGTCTAATAGTTAGTGATCCAGGGGCGTTTGGCTTTTTGTATATAAAATGGGTGTCGGCAGCGGCTGTAGCCGTAGTGCCGGCATTCCATATCTCAGGAGTAAACCAATGAAAATACTCGGTGTGATCCT
>CAYSYJ010000246.1:0-3201 GCA_964435105.1 uncultured Elusimicrobiaceae bacterium
ATCGGCGCCCGCAATCCCCACGCCGACGACGAGTATATACTTCTCGACCACCTCACCAAGAGCTCGGAGATCGTATGGCAATTGATAAAAAAGTGACCTTTCTTTCGCTGGCGCTGCTGCTCGCCGCCCTGCCCGCCGCGGCCCTGGAGGCCGAGGGCCGCCTGGTGATAGTGGGCGGCGGCGCCCACGACGACGCGGTCATGGGGCCGCTGGTGGAGATGGCCGGCGGCAAGAACGCCCGGATAGTCATAATTCCGCAGGCCAGCGGCGAGCCGCTGGAAACCGCCAAGGACCAGGCCGCCCAGTTCCGGCGCCTGGGGGCCGGGTCCGCCGACTGGGTGCTCTTTCCCGCGGGCGAGGCCGACAAGCCGGAGCACCTGGCCAAGTTCAAACACGCCAACGCCGTCTTTTTCACCGGCGGCGACCAGGTCACGCTGGTCTCCTTTCTCGGCGGCACCAAAATGCTGGAAGAAGCGCGGCGCATCTGGCGCGAGGGCGGCATAGTGGCCGGCACCAGCGCCGGGGCGGCCGTGATGAGCCGGGTAATGCTCACCGGCGACGACAGGCTGGCCGGCCAGGACGACGAGCCCTTTGCTGCCATCCGCTCCAGCGCCGTCGTGACCGCGGAAGGTTTCGCCTTCCTGCCGGACAACATAGTCATAGACCAGCATTTCCTCAAGCGCAAGCGCCAGAACCGGCTTATCAGCGTGGTGCTGGAGCGCCCGGGGCTGACCGGCATCGGCATAGACGAGAATACCGCGCTGGTAGTGGGGCCCGGCCGCAAATGCTCGGTGCTGGGAGAAAGCCTGGTCACCGTCTTCGAGACGGCCAAGGCCGGGCCGGTGACCGGCGACGGCAGGGGCCACCTGGCCGCCAGGGGGATCGCCATGCACCTGCTCAAGCACGGCGACGCCTATGAACTGCCGGGGGCCGCGGCCGAATGAAGTCCCGCTTTTCCTTTAATACGCTGGCGATGATCTACGGGGTGGTGGCCCTGACCGCCGCCGCCACCTGGATCATGCCCGGGGGGGAGTACTCCCGCCTGGAAAAGGACGGCCGCACGCTGGTGGTGGCGGATTCCTTCGCCCCGGGGCCGGCCGTGCCGCAGGGCGGCGCCGCGCTGCTGATGGCCCCCATAAAGGGCTTCGTGAAGTCCGTTGATATCATCGTATTCCTTTTCGTCATCGGCGGGGCTTTCGCGGTGATAGAGCGCACCGGGGCGCTGGCCTCGGGCCTGAAAAGGCTGGCGCTGTTCTTCGCGCGGCGGCCGCGGCTGCGGATCTTCTTCATCCCGGTCACCATGCTGGTCTTCTCGGTGGCGGGCTCCGTTTTCGGCATGTGCGAGGAGACCATGCCTTTCGTGCTTGTCTTCATCCCGCTCGCCATAGCGCTGGGCTACGACTCGCTCGTCGGCACGGCCATCCCCTTCCTGGGCGCGGCCGCCGGCTTCGCCGGGTCCACGCTGAACCCCTTCATAGTCGGCATCGCCCAGCGCATCGCCGAGCTGCCGCCCCGTTCGGGGCTGGAATACCGCGTCTTTATCTGGTTCGTCAGCACCTTCTGCATGATCTCCTTCGTTATGTGGTACGCGGCGCGCATCCGCAAGGACCCGGCGAGCAGCCCGGTCTACGAGCTGGACAAGGCCCGCAAGCGCGAATTCCATCTCGACGAGGAGCGGCTGGAGCCCTTCCTGTGGCGCCACAAGCTGGTGCTCCTGACCTTCGGGCTCTCCATCTTCGCCCTGGTCTGGGGCGTGATGAAATACGAGTGGTTCATCCTGGAGATAGCCGGCCTCTTCTTCGCCCTGGCGCTGGCGGCCGGCTTCCTCGGCCACCTCTCCCTGGACGAACTCACCGACGCCTTCAAGACCGGCGCCAGGGACATGGTGGGCGTGGCGCTCATCATCGCCTGCGCCAAAGGAACCCTTGTGGTGGCCTCCGACGGGAGGATACTGGATTCCATGCTGCACGGCATGGCCTCTCTCATTTCGGGACTGCATCCCGTGCTGGCCGCCCAGGCCATGTTCGTGGCGCAGGGCACGCTCAACTTCTTCGTCCATTCCGGCTCCGGGCAGGCCGCCCTGACCATGCCGGTCATGGCCCCGCTGGCCGACGTGCTCGGGCTGACCCGCCAGGCCGCCGTGCTGGCCTTCCAGTTCGGCGAGGGCTGGATCAACCCGGTGCTGCCCACCTCCGGCGTGACCATGGGCGTGCTGGGCCTGGCCGGCATTCCCTGGAACAAGTGGTTCCGCTGGATGCTGCCCGCCCAGGTCTTCTTTTTCATACTGGCGCTGCTGCTGCTGATACCGCCGGTGATCTTCCATTGGCAATAGGACCGCATGACCCCCAAGACCCTCTCCCTCGTAGTCCTGTTCGCTCTGCCCGCCGCCGCGGCGCAGGAGCCGCTTACCCTCGAAGAGGCCTACCGGCTGACCCTGGACCGCAGCGAGGCCCTGGCTTCGCAGGGGGAGGGGGTAAGGCGCCTGGAAGCCGAGCGGCGCCGCCTGGGCGCGGCTTTCCGCCCGGAGCTGGCCCTGCTGGCCTCCGAGACCGCCGCGCAGAACGCCTCCGGCCGCGGCCAGGCCGCGCTTAACCTGAGCTACGAACTTTTCTCCGGCCTGCAGGATTACCTGGCCGCCAGGGCCGCCGGAGAGCGCACCGAGGCGGCCCGGGCCGCCCTGCTGCGGGCCCGCCAGCGCCTCTTCCTGGACGCGGCGGCCGCCTACGCCGAACTGGTCTCCCGCCGGGCCCAGGTGGCCGTACGCCGCCGCCAGCTCGAAGTCGCCGGCACCAGGATAAAAGAACTGGAAGGCCGGGCGGCCATAGGCCGCAGCCGCCAGAGCGAACTGGTGGCCGCGCGCGCCCAGCTGGCGCAGGACGAGGCCGCCCTGGCCTCAGAACTCTCCCGGGAGACGGCGGCGCAGATCGCGCTGGCTTTCCTGACCGGCAAAGAAGGCCCTTTCGCCCCTGCCGCCCTGCCGCTGCCGCGACTGCCCGGTCTGGCGCAGGCCCTGGCCGCGGCCGCCGCCCGCCCCGACGTAGCGGCCGCCCGGAGATCGCTGGAGGCCGCCCGGGCCGGGCGCGAGGCCGCCGGCCGGCTGTGGCTTCCCTCGCTCGGGCTTTCCGCCAACTATTACCTGCTGCGCTCCTCCCCTAACGAGGACGACCGCTGGGACGCGGGCCTGAACCTGCGGGTGCCGCT
>CAYSYJ010000247.1:0-3176 GCA_964435105.1 uncultured Elusimicrobiaceae bacterium
GCCGCGGCCTCTGCGCGGTCACCGGCCTGTCGCCGGCGCGCGCCGCGGCGGCGCTGGTGCCTGCCCTGCTGGGGACGCTGGCCTTTATTTTCTCGCTGATGGCGCTGGGGGTTATATCCCCTGCCGCGTTCCAGCTGCTGATGATGCTCTGACATGAAGACTTTCGACCACCCCGTCAGCTTCGACGTCGCCGTGATAGGCGCGGGCCACGCCGGCTGCGAGGCGGCGCTCGCGGCCGCCAGGCTGGGCGCGCGGACGCTGCTGCTGACCCAGGACCTGGACGCCATAGCCCAGATGTCCTGCAACCCGTCGATAGGCGGCGTGGGCAAAGGGCAGCTGGTGCGCGAGATCGACGCGCTGGGGGGGATCATGGGCCGGGCCGCGGACGCCTCCATGCTCAGTTCCCACATGCTCAACACCTCCAAGGGCGCCGCCGTGCGCTCGCCGCGCGCCCAGTGCGACAAGCGGCTGTACCAGGCCGCAGTGAAGCAGGCCCTGGAAAAGCAGCCCGGCCTTAGCGTTGCGCAGGACGAGGCGGCGGAGGTCCTGACCCGGGAGGGGCGCGCCTGCGGGGTGCTCACCGCCAGGGGCACGCGCTACCGGGCGGCCGCGGTGGTGCTCACCGCGGGCACCTTCCTCAAAGGCGTCATCCACATCGGCACGGACACCTTCCGCGGCGGCCGCTACAACCACCCGCCGAGCGACCTGCTGCCGGGCAACCTGCGCGACCTCGGCTTCCGCCTCGGCCGGCTTAAAACCGGCACCCCGATGCGCCTGCACGCGAGGGGCATAGACTTCAGCCTGTGCGAACGTCAGCGGCCGGATTCCCCGCCGGTACGCTTCTCCCACTTCACCGCCAAGATCGCCAACCCGCAGCTGCCCTGCTGGATCACCCGCACCACGGAGCGCACTGCGGAGACGATCCGCGCCTCCCTGCACCGCTCGCCGCTCTACAGCGGCAAGATCAAATCCTCGGGCCCGCGCTACTGCCCGTCCATTGAGGACAAAGTGGTAAAGTTCCCGCATCACGGCGCCCACCACCTCTTCCTGGAGCCGGAGGGTTTCTCGACGGAAGAGTACTATGTGAACGGCCTTTCCACCAGCCTGCCGGAAGAGGTGCAGGCGGAGATCGTGCGCTCGGTGCCGGCGCTGGAGAAGGCGGAGATCATGCGCGCCGGCTACGCCATAGAGTACGATTATTCCGACCCGTCCCAGCTGGACTACACCCTGGAGACGCGCTTGCTGCCGGGCCTTTTCATGGCCGGGCAGGTGAACGGCACTACCGGTTACGAAGAGGCCGCGGGGCAGGGCCTGGTGGCCGGCGCCAACGCGGCGCTGCTGGCCCAGGGCCGCGAGCAGCTGGTGCTGCGCCGCGACGAGGCTTATATCGGCGTGATGATAGACGACCTGGTCTCCAAGGGGGTGGACGAACCTTACCGCATGTTCACCTCGAGGGCGGAGTACCGCCTGCTGCTGCGCCAGGATAACGCCGACCTGCGGCTGGCGCCGCGCGCTTTCGCGCTGGGGCTGCTGCCGCGGGAGCTCGGCAAGAATTTCGAGGGCTACGCGCAGGCCGTGCGGGACCTGCTCGCGGGCCGCAAACCCAAGGCCCCGCCGCGCGGCCCCTGGAAGCTGGCCGGGGCCAGGCATACGGCCGCCGTGGAGAAGTCCTACGCGGCCTATATAGAGCGCAACCGCCGCGACGCCGAGCGCCTGCGGAAGTTCGAGCACCTGCCGATACCCGCCGATTTCGACTACGCCGCGGCGAAGGCCCTGCCCAACGAGGCGCGCCACAAGCTGGCTGCCCACCGGCCCCGGACGCTGGCGCAGGCGGGGCGGGTGCCGGGCGTGACGCCCGCCGACGTGCAGCTGCTGTGGGTGCTGCTGGGCAAGAGCAGGGAGGCAAAGGCATGAACGACGCGGTGAAGAAGACGCTTTCGGACTGGGGGCTGCAGCTCGACGAAGCCGCCGCCGGCAGGCTGCTGGCCTTCGAGCGGGCCCTCAGGGAGAAGAACGCCGTCCAGAACCTGGTCTCGGCCAAGGACGAGCCGCTGCTCTGGGAACGGCACATGCTGGATTCGCTCGCGGCCGTCCCGCCGCTGCGCCGCCTGGCGCTGCCGGGCGGGCGCCTCGCGGACGCGGGCTCGGGGGCGGGCTTCCCCGGCCTGCCCCTCGCCGCGGTCATGCCGGACAGGCAGTTCGACCTGCTCGAGTCGCGGGTCAAGCGCTGCGAATTCCTGGCCTGGGCGGCGGCCGAGGCGGGCTGCGCCAACGTGACGGTGGGCCAGCGCAGGGTAGGGGAGGGTGGGCCCGGTTCGGAACGCAGGTACGCCGCCGTGACCGAAAGGGCCATGGGACAACTTGAAAACATCCTGCCCCAATGCTTAAATATACTGGCCGGGGGGGGCGTATTCCTGGCCTGGCAGAGCGCGGCGCAGCTGGCGCAGCGGCGGCCCGCGGTGGAAGCGGCCGTAAAGAAGGCCCGGACGCGGCTGGAAGAGACCTTCTCTTATCGACTGCCCGGCGAGACGGAGAGCAGGCATATCCTGGTCTTCAGGAAATCCTGAAGAGTCGCGGCCGGAGGTATAGCCCCGCCCGCCAGGACTGCAGGGAACCCTTGCGTGGTTCCCCTCCAAAACCTGCGGTTTTGGAGCCTCCCCTCCGCAACTGGCGTTCGGGGTTATACCTCCGGCCGCTCCGCACGGGTCTCAGGGTCGGTCAGCGAGTAAAGGATTTATGCACATACTGAACTATTATTTCACGCCTTTCGCGGTCATACTCATCCTCTTCGCCATCTTCTTCTCCCGGCCGGAGCCGCAGGTCACGCGCGCCTGCTTCGCCATCCTCGCCGCCGCCTTCGCCGCCAACTGGTGGCTGGGCCGCAACACCTACCGCTTCCTGAGCTGGAGCCGCCACATCCGCGCCCTCACCGTCTGGCTCAACCTCGCCGTCAGCGCCGTGCTCTTCTACCTGCTGGCCGCCTACTGGTCGCCCATGTGGCTGCTCTTCCTCACGGCTCCGGCCGCCAGCGCCATGTTCATGAAGAAGTGGCAGGTCTTCGGCGTGGCGCTCACCTCGGCGCTGCTGATGCTCGCCCTGTACCTCTGGCGCGGCGCCGCCTCGCTCATGGCCGCCGACCCCGAGATAGCCGGCTTCGCCGCGGCGCTGCAGCAGGT
>CAYSYJ010000248.1:0-3144 GCA_964435105.1 uncultured Elusimicrobiaceae bacterium
GCGGCCCAGGGGCCCCGGGCGGCCAGCGCGGCGTAGAAGAAAGGGACCAGCGCCGGCCAGGCGAGCCACCCGTAGCCCCAGGGGGCGAAGGAGGCGGCCAGGCCGCAGCCGGCCAGGACGGCGAGGAAGTAGTGGAAAAAGCGCAGTTCGGTCATTTCTTTTGGCAGGTATAGAGGAGGCTCGACGGGGTAAGTTCGGCGGTGGCGGGCTCGCTGAAGCCGGCCTTCTTGAGGAGCACCTGCATCTCGTCCTCGGAGATGCGCTCCTTGAGCGGCGGGCCGGCCGGGGTCTCCGCCTTCTTCCATTCGATCACGGCCAGGCGGGCGCCGGGCTTCAGGCCGGCGGCCAGCGCCGCCAGGAAAGACTTCTTGTCGTCCACCTCGTGCAGCACATTGACCAGCAGCGCCAGCGTATAGCCGGCCTCCGGCAGTTCCAGCTTGCCGATGGGCGTCTGCGAGGTCCGGATATTGAAGAGGCCTTCGCGCGAGGCCTTGGAGCGCAGCTCCGCCAGCATCACGCCGGAGGCGTCCACGGCGTAGACCATCCCCTTGGGGCCCACCATCCTGGAGGCGGGCACGGCGAAATAGCCCATCCCGCAGCCCAGGTCCAGCACGGTGTCGCCGGGCTTGATGCCGGCCTTCACCAGCGTTTCCTCCGGCGGCATCAGGGAGCGCCGCTGGGTATTGTCCAGTTTATGCCGGTCTTCGGGGTCGAAGATATGGGCCATCAGGCCGCCTTCCTGTGCTTGCGGCGGGCCACCAGGTAGAGGGCCAGCGCTATGCCGAGGTAAAGTACGGTGGAGAGGACGGCCTCGAAGGCGAAGCTGCCGGCGTAGGGGTCGCGCAGCTTCAGCGCGTCGCTCCACTTGAGCACGATGACGCCGGCTATGCCTATGCCCATCAGCGCGTCGCCGGCGATAAGGCCCGAGGCGAACAGCGAGCCGGGGTCATGCTCCTCCTCCGGAGCGCCGCCGGCCTTGCGCGAGACGAAGTACGCGATAAGGCCGCCCAGCAGGATCATGGGCCAGTTGGTGATGGGCAGGTAGAGGCCTATGGAGAAGGCGAGGGCGGAGATCCCCGCCAGCTCGCAGACCAGGCCTATCGCGCCGCCCAGGCCCAGCAGCAGCCAGGGCAAATTGCCGCCGGTGGCGCCTTCCACCAGCTTGGCCATCAGCTGGGCCTGCGGGGCCTCGAGCGGGTTCGGGTGCTCCGGCGTGGGCGCGCCCAGGCCGAAGGCCATGTAGAGCAGCAGCAGGATGAAGCCCGAGCGCACCGCCGAGACCAGCGCGCCCGAGACCTGCGCCATCTGCACCTTCCAGGGAGTGGCGCCGATGAGCGCGGCGGTCTTGAGGTCCTGCGACAGGTCGCCGGACACCGAGATGGCGATGCAGACCACCGCGCCGGCCATGATGGCCGCCACCTTGGCGGTCTCCTTGTCGTGGCCCATCAGCACGAAGATGAGCGTCAGGGACAGCAGCGCGGTGATGGTCATGCCCGACACCGGCTGGTTGGTGGTGCCGATGAGGCCCACCATGCGCGCGCTGACCGCCACGAAGAACATGCAGAACACCACCACGATGAGCGCTTCGGCGAAGCTCAGGTCGAAGAGCGGCGTCAGCCACAAGGTGAGGAACATCGCTATGACGCCGGTCAGCACCAGCGGCAGCGGGGCGTCCTGCTCGATGCGCAGGAACTTGCTGCAGGCCCTGGCCGCGCCGCGGGCTATGGCCCAGAAGCAGAAACCGAGTATCAGCGCCCCGGCCGAGCCGGCCACGAAGATCCGCGTGACGGCCCCGGCGAGCAGGCGCAGGCCCTGGCCCCAGCTCTCGGGCCCGAGGTGCCAGGGGATCTCGAAAGCGAAGACGCCGATGATGGCGCCCAGCGCGCCGCCGGCCCAGACTATGTAGTTGTGCTCGAAATCCTTCTCGCAGGCCGCCTGCGCGCCCTGTTTCTCCCCCGCCTTCACGGTAAGGGCCGCGACGCTCCCCCTCACGGAGGAGATGATGTCCGGCAGCGAGCGGATGACGCTGACGAGGCCGCCGAAGGCCACGCCGCCGGCCCCGATATATTTGACGTAGGTGCCGCGGATGTCGGCGGTGGTCATGTCGAAGATGGGCACGGTGCCGGGCGCCACTATATTGTGGCCGCCGAAGGCGTTGATGGCCGGGATCAGCACCCAGTAGCCGAAAGCGCCGCCGGCGAACATGATGGCGGCTATGCGCAGCCCGACGAGGTAGCCCACGCCCAGGAACAGCGGCGAGATCTCGTAGCCGAAGCCGGCCTTGTTGAGCGAGGCGAAGCTCCAGGAGATGGTGTCGCGGAAGAGCATGAAGCCGCTCATCACGAACTTGAAGAGCCCGCCGGTGAGGATGCCGGCGAAGACCGGCTTGGCCGAGGCGCCGCCCTTGTCCCCGGCGATCAGCACCTTGGCGCAGGCGCTGCCTTCGGGGAAGGGCAGGTTCCTGTGCTCCTTCACCATCAGGGAATGCCGCAGCGGGATCATCATCAGCAGGCCCAGGATGCCGCCGGTGAGGCCGAGCAGGAAGACCATGCCGTTGGTGATCTGGCCGCCCATGAAGAAGATGGCCGGCACGGTGAAGATGATGGCCGCGGCCAGCGATTCGCCGATGGAGGCGAAGGCGTGCACGGCGTTGTTCTCCAGGATCGTGGCGGTGCGGCCGAAGAACCTGGGCAGGATGATGCGCAGCACCGTCATGGAGATGATGGCCGAGGGGATCGAGGCCGAGACGGTCATGCCGATCTTCAGGCCCAGGTAGGCGTTGGCCGCGTTGAAGACCACCGAGAGGATGAAGCCCAGGACCACGGCCTGGACGGTGAATTCCGGCAGGGTCTTCTCCGTGCCGATATAGGGTTTGAAGTGATAGTCTTTCAGGGCGTCGTTCTTGCCGGCTTCCATGCGCTCTCCGTCAGTTCCTGCCCGCGCCGCGGCGGGTCCAGGCCTCGACCACGCGCAGCGTCAGGCGCGCGCAGGCGAAGAAATCCCCGAGGTCCAGGTATTCGGCCGTGGTGTGGACGTTCCGCATGCCGGTGGCGAGCACCGGCGCCTGGATGCCGTGGCCGTAGAGGATATTGCCGTCGGTGCCGCCGCCGGAGGCCGAGGGCTTCATCTTGAACCCCTCCTCCT
>CAYSYJ010000249.1:0-3142 GCA_964435105.1 uncultured Elusimicrobiaceae bacterium
GGCGGCGCCTGGCGCGGCGGCTGGGGCGTGCTTGCGTATCATGTCAGTAGAGCGACAGCAGGTAGTCGGCCTCCCCCTGGGCCATGATCAGCTCCCGCGTGAGGTCCTCCCTGTCGTAATCGCGGCGGGCGATCTTCAGCGACAGGTTCCACAGGGCGCGCTCCAGCAGCAGCTCGGCCGTGGGATAGACCATGATATTGGGCTTGAGTTCCGGGGCCGAGAAGAGGCGGCGGTAGACGGCCCCCTCCTTCTCCTCGCGCAGGCGCTCCTCGAAGACCGGTTTGAGGCAGGGGAACACCCCGAAGCTCTCGGTAAAGCCGGAAAGGTTGCGGTTCTCCAGCGCCCAGGCCACGAAGGCCTCCGCGGCGGCCGGGTCCTTGGCCGAGGCGGAGACGCTGAGGTTATAGACCAGCATCAGCCCGCCGCCCGAGGGGTAGCCGGGGTAGGGCAGCATCTTCAGGCCGCTGCGCCCGCCGAGCTTGCGCGGGGAGATGGTGAAAGCGCACTCCTCGGCCGGCCGGGGGCCGTTCTCGAAGCGGTCCGCGCCGAACAGCTCGATCTTGCCGCTGACGGCCAGCTCCAGCCAGTCCTCTATGCCGCCGGCGGTCTCCTCCCTGGTGAAGGTGGCCCGGTTGAAATCGTCTGAGAACAGCCCGCCGCGGCGGCCCCAGACCCGGGGCAGCACGTCGGCCACCGAAACGGAACCCGCGGAGCCCGGCACCGACAGCGCGCGGGCGCCGCGGCGGCGGGACTGTGCGCCGACCCTGTCCAGGGCGGCCCTGAAGCCGTCCCACGAGGCCAGCTCCTCCTCAGGGTCCTTCACCGCGCCCCGCATGGCCTGCGGCCGGTAGAAAAGCGCCGGCGCCTCCAGCCACCAGGGGGCGGAGTAGGCGCGGGCCTCGTCGTTGCGGCACAGCTCCTTGAGGATGAAATCCGGGAAGCGCCTGTTGCCCAGCGCCTCCACCTTGCCGCCCAGCTCGGAGACGAGCCCCAGGCGGGAGAACAGCTCGGTCCAGTTCTGCGGGATCTCTATGACGTCGGCCAGGGGGTTGCGCTTGGGGTCGCGCAGGTGGGAGAAGAGGCTCTCCCAGAGGCTGCGGCGGCTTTTCACCTCGAAAGAGGCCTGCGCCTCCGGGTAGGAAGCCGAGAACCGCGCCAGCAGGCTCTTGAAAGCCAGGTGCTTGCGGTGGTCGTAGTCCGATAATATCCAGATCTTCATTTCTGAAACCGCGCCCTATATTTATAACGCGCGTTTGTTAAAGTTTTGTTTCGGGGACGTTGGTTAGTTGGTTAGTTTTTAGCACGCTCAACCGCTTTTAAATCCAGGCCTAGCCTCAAAAACTAACCAACTAACCAACGTCCCCTTCCCCGCCAGCCGGGGCGGTCCAGCCCCGGGTCCACCGCCACGCTGTTGGCGTAGCGGCCGGCTTCCAGCCGCCGCAGGGCGCAAAGCGCGACCATGGCCGCGTTGTCCGAGCAGTAGGCCTTCTCGGAGAAGCGGGTCTCGAAACCCTCCAGCCGCGAGAAAGCGGCCCGCAGCGCCCCGTTGGCGGACACACCGCCGCCCACAGCTATCCTTTTCAGGCCCAGCCCGCGCGCAGCGTCGGCCGTCTTGCGCACCAGCGTTTCGGCCACGGCTTCCTGGAAGGCCCGGCAGACCCTGGCCCTTTCGGCGGGCGGCAGCCGGCGCCCGCTCTTGTAAAAATCCTGCCCCAGCCTGCCGGCCAGGTAATAACTGACCGCCGTTTTAAGGCCGCTGAAAGAGAAATCCCTGGTACCCGGGAGCATGGGCCTGGGGAACTCCGGCCCTTTGCCGCGCGCCCTCGCGGCGTCGCGCTCTACCGAGGGCCCGCCGGGATAGGGCAGGCCCAGCAGCTTGGCCACCTTGTCGAAGGCCTCGCCGGCCGCGTCGTCCCGGGTGCGGCCGAGCACCCTGTAATCGCCGTAACCGCGGGCGTGCCACAGCTCGGTGTGCCCGCCGGAAACTATGAGGGCCAGCAGCGGGAACTTAAGCGGCCGCGCCACGCGCCCGCCCTCGAATTCGCAGGCCAGCAAATGCCCCTCCAGGTGGTTCACCCCCACCAGCGGGGCGCCGCAGAGCTCGGCCGCGGCTTCCGCCGCCACGCGGCCCACCATCAGCGCCCCGGGCAGCCCGGGGCCGCGGGAAAAAGCCACCGCGTCGAAGGCGCCGGGCCGCAACGGCGCCCGGCTGCCGGCGGCGGCCAGGGCGCCGCCGAGCACGAAAGGGATCTTTTCCAGGTGGGCCCGGCTGGCCAGTTCGGGCACCACGCCGCTGTATTTCCGGTGGAGTTTTATCTGGGAGAAAACCTCGTTGGACCGCAGCCGCCGGCCCTCAAGCACGGCGGCCGAGGTCTCGTCGCAGGTAGTCTCGAAAGCGAGTATCTTCATCCGGGGTCAGGTCTTGATCTTTAGCACGGGGCGGCGGCCTGATCTTCAGCGGGAAAACCGGTTCCGGCGCTAAAAATCAAGACCTGACCCCAAAAGCTTATTTCCCCGGCTTGAGGTTGCTCAGGACCTCGCGGGCCTTCAGCAGCTCCGCGGCCCGCTCCAGCATCTCGTCGCGGACCAGGTCCTTCTTCTTGTCCGGCTTGTCGTCCTTGCCGGGGAAGAAGATCTCCTCGCTCTGCTGCAGCAGCTTCTTCTCGGTCTCCACCGGCACTTTCACCTCGATGTCCGGGGTGATGCCGCCGGTCTCGTTCTTGGCGTCGCGCTGTATGGACTTGCCGCTGGGGGTGTAATACTTGGCGATGGTCAGGCGCAGGGCCGACTTGTCGGAGAGCGGTATCATGCTCTGGACGCTCGCCTTGCCGAAGGAGCGCTCCCCTATGATTATGGCGCGCTTGTTGTCCTGCATGGCGCCGGCCACGATCTCGCTGGCGCTGGCGGAGTAGCGGTTGACGAGCACCACCAGCGGCAGCAGCTCGTGCCTGGCGCTGCCGTTGGCGCGGAACTCCTGGTAGTTCTCCGGCTTGCGGCCCTTGGTGTAGACGATCATCTTGTTGCCGTTCATGAACAGCTTGCAGATGTCGACCGCGGCGGAGAGCAGGCCGCCGGGGTTGTAGCGCAGGTCGATGACCAGCGACTCCATGCCCTTGCCCTTCAGGTCGGCCATGGCCTTGTC
>CAYSYJ010000250.1:0-3101 GCA_964435105.1 uncultured Elusimicrobiaceae bacterium
CTCCATGGGTTATTTTAACAACTTTCAACTGGTCCAGTTTTCGGGGGGAAGGTCAGATATCGCATATGGCGGAGCATGGTATGTCCGCCTTTCCGGATTCCATGGCGCTTGGAGCTATTTGCATTTGTTTACCGGCCATGGCGAAACGCCAATCACAGACGCAAATCCGTGGGAACTTAGGCAAGCGAATTTAGAAAACCCGGATACAGGCGATGTAACTTCATCCCTTGTAATTGTGCGGTGGCTGGTTGCCGGTTCCACCAATGCGGCAACTATATGGAGCGTTGATCCAGGAAAAATCATTAAGCTGGGCGAGAACAGCTATGTTTTAGGAGCAGATAATCAGCCGGTCCAGACCAGAAATTATATATCCGCCTTAACCGACTTCGTCGGACCTTCAGGAAATTCCGGCGGCTATCCGGCGCATTTAGATTCAAGACTTAACGACGGGAATGACAACCCGCTTTATTACCTTATTCACAGGCCAGATTCCTTGCCGGTAGCAACCGTTATACAGCCAGCGGATGGCCATGTGATGACGGCAGACGAACTTAGCGATTATGCTTTCAAGGCAGAGGTTAACAGCGTTGGTGGTTGGGATTTAGACAAGGTAAGCTTTTGGATTTATCAGAACAAGGACGTGAACCAGGCTATTCATTTAGGGACGCCAGGCATCCCCACTTTTGGTTACGGGGGCATAGTTGGCGAAGGCGCAACCGGCACGATGATTCAATCCCTCGGAGAGACAACCGG
This sequence comes from uncultured Elusimicrobiaceae bacterium, assembly GCA_964435105.1. Lineage (GTDB taxonomy): Bacteria > Elusimicrobiota > Elusimicrobia > Elusimicrobiales > UBA9959 > UBA9959. The sequence continues at coordinate 754 of CAYSYJ010000250.1, forward strand.
CGTTCAACCGTTCCTTGTTAACAATGACAGCCTAGGACATGACAAATTTATATTCCGCCAGAGCTTGACCGCCTTAAACCTGCCGGACGGCGAGCATAGTTTTGTCGTCCGCCTCAAAGACGTAAACGGAAATGAACCGGAGCTTGTGAAGACCGATCTTAAAATTGGTGTTTTGAACGCGCATTAAGCGGCCCCGGCCAACCCATACTGACACGAAAAGTATACAACAAGGACTGAACTTTGTCAGTAACGCTAGCGTTACTGAAGGCCGGGCATGAAAATGCGCCCGCGTGTGTGCGCGGGCGCGGTTGTTGGGCTGCGGGTACGGGCTGGCGGTCAGCCGGCGGCGCCCTCTTGCGCGGCGGAGTATACCCAGCCGCGGCCGCGCGCGCATTTACGCGGCGGCCCACCTCTTCGCCCAGGCTTTTGCGCAGGCGGTGCGCCAGCATTTTGATGGCGTCCACCTTGTCCGCCTCCGGCCCCTCGCCGAAAAGGTGAACAGTGAGCTCTTCTTCGGTCACGAATTCCGGGGTTTTGGCCACCAGCAGGGCCAGCAGCCTGAACTGGTCGCGGGATAGTTCCGCGAGCTGTGTCTGGCCCAGGAATACCGCCGACCTGGCGCCGTCCAGCCGCAGGTCGCCGCTGGCCAGGTTGTCGCGCTCCAGGTCGACGCGGCGCAACAGCGCCTCGATCATGCCTTTAAGGCGCATGAGCGGCCACATTTTGAAGTAAAAGGCGTCTACCTTGTAGTCCGCGCAGGCCGCCTCTTCCCTGGTGTCGTCATTGGTGGCCATTATGATAGGCGTTTTGCGCAGTTGGGCGTCCTTCCTTATAGCCAGGGCGGCCTCGCAGCCCTCCTTATCCGGAAGTTCGAAGTCCAGCAGAACGCAGTCCGGGTGGAACTCCTCCACGGCCTTAATGCCTGCCGCGCAGGTGCCAGCGCTAAGCACCCGGTAGCCGCATTGTCGCAGGAACCGGGTCATCACACCCACCCAGCCTTTGTCGTCGTCGATGAGCAGTATAGTTCTCTGATGCATTCCAAACCCCTTTGGTGTAACGCGACGTTAAGATTATATAAATTGCGCGGGGGGCCGGGGTTAGCGGCGCAGGGCGCCGGCGAGGCGGCGGGGGTAGGCGCGCAGGTAAGAGTAGAAGCGGCGGTCGCCGGCGAGCAGGCCGGCGAGCAGTTCGAGCGGCTTCAGGATGAGGCCGGGGATGAAGCGGAACAGGCGCCAGAGGCCGGTGCCGGCGGCGAAGGCGAGGCCGGGGCCGCCGATGAGGCCGTAAAGCTTGAAGAGCTTGCGGAAGGCGGAGTTGGCGCCGCGCATGGCCGGGGCGGCCCTGTCGCCGCTGAAAAAATCCCCCTCGGCCACGGCCCCGGGCGACAGCAGCCCAGCGCGCTCGGCGTATTCAGTCACGCCCAGGCCCTTGTAGTAGACGAGGTTATGGCACTTTACGCGGTTGAGGCGGCGCAGGCGGGAGAATTCCCGCGCGGCCAGCAGGTGGTCGGCCGCGGTCTCGCCGGGCAGGCCGAAGATATAATCCGCGTCATAGGGCAGGCCCGCGGCGTCGCAGGCGGCGAAGGCCGCGCGCACGGCGCCTACGCTCTCCGGGCGTTTAAGCACCCTGGTCCGCAGCTCCTCGTTGAAGGTCTGCAGGCCGAACTCAACGCAGTAGCAGCCGGCGGAGCGCAGCAGGACGGCCGCGGCGGGGTTGAAGGCGTCGGCCCGGCCGAAGCATTTGAAAGGCAGGCCGATCTTGCGCCGGTACTGCCACAGGAACTCCACCAGCCACACCCGGTCGGCGGTGAATACCGAATCCTTGAAAACTATCTCCCGCGGCCGGAACCGGGCCACGGCGGCCTCCAGTTCCTCTATGACCCGGGCCGGGAGCCGCAGGCGGGCATAGCCGGGGCCATAGGCCCCGCGGTAGAAGGGTTCCTCGCAATAGGAGCAGGCGCCCGAGCAGCCCTTGCTGGCATAAGCCATATAGGCGGCGGAAAGGTCCTCGTGCCTGCCGAACAGCTCCAGGTCCGGCAGGGGCAGCGCGTCCAGCTTGGCCAGGCCCTCGCTCTTGATGACGGCCGGCGGGTTGGGCAGGGCGGCGAGGAAATCCGCGAAGACCTTTTCCGGTTCGCCGTAAAGGTTCACCGAAGCGCCGAAACTGCCTGAGCAGGCCAGCACGGCCACGCGGCCCTTGTAGCCGGCGGCGGCCAGCGCGGCCACGCTCTCCTGCACCCAGGCGCCGTTAGAAAGGGTCTCCAGAATTACTATCCAGGCGGGGTTGCCGGCGGCGGCCCGGCGGGCGGCGGCGTCCGGCCTGAAAAGCAGGCGGTTGAGACGGGGCAG
>CAYSYJ010000251.1:0-3091 GCA_964435105.1 uncultured Elusimicrobiaceae bacterium
AGGCGCTCAAGTACGCCCCCACCGACCTGCCGGTGATGCTGCTGGGCCCCTCCGGCACCGGCAAGACCTCGCTGGCCCGCATCGTCCACGAGCATTCCGGCCGGGAGGGCGCTTTCGTCTCCATCAACTGCTCGGCCTATACCGAGGACCTGCTGGAGGCGGAACTGTTCGGCTACCGCAAGGGCGCGTTCACTGGCGCGGCCGACAGCCGCAAGGGCCGCCTGCTCGAGGCGCACGGAGGCACGCTGTTCCTCGACGAGATCGGCACCATGAGCCTCAACATGCAGACCAAGCTGCTCAAGGCCATAGAGGAGCGCTCCTTCTACCCGCTCGGCTCGGAGAAGCCGGAACGCTCGGATTTCCGCATCATAAGCGCCACGCTGGAGGATCCCCAGGACCTCATAGCCCGGGGCCGGATGCGCTTCGACCTGTTCCAGCGCGTGCACGGCTACACGGTCAACCTGCCGCCGCTGTCGCGCAGGCCGGGCGACGTGATGCTGCTGGCGCAGCATTTCATGAAAGGCGGTAGGCGGCTGTCCTTCACCGCCGAGGCGCGCGAGGCCCTGGCGGCCTACTCCTGGCCGGGTAACGTGCGCGAGCTTAAGAAGTTCGTGGACCTGCTGTCCGGCGGGGCCGAGGGCCGCGTGGGCCTGGAGATCGTGCAGAAACACCTTAAGGCCCCCGCCGCCGCCCCGGCGGCCGCCGCCGGGGACGGCGGCGTCTATGCCGACGCCCGGGCCCGCGGCCTGGAGGCCGCCCTCGAGCGGGTAACCGACGAGGTGATAGCGCGCAGCCTCAGGGAGAACGGCGGCGTGCGCACGCGCGTGCTCGCCGACCTTAAAATTTCGACCCGCCTGCTTTACGCCTCGCTGCGCCGTCTGGGCGCGGCCGGGGAGGAAAAATGAGCCAGGACAATTCCAAACTGCTGCACGACCTTAAATCCAAGTGCGCCAGCCTCAAGAGCGCGGCCGACCTCTACAAGGACTGCTCCGCCTCCGAGAAGAAAGAGATGCTGGCCCTGATGCAGGCCGCCGCCGCCGAGATAACCCGGACCCTGGCGGCGCTGGAGAAGGCCGGGGGCTGACCCCGGCCGGGGCCCGCCGCTCAGATCAGCAGCACGATAAAGAACATAACCACGACGAAGGCTATCACGCTGGCCAGGAACATGCCGCCCAGGGTGGGCTTCTCTTCGTCTTCGGAGGCGCCGGCGTCATCGGCGGCGGCCGCGGGAGCCTCGTCGGCGGCGGCGGGGCCGGAGTCGGCGGCGCCATCGGCCGCGACCTCGCCGCCGGCGGCGTCTTCGAGTTCGCCTATGGCGCTCTTGAGCGCGGGGCTCTTGCGCGGCGCGGCGGAACGGCGCACGGCTGGCACCGCGGGCGCGACCGGGGCGGGCCTGGCGGCGCGGACGGGAGCGGTCTCAGCGCGCAGCGGGGCGGCCTCTACCGCCTCGGCAGCGGCCTTCTCGGCCGCGGCGCCTGAATATAGCGAGGCCAGCATGGCTTCCCCCTCGCCTCTTTCATTGCCGGCGGCCAGAGCGTCGGCCGCGGCGGACAGCCGCTCCAGTTGCGCCGCCCGGGCCAGCGCCCCGCGGCTGTTCGCCGAAGGCATATAACCCTCCAGGCTGGTGCCTATCGCTATCTCGGCCCGGACCGGGGCCAGCAGGCCCCCCGCCAGCATCGCCGCCGCCGCTATCTTCATCGTCAGGTTCTTCATTTTTATTCTCCGTTCAGATCTTGGGCGGGCCGCCCTTCCCTCACTCCCCGCTTGAGCGGCCCGCTTGACCCTTACAGAGCAATTTTAATGCCAACTAATGAAAATGACTATCCGGGCCCTTTCCCTATGGGAAGGCCGGGACTAACCCGTTTTATCAGGAAAATATTTTCATTTGAGAATGTTTATTCCCAAATGAAAAGAAAAGGCGGGCAGGGGCCCGCCTTTAAGGTTTTATATATGTGAGAGGACTATTTGGAGGCCCAGGGCGGCTCTTTGCCGGCCACTTTAAGCCAGGGCAGGGCCGCGAAGTTCTCCGCGCCGTGGCCGGTGGCCATGGAAAGCGACGTATAGCCCCTGGCGTGCAGGTCTTTGGCTATATCCTCGCCCTTAACTCCGCCGCCAAGTTCGGAATCTATATAGATTGGCGTATCTTTAGGCAGGCCGGCTAGCGCGGCCTCTAGCTCCGCCGGTGTCTTGCAGGCAAGCAACTCCGCCCCGGCCGCCTTGGCCGCCATACGCCAGTTCATATGCACCAGCGCGTCGTCGTCCAATAGGACGGCCCTCTTCGGGGTTTCGGCCGCGGCGGGGCGCGGCAGCTCTATGATGACGGCCGTGCCTTTGCCGGGCGCAGACTCTACCTTAAAGGTCCCGCCCCAATCTTCCACGGAAGTCTTGGCATGATACACGCCCAGCCCGGTGCCGCCGGCCTTGCCCTGCGTGGCGCCTTTCTGCCCCATGCGCGCCAGCAACTCGGCGGGAATACCCTTGCCGTCGTCCCGCACGGCCAGCATTACCCGGCCGTCCTGTGCGGCCAGCGAGATCTTAACCGTGCCGTCGCGCTCGAAAGCCTCCACGGCATTGTTCACCAGGTTCGAGACCAGCCGCTGGAATTCCTTTGGCTCCACCAGCGCCTTCAGCTCTTCGCCCGGCAGGGAAAGCTCTATTTTCACCCCGGCCTTATCTTTATGCTGCAGGCGCTTTTCCTCCACCACCTGACGCAGCAGGCCGTTGAGGCCATGCGGGGCCGGCTTCGCTTCCGCGGCAACCGCGCCGGCGGTTACCGGCGCGCGGTAGCGCTTCAACAGATCGTCGGCTATGCCCTGCATGCGCCCCACCGCGCCGTCTATCAGCGCCTTCTGCTCAGGCGGCAGGTTCAGCCCGCCCGCCGCAGTACCCAGCGCCGCCAGCGGCGAGCGTATATCATGCGCCACCTGCGCCGCCATGTCCGAGACCGCCTTGCTCACGGCCAATTCGCTCTCAAGCCGCGCCGCCTCGCCAAGAGCGTCGCTCATGCTCTCGGTCATGCGGGCGAAAGGCGTGCCGATGATATCCGCCGGCAGGGAAGAAAGGTTCTTTTTGATGGCGTCGCGCAGGCCGT
>CAYSYJ010000252.1:0-3090 GCA_964435105.1 uncultured Elusimicrobiaceae bacterium
CCGGAGTCCGCGTTTCCTACGGCGACTCCGTTTCCTTCCTTGCCGACCTGAGCGAGCCTTCCGGGGCCGCCGTGCCGGGCGCCCTGGACTGGGGCGATTACCTGGCCCGCCGGGGCATTGCCGCGCAGGCGGCCGCGCATGACGTCGAGGTTTACGCCGGCCCCGGCGCCTTCCTGCGGCTGGCCCGCGGCTTCAGGGAGGCCGCGCTGGCGGCCTTCGAGAAGGCCCTGCCCGGCGAAGGGGCCGCCGTGCTGGCGGGCGTGGTGCTGGGCGAGAAGCGCGGCGTGCCGCCGGAATTGAAGGCCGCCTTCCAGGATTCCGGCGCCATGCACCTGCTGGTGGCTTCGGGCTCCAATGTCGGCTTCGTGGTGGCGGTGGTCTATTTCCTGGCGGCCCGCCTGGGCCTGCGGCGGCGCCCGGCGGGCCTGGCGGCCCTGCTCGCGGCCGGATTCTATGTCACCGCGGCGGGGCTGGACGCGCCGCTGGTGCGCGCCTACCTGATGTTCGCTGCCGGTCTCGCGGCCTGGCTGCTGCGGCGCGAGGCGGGGGCTTTCCACGCCCTGACGGTCGCGGCACTGCTGATCCTGCTCTTCTCGCCGCGTTCCCTGTATGACGCGGGCTTCCAGATGTCTTTCCTGGCCGCCTACGGCCTTACGGTGGGCGTCTCCCTGTGGGGCCGCCGCCTGCCGCGGGGCCTGCCCGGCGCCGCCGCGGGGCTGCTGCTGGTGAGCGCCTGCGCGCAGTTGGGATTGTATCCGCTGCTGGCGCTTTATTTCCACAAGGTGTCGCTGGTCTCCCTGCTCTCCAATATGGTCCTGGTGCCGGCGGCGGGGGCAGCCATGGCCCTGGGCTTCCTGCTCGCCGCCCTGGCCTGGGCCGGGCCGGTTTTCAACCTGCTCGCGGCGGCGGCGGGACTTTTCATGAAGGCCTTCCTCGGCGCGGTGAAATTCTTCGCGGGCCTGCCCTTCGCCTCGGTCAGCGTGCCCGAGCCTTCCCCGCTTTTCGTGGCCGGGGCTTTCCTGCTGGCCTTTACCCTGCTGCACGCGCCGCTCCTGGCCGCGCGGCGGCCGCGGCTTTACGCGCCGGTCGCCTGCGCCCTGCTGCTGATGGCGGCGGGGCCGCTGCGGCGGGCCTCCTCCCCGGCGGCGGCGCCGGACGCGGCCGTGCTGTTCTGCGACAGCAACACTTACGGCGCCCTGGTGCGGGCCGGCGGGGGGCTGTACCTGCTCAATCCCGGTTTCAACGGCGAGGACCTGGCTACGGCCGTGCTCTCCAGGGGCAGCGCCGAAGTGGAGGGGGTGCTGCTGACCTCGCTGGCCGAGACCAATTACGGCGGCCTGGAGAAATTGGCCGGGCGCCTGCCGGTGCGCCGGGTGCTGCTGCCCTACGGGCCCAGGCCCGAAGGGCTGCGGCGCCTGCTGGCCAGGCTGGAGCGCTCCGGCACCAGCGTGCTGGCCGTCTGGCCCGGAGAAGACCCCGGCGTGCCGGGCATAAGCTGCGGCTGGGAGGGGGTGGCCCCCGGCTATGCCGGGGCCGGCGACGAACTGTACTGGCGGCTGGGGGCCGTGACCCTGCGCGGCGGGGGCCGCTCCGGTGAACTGGCGGCCGCGGGCAAGAGCCTTAAGGCGGAGGCGGTGAGGGGGGAACTGGTGCAGTTGGGGGCCCTTTAAGGGGCCCTCCCCCATAATTGATATAATTTAAAAATGGAAACCACCGTCAGGACCAACTTCATCCATGAGCTGATAGACAAGGATAACGGGTCGGGCCGTTTCGAGGGCCGCGTGCATACGCGCTTCCCCCCGGAGCCCAACGGCTACCTGCATATCGGCCACGCCACCTCCATCATCCTCAATTCAGGCATAGCCAGGCACTACAAGGGCAAGTTCAACCTGCGTTTCGACGATACCAATCCCGCCAAGGAAGAGCAGGAGTACGTTGATTCCATCGTAGAGGACGTGAAGTGGCTGGGCGGCGATTTCGAGGACCGCCTGTTCTTCGCCTCCGACTATTTCCAGCAGATGTACGACTGGGCCATGCAGCTCGTGAAGGCCGGCAAGGCCTATGTCTGCGACCTCAGCGCCGACAAGGTGCGCGAATACCGCGGCGCCCCCGGCACGCCCGGCAAGGAAAGCCCTTTCCGCAACCGCTCCATAGAGGAGAACGCCGGCCTGTTCGAGCGGATGAGGAAAGGCGAGTTCCCCGACGGCAGCCGCACCCTGCGCGCCAAAATCGATATGGCGCACCCCAATATCAATATGCGCGACCCGGTGATGTACCGCGTGCTGCACGCCGAGCATCACCGCCAGGGCGATAAGTGGTGCATCTACCCGATGTACGACTGGGCGCACGGCCTCGAAGATTCCATCGAGCGGATCACCCACTCCATCTGCACGCTGGAGTTCGAGGACCACCGTCCGCTCTACGACTGGTTCCTCGACCAACTGGGCGTCTACCATCCCCAGCAGATAGAGTTCGCCCGGCGCACGCTGGGTAATACCGTGACCAGCAAGCGCAAACTGCTGGAGCTGGTGAAGGGCAATTACGTGGCCGGCTGGGACGACCCCCGCATGCCCACCGTCAGCGGCCTGCGCCGCCGCGGCTACACGGCGAGCTCCCTGCGGGCCTTCTGCGACGAGGTGGGCATCTCCCGGGTGCCCGGCGTCTCGGACATCTGGGTGCTGGAGAACGCCCTGCGCAATGAGCTCAATAAGACCGCCCCGCGCGCCATGGCCGTGCTCAAGCCGCTCAAGGTGGTGCTGACCAATTACCCCGAGGGCAAGACCGAGGAAATGGACCTGCTCAATAACCCCGAGGACGAGGCCGCGGGCACCCGCAAAGTGCCTTTCTCCAGGGAGCTCTATATAGAGCAGGACGACTTCAAGGAAGTGCCGCCCAAGAAATTCTTCCGGATGACGCCGGGCCAGGAAGTGCGCCTGCGCGCCGCCTACATCGTGAAATGCGAGAGCGTGCTGAAGGACGCCGCCGGCAATATCACCGAGGTGCGCTGCACCTACGACCCCGCGACCCGCGGCGGCGACACCCCCGACGGCCGCAAGATCAAGGGCACCATCCACTGGGTGTCCGCGGCCC
>CAYSYJ010000253.1:0-3073 GCA_964435105.1 uncultured Elusimicrobiaceae bacterium
GGAGTCCGAGGTGGGCAAGGGCAGCAAGTTCATCTTCACGGTCTCCAAGAACATGGCGGAGCCCCCGCCGCCGCCGGCGGTCCCCAGCCCGTCTTGATAAGACCGGCCTTTTCCGTTATACTAGCAGCAGGAGCAGGAGCCTGACGCATGAACCAGATGCTGATAATCGACGATAACGTTGAATTCCGGACCATGGTCATGGACTATTTCACCGACCTGGGCTACAAGGTGGAGATAGCCGGGGACGGCAAGGAAGGGCTGGCCAAGGCCAAGGCCCTCAAGCCGGACGTGATCCTCTGCGACGTGATGATGCCCGACATGGGCGGCATCGAGGTGGTGCGGGGCCTGCAGGCGGACGACGACACCCGCTCGATCCCCGTGCTGATAATCACCGGGTCCTTCTTCGACAAGAACATGAGCGAACTTTTCAGGCAGGAGACCAACTGCCGCGAGTTCATGAGCAAGACGGTGGAGCTTTCCTTCCTCCAGAAGAAGGTGGAAGCCCTCGCCCCCCTGAAATGACCGCCAGGCCGAAAGTGCTGGTAGTGGACGACGAGCCGGATTACCTGCGTATCGCCGCCCGCATAGCCGCCAGGGCCGGCTGCGCCGTGTCTACCGCCCCCACCGCCCTGGAAGGCGTCGCGCTGGCCTCCTCGGAGCGGCCGGACATGATCCTGCTGGACGTGGGCCTGCCCGACATCAGCGGCTTCGAGGCGGCCCGCCGCATACGCAAGGCCCCGGGGCTCGCCGCCGTGCCCATAATCTTCTTCACCGTCCGCTCCGAAGTGGACATGGTCTCGGAGGGGCTCAAGCTGGGCGCCGCCGGCTATGTCCTGAAGCCTTTCGACCCGGACGAACTGCTGCGGCGCATCAAGGCCGCGGTCGCGCGCCCATGACCCGGGCCGTCCACTGCGCCACCTCCGACCGGCGGGTGGCGGGCTTCGCCCGCGGCGCCCTGAAAGGGCTTCCCTTGCGCTTCTATCCCACGGCCGCCGCCCTGCTGAAGGGCTGGCGCGGCTCCGGCCTGGCCTTAATCGACGCCTCCCTGCCGGATATGTCGGGCGGGGACCTGGTGGCCGTACTGCGCGGCGCGCCGCGCACGGCTGCTTCGCTCCTGGTCCTGACCGGCGCCGGCGACTATTCCCCGGCGGCCGCGGCCGCCTGTTTCGACAAGGGCGCCGACGAGTATTTCAGCTTTCCCCCCGACCCGGACCTCTTCAGGGCCAGGGTGCTCAACCTCCTGGCCCGCGGCGCCCGCCGCCCGGCCGGGGAAAGCCCGGCCGAGTACTCCTTCGGCCCGCTGACGGTCTCCCCGGAGGCCCGGCTGGCTTCGGTAGGCGGCAGGCCGGTAAAGCTGACCGCGCTGGAATTCGACCTCCTGCTCTATTTCCTCCGCAACCAGGGCCGGGTGGTATCGCGCGGCGTCCTGCTGGAGCAGGTCTGGCGCCAGGATTCCCGGGCCGGTTCCAGGGCCGTGGACAAACGCATAGAGGCCCTGCGCGCCCGGCTGGGGCGCGCTTTCGGTTCCAGGATCCGCACTGTTTTCGGGTTGGGCTACATCTTCAAGCTTTGAGCTCGCCGCCCAGCGGCAGCCGCACTTCCACCAGGGCTCCCCTGTCCTTGCGGTTGGCCGCCGTCAGGGCGCCGCCGTGCTTCTCGGCGATGCGGGCGCAGACGGCCAGGCCTATGCCGGCGCGCCCTTTCTCCGCCGTATTGAACGGGGCGAAGAGCCTGCCCAGGACTTCCTGCGTGAAGCCGGGGCCGGTGTCCTCGAAGCCGAGCACGGCCTGGCGGCCGTCCTCGGACCCCTTCAGCGTGACGCGCAGGCTGCCGCCGGAGGGCAGCCGCTCGTAGGCGTTCTTCACGAGGTGGTAGAAGAGCATCTTCATGCCCTCCGCGTGCAGGCGCGCGCGCAGGCGCGGCGTGGCCACGGCGAAAGAGATGGAAAGCTTGCGCTGCTTGAAGGCCCGCTCCCACTTGCCGGCCTCGCCCGAGAAGAAGCCCGACAGGTCGGTGTCGGCGAGCTCCGGGGTCTCCGGGTCCATGTATTCCTGCCAGCCTTTCATCAGGTTGACGGAGGAGAGCAGGTTCTTAAGGGCCGGCTCCAGGCCCTTGCGCTCGGCCGCGGGGATGCGCAGGTTGAAACTCTTCAGGTCTTTGGCCGCCTTCTCCAGGGCCGAGATCACCCGGGCGGTGAAATCAGACTGCTCGCGGCGCAGCAGGCCGCTGAATTTCACGTTGCGGCGCCGCAGGTCCTCGTTCTCCATCTCCAGGGCCTCGGTCTTGCGCAGGTCGGCCTTGAGCGCTCCTATGGCGAGGTCCCGCTCCTGCACGGCGCGCAGCAGTTTGGCGGAATAGTCGTTGGCGGCGGCCACCTTGTTCCTGAGGTCGACGATCTCGGCCTCCAGCGAGGCTACCTTGGCGGCGGCCCGGCGTACCGTCTCCTTCTCCTGGGCCAGGCCGGTCTTGGCCTCGCGCAGCAGGCCGTTGATCTTCTCCAGGTCGGCGGACCTGGCCGCGAGGGCTTCGTTAAGGTCGGCGGTCCTCTCCCGCTCGGCCGTCAGCTCCGAACGCAGCGCGGCGGCCCGTTTCTGCAGGTCGAAGACCTGGGCGACGGCCCCCGTGAAATTCCCCTTATGCTCTTCGGCCTTCAGCGCCATGGCGGCGGCTTCGTCCCGCACGCGCGCCGTTTCCGCTTTCGCGGCGTCCAGGTCCCGGCGCAGCGCGGCCGACTCCGCGGCGGCCCGCTCCAGGGCGGTCCCGCGCTCGCCGAGCGCCGCCTTGATCTCCGCCGCCCGGGTTTCGAGGGCGTTCCTTTCGGCGGCCGTCACCGCCGCGGCGTCGGCCGCGGCCTTCAGTTCGGCCTTCAGCCCTTCCAGTTCGCGCAGGCGGGCTTCCAGCGAAATTTTCAGCTCTTCGGTCTCCCGGGCGGACTCGGCCGCGGCGGCGCGGGCGGCGGCCAGCTCGCGCTCGGCGGTGGCCAGGGTCTTCTCCGCCCTTTCGGCGGCGGCCTTCTCCTTGTCGAGGCGCCCCAGCAGGTGGGCGTACACGCTTTCAGGCTGGCCGGAGACGC
>CAYSYJ010000254.1:0-3072 GCA_964435105.1 uncultured Elusimicrobiaceae bacterium
CTCAATTACCGCCTGGGACTGCCCTCGCTGCTGCGCGACTGGGAGGGCGGCCTCCCCGGCAAGACCCTGCGGCTCGCCGCCGCCGGGCTGGTCTGCGCGCCTCTGCTGGCCGCCTGGAACCGGGCCGCCGGCGCCCGGTGGGAATACGCCGCGGCCGGGGGCCGGGAATTCCTGGGCCTGCCGCCGGGCGCTTATGCCGCGGCCGCCGCCCTGGCGCTGGGAGCCTATTCCGCCTACGCGCTGGCCTCCTGGCTGCGCTCCGGCCGCACCTGGGAGGAGAACTCCTGGGCGCCGCCCGGAGACAAGCCGCCTGCCTGGGCCCCGCAAGCCGGGTGGGCCTTTATTATAGTTACCTCTTATATAGCTTTCCGCCTTACCGACTCCTACCTGGTCAAGTTCTACATAGGCTGGCTTTAAGCCTTTTTGCCCTTAAGACCCAGTCCCCGCCTGGGCCCTGCGGCTATTGACATTCGTCAAGTCGTGCTGTATAACATAGCGGAAGTCGACCGCAGCCGCACCGGAGGAGTTATGAAAAACCTTAAGACAACCCTGAACCTGGCCGCCGCACTGCTGGTACTGCCCTTCCTCGTTTCCGCGGAAGACGGCAAGAGTATTTACGGCGAGGACAACCGCAAGGACTTTTTCGAGATGGCCCCGCAGTTCCAGGCCCTGGCCGACTCGGTGGTCTCCTTCTGGAAGGCCGACAAGATCGAGACGCTGAATCCCGGCGGCGTCCGGCTGAAGACCGTGAATTTCGGCGAGCGGCTCAACCTCTGCCCCGGCGAAAAGTTCCGCGAACAGCCCATCGGGGCCTTCTGCTCCGGCTCCCTGGTAGGCGAGGACCTGGTGATGACCGCCGGCCACTGCATAAAGAACGAGACCGACTGCCAGAACGCCCGCATGGTCTTCGGCTTCGGCGTCAAGCGCCAGGGCGAGGCGGCCGTGACCGCGCTGCCCGCGGCCGAGGTCTATAGCTGCTCCAGGATCGTCAAGCGCTTCCTGGGCGGCGAGCCCGGCTCGTCCAACCCCACCGGCCAGAACCTGGGCGCCGACTACGCCCTCATCAAGCTGGACCGCAAGGTGCCCAACCACAGGCCGCTGCCCGTCAACCGCGGCGCCAAGCTCAAGCGCGGCGACGGCATCTTCGTGATAGGCCATCCCGTGGGCCTGCCCGTGAAACTGGCCGGCTACGCCACCGTGCGCGATTTCTCAAAGGTGGGCTACTTCGTGGCCGACCTGGACACCTTCGGCGGCAACTCCGGTTCGGCCGTATTCAACGTCAAGACCAAGAAGATAGAGGGTATCCTGGTGCGCGGCGACGAGGACTTCCTGGACAGCCCCGCCGGCTGCACCACCATGGCCACCTACGAGCAGACCGGCGGCCGCGGCGAGGACGTGACCAAGATCGAAGTGCTGCTGCGCGACATCCCGCCGCTGCCCGGCGAGAAGGTCACCAAGGAGATGGAGATGGAAAGCGCCGTGGAGATGGATATGAGCGGCATCGGGGCCGGCGACGACGCCCCCGCGAGGTCGATCAGCTTCGACTGACGCTCTCTGGATCGGGCTTAAGAAAAAGCCGCCCGGGGTTCTCCGCCCCGGGCGCGCTTTTTTTGGCCCCTGCCCTCCGATCGAACCGCCGGCGGGCGCGGCTAGTAAGGCCTCTTGTGCTCGCCGTCGCGCCGCACGGTCTCGAAGGAGAAGGCCGGCAGGCAGATGGCGATATACTCGGCCCCGCCGGGCTCGGGGGTGGAATAGCGGATGCGCTCCCCCGGCTCGGTTATGATGGCCTGGCCCGCTCTAACGTCGAAGGTCCCGTTCTGGGTCTCCACGCGCAGCAGGCCCTTGAGCACCAGCGTATACTCGGTGAAGCGCGGCTGCTGCGGCGGCTCTTCCCAGCCCTCGGGGCTGACCATACGGGCCACGCTGATGGTGGTGGTGCCGGAATTGGCCCGGCCTATGTATTCCTCTATCTGCTTGGGCTTATTGCCGGAAGCCTGCACCAGTTTAGGTCTTTCTATGAATTTTGCCACTGCCGCCTCCCGCTTACCAGGACCGCATAATTGAATTCTACCAAAAAGGCGGCCGGGGGGATAAAGCGGGGCGGACCCTCTGGTCCGCCCTCTGCATGGGCCTCGGCTTGCACTGCCATCCGGGAGAGGCCCCTTCCCTAATCATAGTCTAGCTCACGGAACGCGGATTTTCAAGGGCCCAAAGGGCAATGGTTCCCAAGCAGGCCCGCAAAGTCCTAAAATAGCAGGACGATGCTGGAGAACGACCGCCTGAAGAACGAGGACCCGGACCGCCGTTTCGACCGGCTGCTGCGCCTGGTAGGCCCGGCGGGGGTGGAGAGGCTGCGCCGCGCCCATGTCATGGTGGTGGGCTGCGGGGGCGTCGGTTCCTGGGCGGCGGAAGCCGTCACCCGCTCGGCCTTCGGCCGCGTGACCGTGATAGACTTCGACACCGTCTGCATCCGCAATTTCAACCGCCAGCTGCAGGCGACCGAGGGCACGGTAGGCAAGCCCAAGGTGGAGGTGCTGGCCGCGCGCCTGCGCCTGATAAACCCGCAAGCCCGTATCGACGCCGTGGCCAGGCCCTTCTCCGAGGAGAGCCACGCCGAGCTGATGAAGGACCGGCCCGACTTCGTCATCGACGCGATAGACCATGTCACCTCGAAGTGCTTCCTGATAGACTACTGCCGCCGCAACGCCATCCCTTTCATCGCCTCCACCGGCTCGGCCGGGCGGCTGGACCCGACCCAGATCAGGGTCCTGGACCTCGCCCGCACCGAGATCGACCCGCTGGCCAAGGCGCTGCGCAAGATCCTGAAGAAGAAATACGGCTTCCCGCGCAACGCGAAGTTCGGAGTGCCCGTGGTCTGCTCGCTCGAGCAGCCGCTCGAACCTCACGACCAGGCGGGGGAGAGCGACTGCAAGGCCGGCTGCGTCTGCCCCGGCGGCCAGAGCGAGTTCCAGTGTTGCGTGAAGAAATCGATGGTCCTCGGCACCTCCTGCGCCGTCACCGCCGCCTTCGGCATGGCCTGCGCCGCCGAGGCCGTGCGCCGCGTGGCGCTCC
>CAYSYJ010000255.1:0-3072 GCA_964435105.1 uncultured Elusimicrobiaceae bacterium
CGGGACCCGGAGCACAGCGAATCGAAAAGCGCGTCGAAGACGGTGGTCTTGCCGGCCTCGTTGGGGCCGGTGACCACGGTAAAAGGCCCGAAAGTCAGCGAGGCTTTGCGGAAGCGCCCGAAGTCCTCCAGCTCGAGGCGGCGTATCATGCTTCCTCCCCGGCGCGGGCGGCCAGTTCCTGCAGGCCGTACTGGCGCGCCAGCAGCCAGCTCCGGTACTCCGCGCCCGCGTCGGCGGACGGCATGCGCCTGTCCATTTCGGCCAGGAAAGCCCTGGCCAGGGGATTGGAGGAAAGGCTGGCGGCCGGCACGGTGTCCAGGAATACCTCGGCCCGGCGGCAGCGGGCGGCCAGCCTGGCCTGTAGCGCGTCCTTGGCGGCCTTCGCCGCGTTCTCATCCTCGACCACGCCGGTAAGAGTGACCGCCGCCCTGTCCTGCGCCGCCAGCGAAGCCTCGAACTTAGCTACGGCGCCCGGGTCCGGAGCCCCGCCCAGGTCCAGCGGCAGGGAGTACTCCCTGTACTGGCCGGCAGCGGCCAGTTCCGCAGCGCGCACCGAGACCCCGTCGGGCCCCAGTTCCACCACCCGCACGCTCTTAACGCCGGCTTCCTTCGGGTGCGCGCGCCAAACGCGGGGCGACCCCGGGTAGCAGGCCGTCCCGCCCAACTGCTGCTGGCGGCCGGCGTGCACGTGCCCGAGGGCGGCGTAGTCCGCCCCGAAACGGGCGAACAGGTCGCCGTCCACAACCCCGGCGCGCGAGTCGGTCTCCGGGTCCGGCCCGGCGTAGATGGAGGAATTGAGGGCGTGCGCCACGGCGACGCGCGGCACGCCTTCCTTCTTCGGGGGGACCTTCCAGTCGCGGTAGCCCTCGTAGGAGGCGGCGTGCGGGACGCAGAGGAATTCAGCCCCGCCGGCCTCGACCAGGGAGAAGGGCCCCGCGGCGCAGAAGGCCACCGGGTCCAGGTTATAGGCGGCGAGGTCGGTCCTGGCGCCGCGCGCCTCGTGGTTGCCGGGGATATAGACGACGCGGCAGCCGCCGGCCGCGAGGGGGGAGAGCTTTTCGCAGACTTCCCGGCGCAGAGCCTCGAAATCGGCGAAGGAATCGAAAAGGTCGCCGGCGATGACCAGCGCGTCCGCCTTTTCGGAAGCGGCCAGCGCTATTATCTCGTCGAGAACGGCGTAGCAGTAGGGTTTCTCTTCCCCGTTCTCTATGTGGAGGTCAGCGGTATGTATGAGTTTCGCCATGGTCAGATTAGATTATAGTAATTCCTAAAACCAGGTATAGTCTAAAGGGCTCCCGCGACAGGGGCCTGTCGCGCTACCTGGCGGCGGCCGGCGCCGGGGCCAGGGCGCGGCAGTAGTTCTTGAGGATGAACTCCTCCGAACCCGGGGTGATCTTCCTGAGCTTGCAGACATTGGAATTGGGCGGGCAGAGGGCGGCCAGTTCGTCGCCGGCGGCGACGTGCCCGGGGCAGTTGTCGCAGATAGCGGACAGGGTCTTCAGCACGTGGCGGCGCTTTTCCTCCTGCAGCTGGGCCGCGAGCTTCATGGCGTCGCCCTTCAGGCGGCCGGCGAAGGTGCGGGTCGGATAGACCAGGCTCCATTTGGGCTTGCAGAGCCTGGCCCAGGAGTCGGCGGGGGCGCCCTGGCCGGAATAGACCATCTCCGTGCGGGCCAGCACCTTGCCGCGTGCGGCCTTAGGGGCGGGAGCGGCGGGAGAGTAGCGGCTGTGCGAAGTAAAGCCGCCGAAAAGGTCGAAGCCGGACATGCAGGCCGAAACGTCGGGGTAGACCCGGTCCTTGCCCGGCCCGGTGACGAAAGCGCCCTTCGTATCGCCGCGGCCGATGAAGAAAAAGCCCAGCACGTTCGGCCGCATCAGCGCCGCCATGACCTCGTCCCCGGAAAGGTTCTCATGATACTCGGGCCGGGCGTTCGGGTAAAGGGAGGCCAGCGCCTCGCCGAGCAGGGAGGAGGCGGAGGCGCAGGCCTTCGGGCTTATCTCGTCGGGGACGGAGGGCAGGGGATCGCAATCCCCGGTGAACACCAGCATCTTGCCCTGGGCGCAGAAGGCGAGCTCCGGCGCCTCCTCGCGGGCCTGCGTGCCGAAAGGCTTGAACTCCGCGGCAGCGTGCCCGGACAGGAACAGCAGGGCGGCAAGCAGGAGAACTTTCACAGCGGGCCCCCGAGGGCCTTGTCCAGCGCGGCTTTCAGCGCGGCAGAGGGCGGCGCCTCCGGACGCTCCAGCGCGAAGAATTTCCCGGCGTCCCCGGCGTCAACCATGGCCGGGTCGAAAGGCACCGAGCCGAGGAAGGGCACTCCCAGTTCCCTGGCGGCCTGCGCGCCGCCGCCGCTCTTGAAGAGGGAGATCTCTTTCGCGCAGTGCGGGCAGCAGAAAGAGGTCATGTTCTCGAGGATCCCCAGCACCGGTATTCCCACGGCTTTCAGGAAATTAACGGCTTTGCGGCTGTCGAGCAAGGCTACGCCCTGGCCGGTGGTCACCACCACCGCGCCGGTCAGCCCGGGGATCAGTTGGCAGATGGTCAGGGGTTCGTCGCCGGTGCCGGGGGGGGCGTCTATCACCAGGGCGTCCAGGTCGCCCCATTTCACGTCGGACAGGAACTGTCTCAGCACCCCGAGCTTGATAGGGCCGCGCCAGATCACCGGGGCGTCGCCTTCCCTCATGATGGAGCCCATGGAGACCAGTTTGAGGCCGGGAGCCGCCTCCAGGGGTTCGATGAGCGCGCCGTCAGTGGCGTGGGGGCGGCCTTCCACCCCGGCCATGCGGGCCACCGACGGGCCGTGGATATCGATGTCGAGCAGGCCGGTCTTTTGGCCGCCGGCCGCGAGCAGCGCGGCGAAGTTCACCGCCACGGTGCTCTTGCCCACGCCGCCCTTATTGCTCATGACCAGGATCTTCCGCTTGATGCGGGCCATGTTCTCTTTTATCATGCTCTCGCGATGGTCTATATGTACCTTGTGCATAAATCCCAGCC
The DNA here is from genome assembly GCA_964435105.1 of uncultured Elusimicrobiaceae bacterium. Lineage (GTDB taxonomy): Bacteria > Elusimicrobiota > Elusimicrobia > Elusimicrobiales > UBA9959 > UBA9959. The sequence continues at coordinate 2,992 of CAYSYJ010000255.1, forward strand.
GAATCTCCCCAGCGTCCCGCCACGAGGACAGGGGCTCCAAAACCGGAGTCGCGCACACCGTGCGCGCTCCTGTTTACCTCG
>CAYSYJ010000256.1:0-3016 GCA_964435105.1 uncultured Elusimicrobiaceae bacterium
GACCTGGTCTATGAGGGTGTTGACTTTTTCCGCGGGGTCACCGGCCTGCCTGTTGGACTTGGTCATGGTGACGTTGGCGGACACGTCGCTGTTCAGGTCGAAGGTCGTGTTGACCATCACGCGATGGTTGACCTCGCCGAACTTGTCGCCGGCGTCCTTGTCGAAGTCAGTGGCGTTGTTGGTCACAAAGCCCTGCGCTTCCAGGCTGCCGTTGTACTTGAAGTTCTTGAGCAGCTCGGCGCTGGCAATATTGCCAGTCATCGCGAGCAGCGCAAGTATACCTATTACTTTTTTCATTCAGTACTCCTCCTTGCTTTGTCGTAAGCCCGTTTCCGGGGCTTAGTTCCGGTCCCTCGCGGGTCCGGTACTACACTCTCACTGCCGGGTTTGCCTTAGCTAGACTTGGAGAGAACTCCTAGTGCGGCACCGGCTTGCCCTGGCAGTCAGGGCCTGCCCCTTTCGGGGCCTACGGCCTTGCTGGGTCCCTTTCGGTCCCCTTCAGGAGAAGCGCCTTAAATTGGCGCTCCGCTTCCCCCCTTTAACCCCGGGGTTGGCGGTCCCTCTTTTTTGACTCGGAGGGCCTCCTCTACAGAGCAAGGTTATTATTACAAAAACCCAAAAACTTTGTCAACTATATATTTATATATAAAGACATATGTCAGGACCTGCCATAAGACTTGACATATATCAGGCCGCCCGGGCAAATAAAAACCCCGGCTCTCTCGTCGGAGACCCGGGGCTTTTGCCGCCTTATGGCCGCTTACTTCTTGGCGGGTGCCTGCTGGCCCAGGCGGGCCTTGGCCTGCATGGCCCAGCCGGTGTCGGGGTAGAGCAGCACTATTTTCTCGTAGCTGGTGCGGGCCAGGTCCAGGGCCCCGGCCAGCTCCTGCGAGCGGGCCAGCGAGGCATGCGCCTCGGGCGCCATGAAATGCTCGGGGTACTTGGAGAGGAACTCGGAATACTGCGCCTGCGCGCCGGTCAGGTCGCGGGCGGCTTCCTTGGACTTGCCCAGGTTGTACAGGGCGAAGGGGCCGATGTCCGCGTCCTTGAGCACCTTGGCGTATTCGTCGCCGGCTTCCTTGAACTTGCCCTGCGCGAAGAAGATGTCGCCCTTGGTCATGGCGGCGTAGGGCGCCGCGCTGGTATTGCCGTAGCTTTTCTCGATCGCGGCCAGCTGCTCCTGGGCCTGCGGGACATTGCCCTGGAAGCCGATCTGCTGGGCGATGAAGAGGTTCTTCCACGCGGTGTCGCGCAGGCCGCGGTAGTGCACGAAGAAGTAGGCCGCGAAGACCGCCGCGCCCAGCACTATCACCACGGAGCCGATAAAGGTCTCGCGGTGGTTCTTGATCCAGTCCAGGGCCTTCTCCAGGAAGGTGGGTTCGGCCTGGACGGAACCGGTGGCTATCCATGAATTCTCTGGCATATGTCTCCTTGCTGACGCTTCAGATCTGACTGCCCTCTAGAGGAATCGAACCTCTATTTGAAGTTTAGGAAACTCCCGTTCTATCCGTTGAACTAAGAGGGCGTAAAGCTAATATTTTATCAAAGAGTGGACCTCGCGGGCACCGAGCTTGGCCCGGCCCTTGAGGAACTCCAGCTCGATGAGCATGGCCACCCCGGCCACCTTGCCGCCCAGCTTTTCCACCATCTCGCAGACGGCGGCGGCCGTGCCGCCGGTGGCCAGCACGTCGTCCACCACCAGCACCTTCTCACCCGGCTTCACGGCGTCCTCGTGCATCTCCAGCGTGTCGGTGCCGTATTCCAGGGCGTAGGTGGCCTGCACTTTCTTGTAAGGCAGTTTCCCCTTCTTGCGCACGGGCACGATGCCGGCCTTCAGCTCCATGGCGATGGGCGCCGCGAGCAGGAAGCCGCGGGCTTCGATGCCCAGTACCTTGGTGATGCCAGCGGCCCGGTAATGGTCCGCGAAGGCCTTCACGAGTTCCGTAAAGGCCGCGTGGTCGGCCAATAGCGGCGTGATGTCCTTGAAGATTATCCCCTGCTTGGGGAAATCAGGCACGTCGCGGATGATGCTCTTGAGTTTCGAGGCCAGGGCCTCTGCCGTTTGCGTCATAATACCTTCTTACTTTTTTTTACCCTTCTGCGGCTTGCGCGGCTCGTAGGGTTTGGTGGGGATGGCGTCGCCCAGGATGTCCGTCTTCACCTTGGGCTGGTGCCAGCCGGGCTGCAGGTTGGTGTGGTCCGGGCGCTTGCCCAGCTCGATGAGGCCCATCTTGGCGGCCACGCGGCGCAGGCGCAGCAGGGCGCGTTCCTCGATCTGGCGCACGCGCTCGCGGCTGAGGCCCAGCTTCTTGCCGATGTCGTTCAGGGTCATCGGGGTCTGGCCGGTGAGGCCGTAGCGGTACTCCACTATCATGCGCTCGCGCTCGCCTATCTCCACCAGGGCGTCCTTGAGCTCGTCGTGCAGGCGCAGGATGGAGATGAGGTTGTCCGGCGTGGAGGAATCCGCGTCCTTGAGCGTGTCGCCCATGGTGTCGTCGGAGTCGCCGCTGGAGGACATGGGCGTCTCTATGGAGGAGAGGCCGGTCACGATCTCGCTGGCGTTGAGGGCCGTGCGCACCTGGTTGGCGTTCCAGTGCATGTGCTTGGCCATCTCGGCCATCGTTGGGTCGCGGCCCAGCTTGCCGTGCATGGCGTCCCACTGCTTGAGCCACTTGCGCAGCGCGGTCCAGGCGTGCGGCGGGATGCGGATGGTCTTGGAGTTCTCCTCCACGGAGCGGCGCACGTACTGCTCTATCCAGTAGGAGGCGTAGGTGGAGAAGCGGTAGCCCTTGCGCGGGTCGAACTTGTCGATGGCGTGCAGCAGGCCCAGGTTGCCCTCTTCCACCAGGTCCATCAGGTCGGCGCCCTGGTACAGGAAGCGCTTGGCGATCGGGATCACCAGCTTGAGGTTCAGCTCCATGATGCGCTCTTTGGCGCGGCGGTCGCCGCGCTTCACGCGCTTCCACAACTCGTGGGACTCCTCGCGCGAGATCTTGTGGTCGATCTGGCTGATCTT
>CAYSYJ010000257.1:0-3015 GCA_964435105.1 uncultured Elusimicrobiaceae bacterium
GCAGGCCCTTGGTCATCTTCATCAGCTCGTAGACGACCGGGGGCAGGTTCAGTTCCTCGAAAGTCTTGTACTTGCTGGGGATGGAGCGGATGGCCGCGCCCACCACGCCGCGCTGGCGGTAGGCGTTCATGCGCAGGCGGCCCATGCCCTTGATGCCGAAAGCGAAGTCCAGCTCGTTGGTGGCCTCGAAGCGCTGGCGCTGGGCGTCGGTCATCAGCGAGAAGATGAGCGTCTGGCACATCTCGGGGGTCAGCTTGTCGAAGGGGGTCTGGATCAGGTCGCCGTCTATGCGGAGCATCGGGGTGGCGCCGGCGGTTATGTGGATGTCCGAGGCGTTCTTCTCGTGCATCATTATGAACAGTTCGCTCATCGTTACCATTGTATTGTGCGCTCCTAAGGAAAGCCTTTAATCGACGTCGGAACCAGTAACCCGGATGACCTCTTCGACGGTGGTCATGCCGGTGAAAAGTTTGCGAAGCGCCGACTCGCGCAGGGTTATCATCCCGTTCTTGCGCGCCGCCTCCTTAAGCTTGGAGACGTGGGCCTTCTCAATGATCAGGCCCCTGATGACGTCGTTCACTTCCAGTATCTCATGGATGCCCATGCGGCCCTTATAGCCGGTCTTGGCGCAGATCTCGCAGCCCCTGCCCCTCGACAGGATAATTTTACCATTTTTAGTGTTATTATCAAGGACGGCCTTGGACACCCCCAGGCTGACCAGCAGCTCGGGTTTGACCTCGTAAGTTTCCTTGCAGTTCTTGCAGATGCCGCGCACCAGGCGCTGGGCGACTATCATCAGCACGGTCGAAGAGGTGAGGAACGGTTCCACGCCCATCATGCCTATGCGGGTGATGGCGCCGGGGGCGTCGTTGGTGTGCAGGGTGCTGAACACCAGGTGGCCGGTCATGGCCGCGTTCACGGCGATGCTCATCGTCTCGAAGTCGCGGATCTCGCCCACCATGATGATGTCCGGGTCCTGGCGCAGGAAGGAGCGCAGGCCGCTGGCGAAGGTCAGTCCCACGTCCGCGTTGACCATCACCTGGTTTATGCCCTCGAGGTTGTACTCTATGGGGTCCTCGATGGTGACGATGTTGACGTCCGGCTCGTTCAGCGTGGCCAGGGCCGAATAGAGGGTGGTGGACTTGCCGGAACCGGTGGGGCCGGTGATGAGGTTGATGCCGTGCGGGGCCTTCAGGCATTTGGCGAAGATGGCCAGGTTCTCGGGCTCCATGCCCAGGTCCTCCAGCCTCAGCTTGAGGCCGGAGGAGTCCAGGATACGCATGACCACCTTCTCGCCCGGGCCGCAGGGCAGGATGGAAACGCGCAGGTCTATCTCGTGGTCCTCGATCTTGAGCTTGGTGCGGCCGTCCTGCGGGAGGCGGCGCTCCGAGATGTCGAGGTTCGCCATGATCTTGAGGCGGCTTACGATGGCGTTGTGGAATTTCTTGGGCGGCGAGGGTTGGGCGTGCAGCACGCCGTCTATGCGGAACCGCACCTTGGTGTCCTTGTAGGTGGGCTCGATATGTATGTCGGAGGCGTGCGCCTTGATGGCCGAGGAGATGATGAGGTTAACCATCTGCACGATGGGGGCCGCTTCGCCCTTTTCGTCGAGGGAGGTGATGTCCTCGCCCCCGCCTTTTCTCTCGTCCTCCTGCACCAGCGACACCTCGGTGGTGCCGTTGACGGTCTTCTTGAGGATCTCGTCCAGGGCCTCCTTGGAGGTCTTGGACCCGTAATTCTTGTCTATGGCCGCGGAAATATCAGACTCGGAGCCGAAGACCGGCTTGATGTCGTAGCCGGTCATCATCTTCAGGTCGTCGAGGATGACGATGTTGAGCGGGTCCTCCATCGCGACCTTCAGCTTGTTATCGGCCTTCTCCACGGCTATCAGGCCGTAGCGGCGCGCGATGTTCTCGGGGATGATCTTCAGCAGGTCGGGGTTGATCTCCTTGGCGCGCAGGTCGACGAACTCGATGCCGAACTGCTTGCTGAGGAACTCCAGGAGCTTGCGCTCCTCGATGTACTTCTTATGCACCAGCAGGTGCCCCAGCTTGCTGCCTGTGGAGCGCTGCATCTCCAGGGCCTCGTTCAATTGGGCGGCCGTGATGAGCCCCGCGGAGACCAGCATCTCCCCGAGCCTCTTGGATATATTTATCGACAGACCCTTCTCGGCCATATTAAAAAGCGCTGGCTGGGGCGGCGGCGCCCCTCGCCGATATCTTACAATAAAAACCCGCTAGAAAAGCTCTTCGTCCGACTCCTGCGCCTTCAGGTACTTGACCTCTTCCGAACCTTCGGCCTGCGCGTTCTCGAACCCGGTGGGCTCCTCCTCCCCGGAGGCGCCGGGCTCCGGCGCGTCCGGCAGGGGCAGTATCGGGACCTCGCGCGGCTTGGAGGGCTTGCGGGCCTTGGCCTTGGCGGGGGCCTTCTTCTTCACGGGCTCCGCGCTGGCCGTCTTCTCCTGCGCCCCGGAGTCGAGCAGTTCGATGGCGTTGTTGTTTATGCCGCGGACTATGTCCTGCTTGGCGGCGTCCACCTCGAACTGGTAGATAAGGGGGTCCTGCTTGGGCCTCAGCAGCCGGTACTGCACCACCAGGATGTCGCCGTGCAGCGGCGTGGCGGTCCACTCCTCGTTGGCCCCGCCGGCCGCCCCGGAGAGGAAAGAGTTGGCGAACCAGGTGGCGATGGTGCCGCGGCCGCCGGAAAGCTTGTAGTCCTTTACGATGTCCAGGGCCTTGCGGATATTCTCGGAGACGGGCTGGGCCTCAGGCTGCGCTTCGGGCTGAGCCTGGGCCTGGACGGGCTGCGGCTGGGGCTGGACGGGCTGAGCCTGGGGCTGGGCCTCCGGCTGGGCGGAGGCGCCTTCTGAAGGAGCCTTCTCCTCCAGCTGGCTGGCCATGGCGGCCGGCTTTTTCTTGCCGCCCAGGTTGAGCATGAAAACTTCGGATAAACTGCCGCCTTCGCCGAGGAAGAAGAAACCGAGGCCGCCCGCAGCTATGGAGCCGAAGGCCACGA
>CAYSYJ010000258.1:0-2969 GCA_964435105.1 uncultured Elusimicrobiaceae bacterium
ATCTTCTTGAAGGCCTCTATCACGCCGAGCGGGTCCTTGAGGCGGTCGAAACGCGACACCTGGGTGATCAGCGGCTTGTCCAGCGGGATCTCCAGCCGCCGCATTATCTCCGACACCTCTTCCTCAGAAAGGTCCCTGTTCTTGTCCGCCAGAGGGTCTATGGACGGCGGCACCTGGAACTGCTTGACCGGCAGTTCCTGCGAGAAGGCCGGCGCCGAGATGACCGCCGCGTCGTAGCGCGAGACGTAGCCTTTCAGGAAGTCCCAGACGTCCTGCTGGCGGTTGGACATGTCGATGTGGCAGCGCCAGATCCACTTGGCGGCGGCGGGCTTCTTGTCTATGAACCCCGCCGGCTGCGGGTCGTGTATCAGGGCTATGTCGGCGTCCAGGTTCAGCGCCTCCATGTTGGTCTTCATCGTGTCGCGGTAGAGCTGGAAGTCCGCCGGGGTCAGTTCCTGCCTGGCGCCGTGCAGCGCGTTGTGGAACTTCTTGGTGACGGCGTAGAAATCCTCCCCGCCCTTTACCAGCTCCCAGCGCGGCTTTATGCCCAGCTCCGTCATCATCGGCAGCATGCGGTTGAGGATCTCGGCCACGCCTCCCCCGACGGCGGTGGAATTCACGTTGAGCAGGGTCTTGCCCGCAAGGCGCGAGGAGATGACCTTGAGCTCCTCTATCGCGGCCTGGCCGGCCGCGGGGGCGTATTCGTCTATCTTAGGCATTGTCCACCTCCGCCGCGCGGGCTTCCAAGATGCGGATTATGCGCTTGCGCAGCCCGTCCAGTGTGTAAGAGTACGGGTCCAGCCGGGATATCTCCCGGCCTATCTTCTCGTCTCCGAACTCCTTCCTGAACCAGTGCGAGAAGTCGTCCACGCCGTAGGGCGGGCGCAGTCGGGCCTCGAAGACGTGCAGGTACAGGCTCGAAGGGTTGACGTCCTTCAGGCACTTTATGAACGAACGGTAGTCGTCGGCGGAGCAGGCCGTGGGGAGCGAGAACCTGATGGCGCGCATGAAGTGGAATTCCCGGCCGGGGGCCACCACGCGCTGCGGGGCGGGATTCTCGGCCAGGTGGCGCTCGATAGCCGCGATGAAGGCTTTCTTCACGTCCGCGAGCGAGTCGTATCGCACGATGTCGATGGCGGTGAGCTCCTCGCCCAGGCGGTCGGCCTGCACGGTATTAGTGACCCAGTAGGCGAAGTCGTTGGCGCCTTCCGGCACCAGGTGGTGGAACTGCTTGATGAAGCGGTGCGTGTGGTAGTAGACGGTCTCGTCGTCGGCCTGCCGGAGGCCCTCCAGCAGTTCCGGCACGCTGAACGCCCTGCGGCCGGTAACCTCGGCCAGCGTCAGCCTGTTGCGGAACCTGAACGGCTCTTTAGCCCTCACGGTCATGTCCCCTCCCTCGTCCGGCGGACGAATTCAAGCAGTTTCAGTACCTCGGCCTGCCGCGCCAGGCAGTAGGCCGCCGCCGAGGCTCCCCGGCACCCCACCCTTACGGTCACCCCGTCGGGGAAGGCCCTGAACATATCCTCGTCGGTCAGGTCGTCGCCTACGGCCAGCGCGGCCGCGCAGCGCAGCCGGCGCAGCAGCAGGGCCGCCGCGTCGCCCTTGTGGGGCGCGCCCGCGGGGCGGGCCTCGAAGACCTTATGCCCGCGGCTCCAGCGCAGGCGGCCGTCGCCGGCGGCCATCAGGGCCCGCATATGAGCGAAAAAGCCGCGGCGGTAGGCCGGCTTCAGGCCCCGGTAGTGTACGCTGGCCGAAAAGGTCTTGTCTTCCACCAGGACCCCGGTGCCCGGCGGGAACCGCAGGGCCAACTCCCCGGCCAGCGCCTTTACGGCGGAGGCGGCCCTTACGGCGGCGGGGTAGCGCCTCCGCAGCCCGGGGCCGCGCAGTTCGGCGCCGTGATTGCCGCCGTAATACAGCCCCGCCAGGCCCACCATCCCGCGCAGGTCGGGCAGGGCGCGGCCGCTCAGGATGAAAACCTCCACGCCCGGGCAGGCTGCCAGCCGCTTCAGCGCGCTCCTGAATTCCGGCTTCAGCCGGGCCAGGCGCGGCGTCTCCGCCAGCGCCGCGAGCGTGCCGTCGAAGTCGAGGGTCACCAGCAGGCGGCCCCCGGCGAGCCGGGCCGCGATCTCCGGGGCGTGCTTCCAGAACGGTTTCACCCTATACCCCCGTGAAGGCGTCCATACGCAGCTTCATCAGTTCTTCGGTCAGGTTGGCCGCCCACTTGTAGATATTGTTCTCGTGGATCTGCTGGCGCATGCGCGTCATGCGTTCCTCTATCTCCGCTTCGGGCATGGTCAGCGAGTAGAAGATGGCGTCGGCCATCTGCTCGATGTCGTAGGGGTTGACGATCAGCGCGTCCTTGAGGTCGCGCGAGGCGCCCGCGAAGCGGCTGAGGATCAGCACGCCGCGGTGGTCGTCGCTCGCGGCCACGAACTCCTTGGCCACCAGGTTCATGCCGTCGTGCAGCGAGGTCACCAGGCAGGTGTCGGCGACCTTGTAGTATTTCGTGATCTCCCTGTGGTCGTGGTGCTTCTCCAGGAAGATTATCGCCTTCCAGTCCTTGGCCTTGAAGCGCCAGTTGATGCGGTCCACCTCTGCGTGCAGCTCGGCGAGGAAGCGGTGGTACTGCGGGATATGCGTGCGGCTGGGGGCGCCGAGCTGGATGAACGTGAACTTCTTCTGGTAGGCCGGGTATTTCTCGAGGAAGCGCTCGACGGCCTTCACGCGCTCGAGCATGCCCTTCGTGTAGTCTATGCGGTCCACGCCGATGGCTATCTTCTCGGCCTTGACGCCGAGTTCCTTGAGGACCTTCGCGGGCTCGGGCTTCTCGGGGAGCTTGGCCGTGTCGCGGTCAGGCTGGGTGAAGTCCACGCTGATCGGGAAGGGCTTTACCAGCGTCTCGTGGCCTTCCTTCTGCACCGAGAAATGCTCCCAGTCGACGCGCGATTCCACCACGCGGTCCACAGTCT
>CAYSYJ010000259.1:0-2955 GCA_964435105.1 uncultured Elusimicrobiaceae bacterium
GGCCGTTCCTGGGGATCACCTGGCCGCGGTAGATCCAGGTATGCTTCCGGCCGAGGGCCATGGCTTCGAAGCGGGCGTCCGCGGGCAGGCCGGGCCAGCGTTCCCGGGCCGCGGCTTTCATTAAATTTATGAACGACTCCAGCCCGAGGGAGCCGGGGCAGACGGGGTCCTGGTAGAAGTGCGCCTTGAAGAACCACTCGCCGGGATCCACCTTCTTTACGCCCCGTATATAGCCCTGGCCGGCCGGGCCGCCGGCGGGGAGATAGGTCTCCACGGAGTCCAGCATTAGAAGTTTCTCGTCGGGCAGGCCGGGGACCGCGCCGAGGGCCAGCGGCCGGGCTTGCGAGGCCTCCTTCACGGAGGGGATATGCCGCCGCGCGCCGCGCACGCCGAGCTGCTCGGCCAGCGACTTTTTGGAGAAGAAGCCGAACTGCGTGACGCCCTTGTAGACGGTGCGGCCCTTGCACAGGACCTCCATCTCGTAGTCCTGTATGATCATGCCGCCGGACTGGGAGACCTTGGTTATCTTCACCTTCGTCACCAGTATGCCGGCGTCGGGAAAAACTTCCTCGTACTGCACGGCGGTGCCGCCGAGGTTGCGGAAGGAAAGGTCCGTGGGGCTGGTCAGCGCGCTGCCGAGGTAGGCGGCCAGCCAGCCGCAGGGCTGCAGCGCCACTTCCAGCAGCACGGCGAAAGGCATGGACTTCTGCGCGCCCGACTTGAAGTACCACTCGCCGGGCGGCACGTCGTATTCGGCCTCTATACAGCCGCCGGCCTTCAGTTCCCATTGGCGGCAGTTCTCTATCTTAACCACGCGGTCCAGAAATTTGTAAGGGTCGCCGGGCAGGCGCGCTATCACGCGCTGCGAGTCGAAGACGGCGTACCTGTCGCCGAAGGCCTCGGACGGCTTGCCCACGGCGAAGGCCGTGATGCTGGCGTTGTCGAAAATGGCCTTGCGCGGCCCGGAGTCCGCCGGGGCGGCGGCTTCGTGAGCGGCGGCCGCGGAGGCCGGGGCGGCCCAGAGCGCCTCTATGGCCTCCTTCTTAGCCCCGCCCATGCGCACCGACATGTTGTGGATGTGGATGATGCGCTTGCCGTCCGCGTACATGAAGGCGTCGGCTATGGCGTAGGGCGTGCCGTCCTCCTTGTAGCCGATCTCCTTCACTACTATCTCGTACATCGCCTTCTTAGTGGAGGGCAGCACCTGGCCGCGGCACTCCAGTCGGCTGGTCACGCCGGGCACCGGCTCGTACCAGCAGGAACCCTCTTCCGCCACCCAGCCCAGGCGCATCAGGAAGACGCGGAAAGTGTGCAGGCAGCACTCGTACATCAGCGTGCCGGGCATCACGTGGTCGTCGGTGAAATGGCAGACCAGGTGCCAGGCTTCCGGGGTTATGTCCATCTCGCCCTGCACGCTGCCCAGCCCGTAGCGGCCGCCGCGGGGGGAGAGCTCCAGTATGCGCTCCACCAGGCGCATGCGCCCGGAGGGGAGGCCTACCGGCTTGGAAAGGGGCAGACCGGAGAAGGCGGGACCGAAACAGTCGGCGTAGCGGCCGGCGCGCAGCGCGTCCAGCTGGGCGTCGGAGTAGGATTCCTTCTCCGCCGTGAACGGGGCCGGGGGCCGCCAGCCTTCGGGCGCCTTCCCGGGCGCCGGGGCCAGTTCCTCGGCGGTCAGCACCACGCCCTTGCCCCTGGCCAGCTCCTCCGGAGTGAAGAAGCCGGCGCAGCCTTTTTTCATGCTGATGAAAGGGCGGCCGTCCACCCGGCTCTCGTAGTTGAAGAAGAACAGCCAGATGTCGCCGTTCCTGGCGAAGCGCTCTATGTTGATGTCGTAATGGATGGTCTTGCCGGGCTGCGGCATGCCCTGGTGGCAGGTGACCTCGGCGTCGAGCAGGCGGTACATGGCCAGGCCCTTGGTGCGGGCGTCTATGCCGAGGTAGCCGCAGAGGAACAGGTCGGCCTGGCCGGCCTCCACCGCTATGCAGGTGGGGATGCGGCCGCAGTCCAGGTACCAGGCGCCGGGTTTTACGTCGTGCTCCGTCACCACGTTGCCGGACTTCAGGGAGCCGGGCTCGCCCTTCACGCTGAGGATCCGGTCCACCAGCATCAGCGGCTCGCCGGGCAGGCGCACGCGGGTGGGGTAGGTGTCCGCCTCGGCGAAAGCCGGGCCGAGCACCTTGGCGATGGAACCGATCGCGAACTCCATGCACTGCTCGCGGTCCATGAAAACTTTCTGAGCGGGCGGAGCCTGCACCGCGGGAGCGGCCGGTACCGGGGTAAAGACCGGGGCCTGGCTCGCCGAAGAGACAGCGGGCGCGGCGGGCGGATTCAGCGCGGGCCTTGCGCCGGCGCGCAGCAGCTGGTCCTGGAAAGCTATGTTGCCGGCCTGCAGCCTGGCGTAGTTCTCCGACATCCGCAGGAAAATTTCATGGGCCCTGGCGGCCGCAACGGAAGCGCCGGCGAAGCCGCCGAGGGGGGAAGCGGCGCCAGGGGCCTGCTGAAAGGGTACCGGCAGGGGCCGCGCGGCCTGGGCCTGCGCCGGGGCCGGCGCGGCTATGGCGAGGTGAGAAATAGTTTCCGGAACGGCCTCGGGTTCCGTACGCGGAGCCGCGGGCGGGGCCGGCGCCGGCCGGGGGGCCGGGGGAGTGGGCGTCCAGTTCACTGCGGAGGGCGGCTCCACGGCAAGCGCCGCCTTTACCAGCGGTTTGTTCCCGTCGGCGGCCTGGTGTCCGGCGGCTTTCGATTCCTGGCCGTACAGCGCCCCCAGGTCTACCGGCGCGCGCTCCGCCGTCAGGCGGGCCAGCAGGCGCAGCACGGTGCCGGCCGCGTTCTGCCCCTTCATGCAGGCCGACCGGGCAGCGTGCGGCCTGGCGCCGAGGATCTTGCCTATCATCCGCGTGCAGGAGGCCTGCGGCCCGAGCTCCACGAAGAGGCGCGCCCCGTCCTCGTAGGCGC
>CAYSYJ010000260.1:0-2944 GCA_964435105.1 uncultured Elusimicrobiaceae bacterium
TATTGTATATAGTAGCGTTAAACATGATACGGGGGTTTTCCATATTCCTGCTGCTGGCGGCTTTTCTCCACGCCGGCTGCGACGTGCCCATCGGCACGCCGCAGGAGCGCATGGTCAAATCGGCCAAGAACAACTACGTCTCCAATATGCGCCGGATGCTCGATTCCGGCGTCGACCCCAATATCTCCGACGGGGCCGGCTGGACCCCGCTCATGTGGGCCGCCGCCAAGGACAACGTGGACATCGTTAAGCTGCTGATGTCGCGGGGCGGCAATATAGACGCCCGCAACAAGAAGGGCGAATCACCCCTGCACATCGCCTCACGCTGGAGCCGCATCGAGACCGTCAAGTTCCTGATCTCGGTCGGCGCACGCACCGAGGCGCTGGACCGCCTGGGCTGGCCGCCCATGATGTGGGCCGCCATGCAGGGCCGCACCGAGGTGGTGCGGGCCCTGGCCGAAGGCGGGGCCAACCTGGAATTCCGCGACACCAACGGCAATACCCCGCTGATCATGGCCGGCAACCGCGGCCGCGCGGAAACGGTAAAGGCCCTGCTGGAACTGGGCGCCAACCCTTTCAGGACCAACAAGGAAGGCCAGACGGCCGCCGACGTGGCCGGCCTCAGCGGCTACTCCGAACTTTCCGCGCTGCTGCGCGGCGAGGCGCCCGCCCGGCCGCAGCCCAGGCCGCGGCGCCGCTGACGCCGGGCCGCCGCTCTCGAAGGCGATGAACCACCCCCATATACGCCGCCTGGACCCCAACAGGCTGGAAATACTGCCCTCCTACCGCGAAGGCATGAAAACCTCGGCCGTGATCTACGCCGACGAGGTCCTGGAAAAATTCCTGGAGGAAGCCGCCCTGGGCCAGGCGGCCAACGCAGCCACCCTGCCGGGGCTGGCGGGCAGCGTGCTGGCCATGCCGGACATCCACGCGGGCTACGGCTTCCCCATAGGCGGCGTGGCGGCCTTCGACGCGCGCGAAGGCGTGATCTCCCCGGGCGCCGTGGGCTACGATATCAACTGCGGGGTACGCCTGCTGGCCTCGGCCCTGGAGGCGGCCCCCCTGGCCGCCCGCCTGGACGACATCTCAGCCGCCCTGCGCGCCGCCGTCCCGGCCGGCGTCGGCGCCGGCGGCGGGCTGCGCCTGGACAAGCGCTCCGCGCAGGCGCCGCTGGTCAAAGGCGCCGCCTGGGCCGTAGAACAGGGCCTGGGCCGGCCGGAGGACCTGCCGCCGGCCGAATCGGGCGGCGCCATGCCCGGCGCGGACCCCGGGGCCGTCAGCCGCCGCGCGCTGGAGCGCGGCCGGGACCAGCTGGGCACGCTCGGCTCCGGCAACCATTTCCTGGAGGTCCAGGAAGTGACCGAAATTTACGACGAGGCCGCGGCGCGGGCCTTCGGCCTCTTCAAGGGGCAGCTGACCGTCATGCTGCACAGCGGCTCCCGCGGCCTGGGCCACCAGGTCTGCTCGGATTTCCTGCCGGTCATGCGCGCCGCCGCGGCCCGCTACGGCATCGCTCTGGCCGACCAGCAGCTGGCGGCCGCGCCGCTGCGCAGCACCGAAGGGCAGGCCTACTTCGGCGCCATGATAGCCGCCGCCAACTATGCCTGGGCCAACCGCCAGGCCCTGACCGGGCTCGCCCGCGAAGCGCTGGCCGCGGCGCTCGGCCTGGGCGAAAAGGCGCTGGACCTGCGCCTGGTCTACGACGTGGCCCACAATATCGCCAAGCTGGAGGACCACGACGCCGCAGGCGGGCAGCGGCGCGTGCTGGTACACCGCAAAGGCGCCACGCGGGCTTTCGGCCCCGGCCACCCGGAGCTCCCGGCCGCCTACGCGGCCACGGGCCAGCCGGTGATCATCCCCGGCGACATGGGCCGCTGCTCATATGTGCTGGCGGGTTCCGGCGGCGCCATGAAGCAGAGCTTCGGTTCGGCCTGCCACGGCGCCGGCCGCCTGCTGAGCCGGCACGAGGCGGTGCGCCGCGCCCGCGGCCGCGACATCGCCGGGGAACTGCTCGCCGCCGGCGTGCGCGTGGCTTCGGCCGGCCGCGAGACCCTGGCCGAGGAGATGCCCGAGGCCTACAAGGACGTGAACGCTGTGGTGGGCGTGGTGGAAAGGGCGGGCCTGGCCCGCAGGGTGGCGCGCCTGCGCCCGCTCGTGGTCATCAAGGGCTGACGCTCCCGCAAATTTGTAGAATCCTGTTACCGGCGGCGGCGCCGGCTTCCCGATGAAAGACAAGACCCGCGGCATGAACACGCTGACGGCCGGCCTGGCCGGGCGGCTCCGCGCCGCCGCGGACTTCCCGGCCTCCTTCCCCGCCCCGGCGCGCGTGGCCTTCTGGCTGCTGCTGGCTTTCGCGGCGGCCTTCCTTCTTTTTCCGGCCGCCTGGCTTTACCCGGCGGACGGGGCGCGGCTGGCCTCTTTCATGGAGCACCTGGCCGGCCTGGGCAGGCCGCTGCTCTATGGCCTGCCGCCCGGCGGCGAGGCGGCCATGCCCCTTACCGGAGTGGCGGCGCTGGCCGCCGGTTCCCCGGGGGCCGAAGGCCTGCGCTTCTTCTGGCTCCTGCTCTCGCTGCCGCTGGTGCCGGCCGGTTATGTCCTGGGCTGCCTGCTCGCCGGCCGCCTGGCCGGCGCGCTCGCCGCGGCCGCGCTTTTCGCCTGGCACGGCTATCCCGGCTTTTTCGACACGGAGCAGCGCTTCTATTGCCTGCTGCTCACGCTGACCGCGGCCGCCATAGCCGCGCCCTGGGCCTCGTCCCGGGCCCGCCTCGCCGCCGAGACCGCGGCCTTCGGCCTGGGCTTCCTGGCCCGCCAGGCCCTGGCCTGGTTCCCACCGCTGCTCGCGCTGGCCAGGCTGCCTTTCGAAAAGGGCCCGCCGCGCGCCAGGCTGGCGCGGGCCGCGCTGGCGGCGCTGCTGCCCTTCCTCTTCCTGCTGCCCTGGGTAAAG
>CAYSYJ010000261.1:0-2944 GCA_964435105.1 uncultured Elusimicrobiaceae bacterium
GGTCACCACCAGGGTCAGGAAGATCAGCAGGCCGCCCATGGTGGTGGTGCCGTGCTTGGCCAGGTGCGTCTGCGGCCCGTCGGTGCGCTGCACCTGGCCGATCTTGTAGGTGCGCAGCTTCGCTATCAGCCAGGGGCCGATGGCCAGGCTCAGCAGGAAGGAGGTGATCACCGCGCCGCCGGCGCGGAAGGTTATGTACTGGAAGACGTTGAGCGGGCTGAAGAGGTCCCGGAGATAGTGCGCGTAGTAAAGCATCTTTTCCTTTTAGGGTTCGGCCGTTTCGCTGCCTGGCCGCCTGACAATTCTATATATTTTCAGTCCCCCGTGTCGCCGGTGCGCAGGCGCCTCAGGGCCTTGCCGATCTGGCGCCGCACCGCTTCGCTCGGGGCTATGTCGAGGGCCTTCTCGTAGTTGCGGATGGCCAGGTCGTTCTGCTCGAGCTTCTCGAAAACATAGGCCAGGCCGCAATAGGCGTTGACCAGGTCGGAGCCGTAGGCCTCGAGGCGTCTGGCCGTCGCGACGGCCTCCAGGTAATGGCCCTTCGCCGCCTCCGGGCCTTCCTGCTTCAGCGCCACCCAGCCGCGCCGCTCGTGCAGGAAAACGCGGCGCGCGTCCGAATCCTTGAGTTCCTCCAGCGCCTTGGCGTATTCCTCGTCGGCCTCCGGGTAATCCTGCTGGGAGGCGTAACGCGCCGCCCGCTCCACCCGCTCATCGTAGGTGGCCCGCCTGGCCGGGCCTTTCTGCAGCCGCCAGGCGGCCAGGTCCTCGTCGGCCCGCTCGCGGTCCATGGCCGCGGTGTTGGCCTCGTCGGCCGCCAGGCCGGACTTGGCCTCCAGCTTGGGCATGCGGAAGAAAACCGCCAGGTTGACGTACCAGCCGAGGTTGTCGAGGTCGAAGTCCGTGCCGCCGTGGTCGGAGACGAGCAGCGTCGGGGAGATATCCGCGGCGAGGGTCAGGTCCTTGTGGAATTCGTAGCCTCCGCCGAGTACCGGGGCCAGTTCCCAGGCGCCGGAAACGCGGCTGCCCGTCCCGAACCAGGCCCGCCCCCCCTCGCCGCCCACATAAGCGGTCCAGGGGCCGCGGCGGTGGAAGTTCCAGTAAGCCCGGAAGGAAATAGCCCGGGCCTCCCTCTCCTGGCGCTGGAGGTAGCGGGCCTCAACGGCGTAATCCAGGAAATCGTATTTCGCGGCCACGAAGGGGTAACCGAGGCCCAGGCTCAGGTAGCCGTCGGAGAAAGGATGGGGCCGGGGGCCGGCCGCGGCGGGTTCGCCGGCTTCCCCGCCGGGGGCGGCCTCCTGCTCGGGCTCGTCGCTGATCACGGGGTTGGCCGCTTCTTCCGCCGCGGCCTGGGAGGCGAGGCCGCTGCGGCGCACCGCCAGCAGCACCTTGTTGCTGGCGCCCGCCTTCTTCAGCTCCACCAGCGCCTCCGGCCCGCCGTCTAGGCGGTCCGGGAATTTATCTATCAGGGCCAGGATGATGTCCTCGCTGACGCCGTTCCTGACCATCGCGGCCACGCGGTCGTTGGTGAGCGGGCTCTTCTCGCGGGTTTCCTGGGCCGGGGCCGGGCTGGCGCAGCACAGCGCCGGCGCGGCCAGGGCGGCTGCCAGCAGGAGTCGGTTCAGTCGGGCTAGGGGCACGGGTAGATTATATTATTTTATTTCCCCATAAGGCCCGGCGGGGGCGGGGTCCAAAGGCTCATGCGCGGCCCGCGTTGCGGGACTATAATAGACTATATGACCACGCGCGCCCTGCTCGCCGCCCTCTTCCTCGCCGCCCCTCTCCGCCTTGCCGCCCTGCCGCCCGCCGCCGCCCAGCTGGGCGACCCGGCCGCCGTAGAAATTCCCGCGCCCGGGGCGCCTTCGCGGCCGGCCGCAAAGGAATGGACGGTGCTGGTGTATGTCAGCGCGCGCAATAACCTCTGCTACGAGGCCATCAACGACGTCAACGAGATGGAGGCCGCCGGCTCCACCGACAAGGTCAACGTGGTGGCGGAACTGGCCCGCATGAAATGCGAGCCGCCTTTCAACCCTTTCGGCCCGGCGTTCACGCCGCCGCCGCAGGCCGACTGGACCGGTTCCCGCCGCTTCCTGCTGGCGAAGGACTCGGACCCGGCCAAGATCAATTCCCCCGTCCTGGCGCAGTATCCCGACGCCGACATGGGCGACTGGCGCCACCTGGCCGACTTCATCAAGTGGGGCAAGGCTAACTTTCCCGCCAGGAAGTACCTGCTGGTGGTGAGTGGCCACGGCGGCGGCTGGCGGGGCGTCAAGCCCCCGCCCGGCGCCAAGGGCATCTCCTACGACGACGTCTCCGGCAACCATATCGCGCCCGCCGAGCTGGCCGCGGCCATCAAGGCGGCCGGCGGGGTCACGGTCTATTCCTCCGACGCCTGCCTGATGCAGACGGTAGAGGTGGTCTACGACCTGAAGGACGCCGCCGAGTACGTGGTCGGCTCGCAGGAGACCACCCCCGGCACCGGCTACAATTACGAGCTCGCCGCCCGCCCCGGAGACGGCTTCGCCGCCTCGCAGGCCATACTCAAGGGCTTCTCCGAATACTATTACAATGCCGACAAGAAGTCTGTGACCATGTCGATCGTCAGGCCCGGGCTGTCCGGCGAGCTGGCCGCGCGCCTGGACCGCTTCGCCCGGCTGGTGGCGGCCTCTCCGGAGGACATGAAGCTCTACCACGACAAGAAGTGGTCCCTGCGCTCCTTCGAAGACGAGGACGCCAGGGACCTGTACCAGGTCATGAAGCTCTATTTCGAGAATTCCCCCACCCAGGCGGTCCGCGAAGCGGCCCGGGAGACCATCGTCTTCCTGTCGGAGAAGTTCGTGCCGCGCAACGACGCGCTGGGCTACAAGTCCAAGGACGCCAACGGCCTGTCGGTCTATTTCCCGCTGTTCTACCTGAACTACAAGCCCAGGTACGAATACCTGACCTT
>CAYSYJ010000262.1:0-2943 GCA_964435105.1 uncultured Elusimicrobiaceae bacterium
TTGCCGGTGATCTCCACGCCCTCGAACTTGCTCTTCTCCCACTTGCCGGCGTGAGTGGACGCGTTGGCCTGCGGGATGTGGCGGGCGAGGGCCATCATCATGGCTATCGCGTGCTCGCCGGTGCTGACGGTATTGCCGAACGGCGTGTTCATCACCAGCACCTTCTTCTCGCTGGCGGCGACCAGGTCCACGTTATCGACGCCGGCGCCGGCGCGGGCCACGGCCTTGAGGTTCTTGGCGGCCTCGATGATCTCGCGGGTGATCTTGCTGGCGGAGCGGACTATGATGCCGTCGAAGTCCTTGGCGAACTCCTTGAGCTCCTCCGGCTTCATGCCGGTCTTGACCACGGCTTCGATGCCGCGGTCCTTCAGGACCTTCTCGCAGAGAGGGTCGGCTTTATCGGCGATAAGAACTTTGCTCATTTCACTGCCTCCTTGGAGTATTCTTTGGCTACCTGCTCGTAAGCCCAGTCCAGCCAGGGGATCAGGGCTTCTATGTCCGAAGTCTCGACGGTGGCTCCGCACCAGACGCGGATGCCGGCCGGGGCCTTGCCGTAGGAATTGATGTCCTTGGCCACGCCCTCCTTATCCAGCATCGAGGTGATCTTCTTGGCGGCCTTGGTCTTCTCCTCGTCGGGCAGCTTCTGGAACCAGTCCGCCTTGATCTTGAAGCAGACCGAGGTGCTGGAGCGGGTCTCCTTCGTCTCGGCGAGGAAGGTGATCCAGTTGGACTTCTCCACCCAGCGCTCGAAGGCGGCCAGGTTGGCGGTGGAGCGCTTCACGAGCCCCGGCAGGCCGCCCACGGTCTCGGCCCACTTCAGCGCGTCTATCGCGTCCTCGACGCAGAGCAGCGACGGGGTGTTGATGGTGCTGTACTCCAGCTCGCCGGGCTGCAGCTTCTTCTCGTCCACGAGGCGGAAGATCTTGGGCACGGGCCAGGTCAGTTTGGAGTTCTGCTCCTCCATGCGCTTGACGGCCCTGGGCGACAGGATGATGACGCCGTGCGCGGCCTCGCCGCCGAGCACCTTTTGCCAGGAGAAGGTGACCACGTCGAGCCTGGCGAAGTCTATGTCCATCGCGAACACGCCGCTGGTGGCGTCGCAGATCACGAGGCCCTGCTGGTCCTTCGGGAGCCAGTTCAGGTTCGGGACCCTCACGCCGGAGGTGGTGCCGTTCCAGGTGAAGATGATGTCGTTCTGGGCGTTGGCCTTGGTCAGGTCGGGCAGTTTGCCGAAGTCGGCCTTGTACTCGTTGACCTTGGGGAGCTTGAGGTACTTCACCGCGTCGGTGATCCAGCCCTTGCTGAAGGCTTCCCAGCCGAAGATGTCCACGGGGCGGGGGCCGAGCAGCGTCCACATCGCCAGTTCCACCGCGCCGGTGTCGGAACCGGCCACGACGCCTATGCGGTAGTCGGCCGGGAGGTTGAGGACCTTCTTCATGCGGTCGGACACTTCCTGCAGGCGGGCCTTGCCTTCCTTGGAGCGGTGGGAGCGGCCCACCAGCGCGTTCTTCAGCGCGTCAACGGTCCAGCCGGGACGCTTGGCGCAGGGGCCGGAAGAGAAGTTAGGGCACTTGGGTTTGAGGGTAGGTTTTTCCATGATCTTTGGGGTTCTCCTGGTATATTATGAAACCGCTGCTAATATATAAACATAATAAGATTTCCTTGGCAACCCCGCCCCGGGCGGCGGTTTTTTGTAAAATAACCGCTATGCCCAACTCCCGGAAACCAGGGGACTACGAGATAGAGTTCGGCGGCTTCGAAAAGCTGATGCCCCACAGGATCAAGAACGTCCTGATGGTGGCCTCGCTCTACGACTCCTTCCTGCTCGCCGACGACGACCGCCTCAACGAGGCGCTGTTCTCGGAACTCCCGGACCCGGGCCGCGGCGCGCCGAAGATCACCCGCGTGGCCACCGCCGAACAGGCCATGGAGAAGCTCAAGCGCGGCAATTACGACCTCGTCATCGCCATGGTGCAGGTGGGCGAGACCGACATGGGCGATTTCTTCCGCAAACTCAAGGCGGGCCGGCCGGACCTGCCGGTGGTGCTGCTCTCGTTCAACGTGCAGGACATCCAGAACGTCCTGGACGAGGCCAGGGAGCTCGCCGACGGCATCTGCCTGTGGAGCGGCGACACCCGCATCTTCTCGGCCATCATCAACATCATCGAGGACGCCAGGAACTTCGACCACGACTCCAAGGTCGGCGTGCAGGCCGTGCTGCTGGTGGAGGACAATATCAAGTTCTACTCCTCCTACCTGCCCATCATCTACACCGAGCTCATGAAGCAGACGCAGATCGTCATGGCCGAGGAGCTCAACCCGGCCAAGAAGAACCTGCGCCTGCGGGCCCGCCCCAAGATCCTCTTCTGCAGCACCTACGAGGAGGCCTGGGCCCTTTACGAGAAATACAAGGGCAACCTGCTGGGCGTCATCAGCGACATCGAATACCCCATGGGCGGCGCCTGCCACAGCGAGGCCGGCCTGGAGCTGACCCGCCGGATAAAGGCCGAGGTCCCGGACATGCCGGTGCTGCTGCAGTCCTCCAACGCCCGCATGGCGCCGCAGGCGGCGGCGCTGGGGGCTTCTTTCGTGCACAAGGCCGCGCCGGACCTGGCCAAGCAGCTGCGGGCTTTCATCACCAGGTACTTCGGCTTCGGCGATTTCGTCTTCAGCGACCAGGGCGGGGCGGAGCTCGCCCGCGCCTCGGACCTCAACACCATGCTGAAGCTGCTGAAGGTGGTCCCCATAGAGTCGGTGCTCTACCACGCCGGGCGGAACCACTTCTCAAAGTGGCTGTTCGCCCGCACCGAGTTCGAGATGGCCTATCACATAAGGCCCAAGAAGATATCCGAGTTCAATAACCCCGAGGAGCTGCGCAAGTACCTCATCGAGACCCTGCACCAGTTCATCTACAAGACCCAGCTGGGCACGGTGCTCAAGTTC
>CAYSYJ010000263.1:0-2892 GCA_964435105.1 uncultured Elusimicrobiaceae bacterium
CCCCCCGCTAAAAGAAAGACCGCCTTGCGGCGGTCTTAAAATTGCGCGGGGGGGGGGACCTGTCGATACGTCCATTTTGTGTCGCGTGCTACGCACGCTCCACCCGAACCCCTTTCGGAAGCGGGGGTTCTCGTCCCCCCCCCGCTAAAAGAAAGACCGCCTTGCGGCGGTCTTAAAATTGCGCGGGGGGGGACTCGAACCCCCATGCCGTTAGGCACACGCCCCTCAAACGTGCGTGTCTACCAGTTCCACCACCCGCGCGTAAATCCTGCCCGGCGGTTCTCCCCCGCCGTCGTTAAAAGAACTACGTATATTTTACTAAATTCCAGTTATTTGTAAAATGATAGTAATGACGGATATACTCTATCTCCTCGCCGCGCTCTTCTTCCTGCTGCTCAACGCCTTCTTCGTGCTGTCGGAGTTCGCCGCCGTCAAAGTGCGTTTCACCCGCCTGGAGGAGCTCTCCGCCAAGGGCGTAACCCGCGCCAAGCTCGCCAAGGAAGTGGTCAAGGACCTCGAAGCCTACCTCTCCACCGCCCAGCTGGGCATCACCATCGCCAGCATCGGCCTGGGCTGGGTAGGCGAGCCGGCCGTCGCGCACCTCATCACCCCCCTCTTCGCCCTGCTGGGCGTCACCCTGACCCCGGCGGCCTCCCACACCGTCTCGGTGGCCGTGGCCTTCGCCCTCATCACCGGCTTCCACGTGGTGCTGGGCGAGCTGGTGCCCAAGAACATGGCCATCCGCATGCCGGAGAAATCCGCCCTGTGGATAGCGGCCCCCTTCAAGTTCTTCCACACCGTCTTCTTCGTGCCCATGTGGCTTTTGAACGAGAGCGCCAACCAGGTGCTGCGCCTGCTGCGCATCAAGGCCAACCAGGAGGAGACCGTGCACTCCGACGAGGAGCTGCGCATGATCCTGGGCCAGAGCCAGGAGCACGGGCGCATCTCCCTGGGCCGCCTCATGATGTTCGAGCACCTCTTCGACTTCGGCAAGACAAGGGTCAAGGAGGTCATGACCCCCCGCGCCTCCATCTGCTTCATCAACACCGCCCTGCCCTGGGAAACGAACGTCAAGACCATGCACGAGCGGCAGTTCACCCGCTACCCCCTGATGCGCGAGGACGGCGCCATAGACGGCTACATCCACCTCAAGGACATCGCAGGCTGCTTCATGGCCGGCTGCGGGCCGGTACAGCCCCAGCTTTCCGCCCTCAAGCGCCCGCTCTACGAGATCTCCGAGGAGATCAGCGTGGAGCGCGCCCTGCGCGAGTTCCAGGAGCGCCGGGTGCAGCTGGCGCTGGTAAAGAACCCCAAAGGGGAAGTCTCCGGCCTGCTGACCATGGAAGACATCGTGGAGGAGCTGACCGGCGAGATACGCGACGAGTTCGAACAGCCCCCCAAGCTGCTCCTGAGCAATTTGCTGGTGCGCCAGGCCTGCGAGCTGGACCTCAAGGAGACCGGCCGCTTCGAGGCCATAGAGGAGGTGCTCAACCGCCTCCACGAGGCCTCCCCCTCCTTCGACAAGGACGAGGCCCTGAAGGCCATTATCAAGCGCGAGACCAACTTCTCCACCGCCCTGGGCCACCAGACCGCCTTCCCCCACGCGCGTCTCGCCTCGCTGTCGCGGCCGCTCCTGGCCGTGGGCAAGAGCCACGACGGCGTCTACTTCCCCTCCCCCGACGGCCAGCCGGTGAAGGTGCTCTTCCTCATCCTCACGCCCTTCAACGAACCCACCCTGCAGCTCAATATACTCTCCCAGCTGTCGGGGCTTATCTCCAATGTCACCCTGCGCAAGCGCCTGTTCTCGGCCAAGACCCCCGACAACCTGATGGACATCATCCACACCTTCGAGAACAAGGTCATGAAATAAACAGGGAAATAAATAGGGACGGAGCCCTATTTTAAATCGTAGGCCCCCCCAGGGGCCGCCCCCAAAAAAGGCTTATAATATAAAGCAAAAGCGCCCTGCGATACAGGGCGCTTTTGCGCTTTTAATAGGTGTCTGTCCCTATTTTCCGGGGGCGGGGGCCGCGGGAGCGGCGGGGACGGCGGCGCCGGGCTGGGCCGGGGCCTGCTGCGCGGGCGGGGCCTGCAGCGGGAACTCCTGCACCACCGAGCGGAAGCGGTTGTTCGCCCCGAAGATGGTCAGCAGTATCGCGGTCAGGGCGAACAGCGCGGCCGCGCCGGCGGTGAACTTCTTGATGAAGCTGGTGCCGCTCGCCGCGTTGAACAGGGCGTCGCCGCCGCCGCCGAACATGGCCAGGGCCGAGCCCTTGCTGGTCTGGAACACGACTATCGAGATGATGATCACGAAAGCCAGTATCACGTGCAGTATTACGATCAGGTTATACATTCGGTTTCCTCCGGTTAAGTCCTAAATTATTTCTGCGACAGGGCCACCAGGCCCGGCAGCTGCTTGCCCTCGATGAACTCCAGGCTGGCGCCGCCGCCGGTGGACGCGTGCGAGACGCTGTCCGTCTTGAGCTTGGCCGTCTTCATCACCGAGAGAGTGTCGCCGCCGCCCAGTATGGTGGTGGCGCCCGCGCGGGTGGCCTGCGCCATGGCGTTGGCCAGGGTCACGCTGCCGCTCGCGAAAGCGGGCGTCTCGAAGATGCCCACGGGCCCGTTCCAGAACACGGTCTTCGCGCCCTTCACCTTGTCGGCGAACAGCATCTCCGTGCGGGGACCTATGTCCACGCCTATCCAGTTGTCCGGCACGGCCATGGCCTGGGTCACTTCCACCTTGGCCTCGGGATTGATCTCCTGCACCACGCGGTGGTCGGCCGGCAGCAGCAGCTCGACGTTGTTGCGGTGGGCCTTGAGGATGATGTTCTTGGCCTCCTCCACCTTGTCCGCCTCCAGCAGCGACTTGCCGATATTGGTGTTCTGCGC
>CAYSYJ010000264.1:0-2882 GCA_964435105.1 uncultured Elusimicrobiaceae bacterium
AGGCCCAGATCAAGGCCATGAAGCAGGTGGCCGGCCAGCTGCGCCTGGACCTGGCGCAGTACAACGAGCTCGCGGCCTTCGCCCAGTTCGGCAGCGACCTGGACAAGGCCAGCTCCGACCTGCTCAGGCGCGGCCAGCGCATGGTGGAGCTGCTCAAGCAGGACCAGTACTCGCCGATGCCCGTACAGGAACAGGTGGCGGTTCTTTACGCCGGCACCAAGGGCTACCTCGACGACGTGGAGCTCGAGAAGGTGAAGCCTTTTGAGTCCGCGCTCGTGAAGTTCCTGCGCGATTCCTACGCCAACCTCCTGGCCGACGTCGCGGACAAGAAGCAGCTGGACCAGGCCCTGGAGCAGCGCCTGGCCGACGCGATAACGGACTTCAAGAAGAGGTTCTGAGATGAAAAAATACCTGGTCACCGGCGGCGCCGGCTTTATCGGCTCTAATATCGCCTTCGCGCTCGAGGCCGAGCGCAAGGCGCAGGTCGCCGTGCTCGACGACTTCTCGTCCGGGGACTACCGCAACCTCCTCGGCTTCAAAGGCGACGTCGTGGCGGACACCATCCTGTCGAAGGACTGGTTCCCCAAGGCCGGCAAGGTCGACGCCGTCTTCCACCAGGCCGCCGTCGTCGACACCACCGAGACCGACCAGCGCAAGATGATGGCCGTCAACGTGGACGGCTTCCGCAACGTGCTGGAATACGCCCGGGAGTACGGCGTCAAACGCGTGGTCTACGCCTCCTCCGCCGCCGTTTACGGGAATTCCGCCTGCCCCATGCACGAACAGCAGCAGCCGACCCCGGAGAACGTCTACGGCTTCTCCAAGGCGATCATGGACAACGTGGCCATGGAATTCGCCGCCGCCCACAAGGGCATGACCATAGTCGGGCTGCGCTATTTCAACGTCTACGGCCCCCGCGAGTACTACAAGGGCAAGATGGCCAGCATGGTCTACCAGCTCTACCGCCAGATGAAGGCCGGCAAGCGGCCGCGGATCTTCAAGTTCGGCGAGCAGATGCGCGACTTCGTCTACGTCAAGGACCTGGTGAGGGCCAACCTCAACGCGCTCGACGCGGAAAGGTCCTGCGTCTGCAACGCGGCCACCGGCAAGCCCGGCAATTTCAACGAGGTCATAGAGGCGATCAACAAGGCGCTGAAGACGGACCTCGCCCCGGAGTATTTCGACAATCCCTACGGCTTCTACCAGCACAAGACGCAGGCCGACCTGCGCCAGGCCAGGGCCCTGCTCAACTACCGGCCCGAGTGGAGCCTCGCCGACGGGGTGGCCGACTACGTGAAAGTCCTGGAGAAAGCTAAGATTTGAACTATGGCCTCACTGCGCGACATCCGCAAGCATATCTCTTCGGTGAAGAGCATCAAGCAGATCACCTACGCCATGAAGATGGTGGCGGCGGCGCGCATCAAGAAGGCGCAGAACGCCATCCTGGCGTCGCGCCCCTTCGCGGCCGAGATGGACCGCCTGATCGCGGACCTCTACTGCGAACTGGGCGAGGACGACCTCGCCGGCACCGCCGCGCGCGAGCTTTTCTGCCAGCGCCCCGCCGGCGGGCCGCTCTGCCTGGTGCTGGTCACCGCCGATAAGGGGCTTTGCGGCTCCTTCAATACCAATTTGCTCAAGGCCGCGGCGGCCTGGCTCCGGGAGCGCCGCGGGCGCAAGATCCACGTCGTGGTGGTGGGGCGCAAGGGCCGGGATTTCCTGCGCCGCCTCAAGGGCCTGGACCTGGAGATAGCGCACGAGATGGTGGGCATCTTCCCCAAGGCCTCCTACGCCCACGCGCAGCTGCTGGCCGACACCGTGACCCGGATCTACGCCTCGCAGCCCTTCGAGAGCGTGACCCTGATCTACAACGAGTTCAAATCCATGATGTCCCAGGAGATCGTCACTGACCAGCTGCTGCCGCTGAAAGGCCATATCCTCAGCTGCGCCGGCGAGATCAGGGGGCACGCCGATTTCGCCTTCGAGCCCGGCAAGAAGGAACTGCTGGGCGCCCTGCTGCCCCGCCACATCGGCGCGCAGCTGTACCGCATGCTGCTGGAGTCGCAGGCGGCTGAACTCGCGGCGCGCATGAGCGCCATGGAGGCGGCCTCCAAGAACGCCTCCGAGCTGATAGACGGCCTCACTTTGAAGATGAACAAGACGCGCCAGGCCATGATCACGACGGAGCTCAACGAGATCGTGAGCGGCGCGGAAGCGCTGGGCAACTGAATTTAAGGAGCCAACATGAACACCGGAAAAATAGTGCAGATCATCGGGCCGGTGCTGGACATCGAGTTCCAGCAGGGCCAGCTGCCGCGCATCCTCAACGCGCTCAAGATAAAGTACAAGGAGGACGGCCACGAGAAGACCCTCGTCGCCGAGGTCGCCCAGCACCTGGGCGACAATACCGTGCGCGCCATCACGCTGGGCCCGACGACGGGCCTCGGCAAGGGCCTGGAGGCCAGGGACACCGGCGCCCCGGTGAAGGTGCCCGTGGGCGAGGCCTGCCTGGGCCGCCTGATGGACGTGCTGGGCGAACCCAAGGATTACCGCGGCCCGATAGACTCCAAGGAGCACCTGCCGATCCACCGCGACCCGCCGCCGCTGACCGAGCAGAAGACGGCGCCCGAGGTCTTCGAGACCGGCATCAAGGTCATCGACCTGCTGGCCCCCTTCATGAAGGGCGGCAAGGTGGGCCTGTTCGGCGGCGCCGGCGTGGGCAAGACCGTGGTCATCATGGAGCTCATCAACAACGTCGCCCGCGAGCACAAGGGCTGCTCGGTGTTCGGCGGCGTGGGCGAGCGCAGCCGCGAGGGCAACGACCTCTGGCTGGAAATGCAGGAATCCAAGCTTTCCGACGGCTCCACGGTGCTGTCCAAGACCGC
>CAYSYJ010000265.1:0-2881 GCA_964435105.1 uncultured Elusimicrobiaceae bacterium
GCGCCCTCCTCCTCTGCCTCGGCTCCGCCGCCCGCGCCGGCGAGGAGCCCCGCTACTTCTCCTCCAAGGCCGCCGGCACCACCACCGCCGACTTCCTGAACCTGGCCGTCGGCGCCCGCGCCGCCGCCATGGCCGGCGCCTATTCGGCCGTCAGCGAGGAAGCCTCCGCGGTACACTGGAACCCGGCCGGCCTCGTGCAGATACCCAAGCTTTCGGCGGTCTTCATGCGGGCCCAGTACTTCGAGGAGATCAGCTACCAGTACGCGGCCTACGCGCACCGCCTCTCCTACGACACGGTGCTGGCCGGCTCCGTGCTGATGACCGACATCGGCGCCATAGACCACACCGACATCTCCGGCAACAAGCTGGGCTCTTTCACGCCGCGGGACCAGGTCTTCACGCTCTCCTACAGCAAGGCCATCCTGGAATTCTCCGACAAGGACGTGGACGTGTCCATCGGCGTGTCCGGCAAGTACATAAAGTCCAAGATAGTGGGGTCCGCGCACAGCTACGCCGCCGACATCGGCGTGATGACCTACAATTTCGGCGACATCCCCTACCGCCTGGCCGTCACCGCCACCAATATCGGCGGCGGCCTGCGCTACGACACCGAGTCCAACCCGCTGCCCCTGACCTTCAAGATGGGCGCCGCGGTAAGCCCCTTCCGCAACATGCTGTTCGCCACGGACGTGGTCTTCCCCAAGCAGAACAAGCCGAACGTCCTGCTGGGCGCGGAGCTCGCCACCTCGCCCAACGAGCTGACCCGCTTCTGCCTGCGCACCGGCCTCGACACCCAGCAGATGAGCGACGGCCTGACCGGCCTGACCTTCGGCCTGGGCGCGACCCTGCACTTCTTCTCGCTGGACTACGCCTTCGTGCCGATGGGCGAGCTGGGGACCACGCACCGCATCTCGCTCACCTTCGACTTCCCTTTCCGCAGCCCCATCTTCCAGCGCCGCGACCGCACCATCTTCACCAAGATGAAGGGCATTTCCTTCAAATAAGCCGACGGGCCCGGACGGCGGGGGGGCGGGACGGCGAGAGCCTCCCGCCCCCCGGCTTTTAAGCGGTTGACACCTCCCGGCAAATAATATAAATTGTTAAACCGCCTTGCGGCCGGAGGCCGCGCGGAGAGAATGGAGCGGATATGAAAAAAACAAAAAAGATCGCCAAAAAGACCGCCAAAAAGACCGCCGCGAAGCCCGCCGCAAAGGCCAGGCCCGCCAAGACGGCCGCCAAGGCCAAGGCCCCCAAGCCGGCCGCCAGGGCCGCCTCGCCCGCCAGGGAAGCCCTGACCGGCACGGAGGTGGCGGAGATAGCCGCCAAGCTCAACGAGATGAAGGCCGACATCGCCAAGAACGTGGAGGACAAGCGGAACCTCGACCTGAACGAGCCCGAGGTGGGGGACTCCATCGACCAGGCCACCCAGAGCCTGGACAAGGAGATCCTCTTCGAACTGTCCGACAACGAGCGCAAGATGCTGGGCGACATCGAGGCCGCCCTGCGCAAGATGGCCAAGGGCAGCTACGGCCTCTGCGAGCACTGCAAGCGCCACATCGAGAAGAAGCGCATCAAGGCGCTGCCCTCGGCCCGATACTGCATGGCCTGCCAGAGCGGCTCGGAGCGCACCCGCGCGGAATAAGGGAGCCTCCCCGCAAAAGAAAGACCCCGCCGGAAGGCGGGGTCTTTTTTTACCAGGGCCGGCCGGTCTTCAGGGAACGCCGTGGGCGTCCCGCTTCGAGACCACCTCCACCTCGGTCTTGCGCCAGTTGCGGGCCTTGGCGGTGATCTTGAAGCGCCGCCCGTTGGAAGCGATCATCAGGGAGTCGGGCTGCAGGGTCTTGAAAAGCTCGGCCCGCACGGCGTTCACGTTGCCGGTAAGGTCGGCCAGGGCCTTGAGATCGTTGGTATAGTGCCCCTCGCGCTGCGCGTAGATCTCCTGCAGGCGGGCCAGCTTGGAGATGGTGCGGTGCGCGGCCACGATCTGGGCCTTTTCGCCCGGGGTTATCCGCAGCACCGTCTGGTTGAGCCAGGAGACCGCCAGGATGGCCATGAGGCCCCAGGAGAAGGCCAGCACCAGGCCGTCGGCCACTTCGCCGCGCTCCCGGACGCTCACCACCCGGCTGCCGGCTATATAGTCGTGCAGGGCGCGCTTGTTCGGCGTGAAGAGGGCCAGGAAATAACCTATGTTCAGGGTAGCCGAACTTATGAAGTAGCCGACGGCCCTGACGAAGGCCTTGCCCGCGGGCAGGTCGCCGCCGTCCGCGGCGCGCACCCTTATGCCCATGGCGAACTTCCCCAGCGTGGCGCGGCCGCCGCTCGACAGCACGGTCTCGTAGACGATATAGGCGAAGATCCAGAGGGCTTTCCACTTCCACTCGTTGGCGGGGGTGTAGGGCATCACCCCGGCCTTGACCAGGGCGTTGAGGGAGAACTGCGCGCCCGCCACGAAGGGCAGCGCGTCGAGGACGTAGGCCAGGAACCTCTCGTTAAAGCCCGCGGGGCGCGGGCCCTCGTCGAGCAGGGGCGCGGGCTGTTCCCCGTCCGGCAAAGGCAGGCCGGGCAGCGGCTCTATCTTGAACTCTTCGTTCTCCATAAAATTTCGTCCCTCCGGTTGGCCCGAAAGACGGCCACACGCTAATTATATATCAATTATCGCCCCAATTGAATATCCGGGGCAAATTGACTAGAATGTAAAGCAGTCAGCTGGAGGATTCGACATGAAATGGTTCCTGATGTTCCTGATCTTCGTCGCCGGCATCTATTATATGGTGAACCAGCGCAAGGCCGAGGTGCGCAAGCAGGAAATGGTGCAGCTGGCCAAGAAGGACCAGGTAAAGACCCTCCAGGAGCCCACCCTGCCCGCCAAGACCGAGAAGGT
>CAYSYJ010000266.1:0-2860 GCA_964435105.1 uncultured Elusimicrobiaceae bacterium
GGCCAAGAACGAGATGACCGGCCGCGTGATCGACCTGATCGTGCCGGTGGGCAAGGGCCAGCGCCAGCTCATCGTGGCCGCGCCCAAGACCGGCAAGACCATGATCCTGCAGCGCATCGCCAACTCCATAGTGGCCAACCACAAGGACGAGATCGAGCTGATCGTGCTGCTCATCGACGAGCGCCCCGAGGAAGTCACCGATATGAAGCGCTCCGTGCAGGGCGAGGTCCTGGCCTCCACTTTCGACGAGCCGGCCGACCGCCACGTGCAGGTGGCCGAGATCGTGCTCGA
The DNA here is from genome assembly GCA_964435105.1 of uncultured Elusimicrobiaceae bacterium. GTDB lineage: Bacteria > Elusimicrobiota > Elusimicrobia > Elusimicrobiales > UBA9959 > UBA9959. The sequence continues at coordinate 292 of CAYSYJ010000266.1, forward strand.
AAAGGCCAAGCGCATGACCGAGATGGGCAAGCACGTGGTGGTGCTGCTCGACTCGATCACGCGCCTGGCGCGCGCCTACAATACCGTGTCCCCGTCCTCCGGCCGCGTGCTCTCCGGCGGCCTCGAGAGCACCTCGCTGCAGCGCCCCAAGCGCTTCTTCGGCGCCGCCCGCAACATAGAGGAAGGCGGGTCGCTCACCATCATCGCCACGGCGCTGGTCGAGACCGGCAGCCGCATGGACGACGTCATCTTCGAGGAGTTCAAGGGCACCGGCAACTCCGAGATCTACCTGGAACGCAAGCTGGCCGACCGCCGCTGCTTCCCGGCCATCGACATCAACCGCACCTCCACCCGCAAGGAGGAGCTGCTGATGACCGACGACGAGCTCAACAAGGTCTGGATCCTGCGCAAGGTGCTGGCGCCGCTGTCGCCCATCGACTCGATGGAGCTGCTGCTCAGCAAGCTGTCCTCGACCAAGTCCAACAAGGACTTCCTCAAGTCCATGGAGATGGGCTCCGGCCGCTGATGACGGGGAACGGGGCTAAACTGGCGCTGGGCGCGGCGTTCCTCCTGGGGGCGGCCGCGCTTTCCGGCGCCGGCGGCCCGGCCCTCGCGCCGGCCTATTACGCCCGCTTCTCGGTCATGACCCCGCCCGGCCCGCCCGAGCCGCCGCCCGAGGCCTTCCGCCTCATACCGCGGCTCATCCACGCCAGGCACAAGGTGCAGAAGGGGGAGGACATCCGCTCCATCGCCTCCGCCTACGGCACCGACATCCGCTCGCTGCAGAGCACCAATTCCAACGAGTTCATCTTCCTGACGCGGGGCGGCTATATCCGCGTGCACAACGGCAAGGGCCTGCTCTACGAGGTCTGGGCCAACGGCGAGTCCCTGGATTCCATCGCGCGCCGCTACGTGGGCAAGAACCGCGACCTGAAGCGGTTCAAGTCCGACATTATCGAGGATAACGGCCTGCCGCCCTCGGCCCTGCTGGCGGGGTATAAATTCAAGAAGGGGGACAGGGTGTACCTGCCCTCGGTGTACCTGGACCTGGACACCTACCGCATGCCGCTGCGCAGCTTCGGCCGCATCAGCGGCCGCTTCGGCAGCCGCTACCACCCTGTGCTCAAGCGCCGCATCTTCCACCAGGGCACCGACATCCCCATGCCCGTGGGCACGCCGGTCTACCCCTCGCGCTCCGGGGTGGTGACCTTCTCCGGCTGGAAAGGCGGCTACGGCAACCTGGTGGAGGTGCAGCACAAGGACGGCTCCCGCTGCCGCTACGGCCACCTGTCCGAGACCTCGGTAAAGGCGGGGGAGACCGTGCAGAAGTCCAAGACCCTGCTGGGCCGCGTGGGCTCCACCGGCATGAGCACCGGGCCGCACCTGCATTTCGAGATCATCACCCCTTCCGGCAAGACCGTGAACCCGCTCACCAAGATCGGCCGCAAATAGGCCGCCGCAGCCCGAATATGCTATAATTTGACTTTAGATCACAGCGAGGAAATTGCCATGAGAAACGACATCCATCCCCATTACGACCTCTGCGAGGTCACCTGCGCCTGCGGCAACACTTTCAAGACCCGCTCCATTAAGCCGGTCATCAAGGTCGAGATCTGCTCCGCCTGCCACCCGTTCTACACCGGCAAGCAGAAGCTGCTCGACACCGCCGGCCGCGTGGAGAAGTTCAACACCAAGTTCGCCGCTACCGGCGGCAAGATGGTGGAGCGCAAGCCCAAGAAGCTGGCCGCCAAGGCGGTCACGCCGCGCCACGCGGTGAAGCGCAAGCTCTCCTCCGCCGCGGCCGCCGGCCCCAAGAAGGACGAGAAGGCCGCCGCCCCGAAAGCGGCCGCCCCCAAGGCCGAGAAGAAAGCCGAGACGAAGTAGCCTCGCTTTCCAGGCAGGCGTTCCCTATTTCCCGGGAACGCCTGCTTTTTTATATGTGGACGCAAGGGGACGTTGGTTAGTTAGTTAGTATTTGTGCGGGGGCTGCGGGTGAGTCGCGACGTCTTTTTTTGACTAAATACTAACTAACTAACCAACGTCCCCTGATACCTATCCCATATGCTTGAGAAAGAGCTGGAAGCCATAAAAAGGGAGTTCGCGGAGACCGAGGCCCGCCTCGCCTCAGGAGGGCTCAAGCCCGAGGAGATCGAGAAGCTTTCCCGCCGCCATTCCGCCTGCAGGCAGGTCCTCGACACCGCCGCCGCCCTGGAGAAGGCCTCCAGGGAGGCCGAGGACACCCGCGGCATGTGCTCCAGCACCGACCCCGAGATGGCCGCCCTGGCCGCCGCCGAGCTGCCCGGGCTCGAAGCCAGGGCGGCCGAACTGGCCAAGAAGCTGCAGCTGCTCATCATCCCTCCGGACCCGGAGGATTCAAAGAACATATTCCTGGAGATCCGCGCCGGGGTGGGCGGGGACGAATCCGCGCTTTTCGCCGGCGACCTGCTGCGCATGTACACCCGCTTCGCCCAGACCATGGGCTGGAAGGCGGAGCTGCGCGACCTGGCCTCCACGGGCCTCAAGGGCGTCAAGAGCGCCGTGCTCTTCATTTCCGGCACGGACGTCTACG
>CAYSYJ010000267.1:0-2854 GCA_964435105.1 uncultured Elusimicrobiaceae bacterium
CAAGGATACCGAGTTCGGAGCCAAGCTCAAGGACGACCTGACCACCCTGGTGCAGGTCTACAAGGGTAAGGCCGACGTCGAGGCCCAGGGCAAGACCGTCGAGGTGCCCGAGGGTTTCGCCGCCGAGGTAAAGATGGACATGCCGCCGTCCAACCCGGTAAAGCTGCCGCCCCTGCCGGAGCTGGAACAGTCCCAGACCGCCCTCGCCTCGTCGGGGGCGCCCAAGCTCAGCACCGAAAGCGGCGTCGTCTCGCTCAACCTCAGGAAGGACGGCCGCGGCCCGGGCGTTACGGCCGCCCTCCCCAAGGACAAGGACCTGACCGGGAACATGCCCAAGGTCGGCAACGTGGACGACAAGAGCATCGACGCCAACGAGATCGTGAAGATGATCTCGGTGGCCAACCCGGTGCAGAGCTACCACCTCCAGGTCTCCAGGGACCAGACCTTCACCAACCTGGCCCTGGACAAGACCTACGACGCTTTCGAGACCATACACCTGGGCGACCTTATCCCGGCGGGGGATTACTATATGCGGGTCTCGCTGGTGGACCTGCTGGGCTTCGAGGGGAAGTTCAGCACCCCCCGGAAGATCACCGTCGGCAAGCGGAATTGACGCCCCTCTCCGCATAATTACATATAATTCCTTATATATGCTCCCCAGCCTGACGGCCCGGGTCCTGCTGCTGCTCGCCGCGCTGGCCGCGCCGGCCGCGGCCGTGCCTGCGCCCGCGGGCCAGAGCACGGTCTGGGACCGCATCATGGCGGAGCAGAGCGCCGTCAACCTGCGCCGCGGTTACGCCCTGATGGGGCAGGAGGACTACGCCGCCGCCGCCGACGAGTTCTTCCGGGCGGTGCAGCGCAACCCCGGCGATCCCACGGCCCGGCTGCTTTACGGTTCGGCCCTCTACTGGCTCGGCGCGCCCGACAAGGCCCTGGCCGAGTTCGAGGAGGCCCTGCGCCTGGACCCGCGCAGCTCCATGGCGCTGCAGCTCCGGGGCATAGTCAGGGCCCGGGCCGGCGATCACGGGGCCGCGCTGGCGGATTTCCTCGCCTCCGAGAAGCTGGACCCCTCCCGTTCCGACGTGAAAATGAACGCCGGCTCCGTTTACAACGCCCTCGGCAACCGCGCGCTGGCCCTGGACTACTTCAGGGCGGCCGCCGCGCTGGACCCCGCGAACCCGCTCTACCGCTACCAGCTGGGCCTGTTCTATTCGCGGCTTGGCCGCTACGAGCAGGCCGCGCTGCAGCTCGAGAAAGCGGTCTCGCTTTTTTCCGGTTACGAGGACGCCGTGCTCGAGCTGGCGGTGCTGCGCGAGCGGGAGGGGGACCTGGGCGCCGCGATAAAACTTTACCGGCGGGCGCTGGACATCAAGCCGCGCGACGCCGTGGCGCGCTTCCGCCTGGCCTGGGCGCTGCACAAGGCCGGCCGGGCCAAGGAGGCCCGCAAGGCCCTGGACGGGGCCTTCCTGCTGGCCCCTGCCAACGACAAGGGGGGCATCTCGATGGGCCTCGCCTACGCCGGCCGGCCGCCGTCGCCGGAGGCCCCGGCCCCGAGCCCGCTCTATTCGGCGCTCAAGAAGATCCCCGCCGGACAGGACGCCAGGATCTCCGTGGAACTGCTCGAGACCCCCAAGGCCGAACTGGCCCGTACGGACGGGGAGAAGCTGGGCGCCCGCCTCCAGGCCGCTTTCCGCAAACCCAGGGTGAACTATACCAAGCGCGAGTATTTCCTGCCCGCCTCCTCGCCGGAGGAGCGGGAGCGCCGCGCCGCGGCCGTGGCCGCCGAGGCGGAGAAACTGCTCAAGTCGGTGGGCGCGGGCAGCGACGCCCGCCTGAACTTCGGCGTGGAGACGGCCCCGCCCGCCGCTGGCCCGGGCGCCCGCGCCAAGGCGCTCTTCAAGCCGCGCGACGTGGGCAACGACATGGGGCTCTGGGTGATGGGAGACAGCTGGCTGGAGAACGCCGCCGAGGCCCTGGAGGAACTGGAGGCCGAGCAGGGCGGCGGCGACCTGCGTCTGGTGCGGGGCCTCGGCTACCTGCTGCTGGGCGAACACGCCCTGGCGCTGGAGGAGTTTTCCGGCGGGGGGGCGCTGGCCGCCCTGGGCCGCAGCGCCGCCTGGGTGGAGGCCGGCGCGGAGGATAAGGCGCTGGCCGAATGCCTGGAGGCCCTGCGCCTGGAACCCGGCAACAAGACGGCCCTGGCCAACAGGGCCTGGCTCGGAGGGAAAAAATGAAAGTCCCCAAGGCCGCGGTCCTCGCTTTCGCTTTCTCGGATTGCGCCCTCAAGCAGCGCCTGGCCGATAAGCTCTGCGCTTCCTACGGCCGCTGGCTGGGCGGCTTCCGCACCCGGGAACTGCGCGAGGGGAACGCGCGCGCGGGCTTCGAGGTGGAGGCCCTGGGGGGCGGGCGCGCGGTGCTGGCCTCGCGCACCCTGGTCTCGCCGGTGGCCTTCAATAAATACGCCGTCAGCCTGCCCGCCCTGGAGGCTACGGCCCTGGGCGGCCTGGAGGCGGCCGCGGCCGGCGGCAAGGCCATACTTTTCGACGAGCTCGGCCCCATGTCGCTGCTGTCGCCGTCCTTCAGCGCGCGCGCGGTGGAACTGCTCTTTTCGGGGCGCCCCTGCCTGGTCTTTTTCCGGCGGGGGGCTAAACTTTTCGAGGACGCTTTTTCCCGGGCGGCCGATACTGTTATAATTGAACTGGCCCCGGAGACCTGGGCCGAGGCGGTGGCCGCCGCCGAGGATTTCCTGGACAGGACGGCCGAAAACATGGAGAACCCGCGATGAACCACTACTCGGAAGACCTGGACCTGGGCCGCGTGCGCCTGGCTCATTTCATAGGCATAGGGGGCATCG
>CAYSYJ010000268.1:0-2849 GCA_964435105.1 uncultured Elusimicrobiaceae bacterium
ACCCGGGCGCCCCGGTAAAGACGGACTGGCGCCGCCTGAAGCACAATACTGATTTCTCGCCGTGGCAGGGGAAGAAGCTTTACGGTTTTCCGAAATACACCGTGCTGCGGGGGGAAGTGGCGGCCGAGGCGGGGGAACTTGCGGCGCCCGGGGCCTTCCGCGGCCTTTACCTGCGCCGCGGCAAACCGGAAATCCTCTAAGGGGTCAGGTCTTTACTTTTGACCTCAGGTCAAAAGTAAAGACCTGACCCCAGATATTTCCGGGCCTGGGCGATATCCGACCTGATGTGCGCGATAAGCGATTCTTTCGAGGAGAACTTGCGCTCCGGGCGCAAATGCTTCAGGAAGGTGACCGTCAGCGTCCTGCCGTAGATATTCCGGGAAAAATCCAGCAAATGGGCTTCCAGTATCAGGCGCCCGCCCAGGGTGTTAACCGTAGGGCGGCGGCCTACGCTCAGCACCGCGTCGTGGACAGAATGCCCGACCTTCACCCTGGCGGCGAAGATGCCGGGCGGCAGGATCTTGGCGGGGTGGGCCCCGATATTGGCGGTGGGGAAACCCAGCTTGCGGCCCAGGCCCGCGCCCTTTATCACCGGGCCGCTCACTGAATACTCCCAGCCGAGGCAGCGGTTCGCCTCCCCGACGCGTCCCTCCCGCAGCAGGGAGCGGATAAGGCTGGAGGAGATCTTATGGCCGCCGCGGCGGGCGAAGGTCACCGCCTTGAAGGCCAGCCCGGCCTGGCGGCAGGCCGCCTTCAGGAAGGCCAGGTGCCCCTCGCGGCCGCGCCCGACGGCGAAATCCGGGCCCACGCAGAGCCCGCCGGCCCTGAAGCGGTCCAGCACCACGCTCGAAAAGAAATCCGCGGCGGGCATGGCGGCCAGCGCCTCGTTGAAGACCAGCGGCTCCACCTCGTCCGGGCGCAGCGCCGACAGCAGGGCGTCGCGCTCCTCGGGCAGGGTGATCAGGCAGTTGGTCAGCTCGCCGGAAAAGAAGAACTTGGGTGGGAAGGGGAAGTAGACGGCCCGGCTGCGCATGCCGCGGCGCAGGGCCTCCTTCACGGCGGCCAGGACTATGCGGCGGTGGCCCAGGTGGACGCCGTCGAAGGTGCCAATGGCCAGGAAATTATCCATGGTTCTCTCCCGGGACCGGGCGCAGCAGGGCCGCGGCCTCGGCCTGGCCCAGGGAAGCGAGGCGGCCGGCCGGCACGGCGTCGGCCACGGCGTAACGGCCTATGGCCTCGCGCCGCAGGGCGGTCAGGTGGGCGCGCGAGCCAAGGAGCAGGCCGATCTCCCTGGCTATCGAGCGGATATAGGTGCCGCCCGAACATTCTATCGTGAAATCCAGTTCCGGCGGGCGCGGCGTCCAGGAGAGCCAGCGGACCTCCGCCTCGCGGCGGACTTCCGGCATGGCGGCGCCCTTACGCGCCAGTTTGTACATGGGTTTGCCGCCTATCTTGACGGCGGAATGCGGCGGCACCTGCTGCACGATGCGGCCGCTCAGGGCCTTTACGGCTTTCTCCACGGCCGCGCCGTCGAGGGGAGGCGGCGGGGCCTCGGCGACCACCCTGCCCTCGGCGTCCCAGGTGTCGGTCTCAGCCCCGAAAAGTATGGTGCCGGAATAGGTCTTGGCCGACCCCTGCAGCGAGGCCTGGGCCGAGGTGGCCTTGCCGACGAGCAGGATGAGCAGGCCGGTGGCCATGGGGTCGAGGGTGCCGCTGTGGCCTATGCGCCGCACGCCCAGCTTGCGGCGCAGCAGGTCCACGGCGTCGTGGGAGGTTATACCCTTGGGCTTATCGAAAAGCAGCAGGCCGGAAAGGTCCGGGACGGAGGGCTCCATGGCTACCCCAGCAGGCGGGTGAGGACCTTCAGCACCTTCTCGCGGACCTGCGGCAGGGGGCCGCGCATGCGGCAGCCGGAGGCGTTGCGGTGGCCGCCGCCCCCGAAGGCCTTGGCCACGGCGCTGACGTCGAGGTGGCCGCGGGAGCGGAAGGTCACGCTGACGCGGTCCTCCTCCTCGCGGAACATCACGGCGGCCTTGACGCCGGGCGGCATCAGGCCGAAATTGATCACGTTCTCGCTGTGCTCGGACCGGGCCCCGAACTCCTTGAAATCGGAATGCTTCAGGGTCAGCACGGCCAGGCGGCCGCCGGCCTTCAGCTCCAGGCTCTCCAGGGCGCGGCCCAGGATCTTCAGGCCCTCGCAGGCCTTGGTGGCGTAGAGCAGGTCGTTGATCCGGGAGAACTTGAACCCGGTCTCCAGCAGGCGGCTGGCGACCTCGAGCGTCCGGGGGCTGGTGGCCGGGCAATGGAAGCGTCCGGTATCCGTCACCATGCCGGTATAGAGGCAGGCGGCCTCGCGCCGGGAGACGTTCACGGTCATGTTGTGGAACAGCCGGTAGACTATCTCCGCCGTGGAGGAGGAGTGCGGCTCGACGATGTTTATGTCGCCGTAGAACTCGGAGGTCTTGTGGTGGTCGATGTTCACCACCTTGCCGCAGCGCCGGAGCACCGGCTCCAGGTCGCCGCCCCTCGCGGGGGTGGAGCACTCCAGCAGGATAGCCACGTCGAACCGGCCCTTGGGCTGGCGCGAGTGGATGGTGCCGGAGTGGGGGAGGAAGCGCAGGTTCTCGGGCACGGGGTCCTGGGAAAAGAGCCGCACCTTCTTGCCCAGGCGCTTGAGCACGGAACCGATGGCGAGCATGGAGCCGATCGTGTCCCCGTCGGGATTCAGGTGCCCGGCGAGGAAGAAAGACTCCGCCCCGACTATCAGCTCCTCGAGGCGCTTGAACTCAGTCTCGAGGTCCAGTATTCTCATCGGTTTTGTCATGTTCGGCGCGTATCTTGCTGAAGAT
>CAYSYJ010000269.1:0-2821 GCA_964435105.1 uncultured Elusimicrobiaceae bacterium
CCGCAGTCCAGCGCCACGAAGGGGCTGCCCGCGCGGGCGCTCAGGCGGTGTATCTCCCTGGCCCAGACCTCCTTGCCCGAGCCCGAAGGGCCCGACAGGATCACGGTCAGGTCGGTGGCGGCCACCTGCGCGGCCAGTGCGGCCGTGCCCTTGATCTCCCGGCTGGCCCCGAAGACCAGTTCGGCGCCGTGGGCGCGGGCCACGTGGCTGCGCAGCGCTTCGAACTCGCGGCGCAGCCGCCGCTCCTTCACGGCCTTCTCGATGATGAGGAGGAGTTCCTCGTTGCCGAAAGGCTTCACCAGGTAGTCCAGGGCGCCCAGTTTCATGGCCTTCACGGCGCTCTGCACGTCGGCGTGGCCGGTGAGTATCACCACGGGCAGGCCGGGGTCCTCGGCCTTGAGCTTCCCCAGCACGGAGAGCCCGTCGGTGTCGCCCAGCATCATGTCCAGCACCACCGCGTCGAAGGTGAGCGCTTCGGCCAGCGCCAGGGCCTCGGCGCCGGAGGCGGCGGCCGCGCAGGCGTGGCGGCCGCTTTCCAGCACGGTCTTGAGGACCAGCCTGGTGTCTTCGTCGTCTTCGGCTATGAGGATATTTCCCATCAGACCGTCTTTTTAAAGCGCAGGCTTACCGACACGCCTTCTCCGGGCGGCGAGGAGACCAGCAGCCGGCCGCCGTGCTCGTCGAGGATCTGCCGGGCCAGGTACAGGCCCAGCCCCGTGCCGTTCTCCTTGGTGGTGAAGAAAGGCCGGAACAGATTTTCCAGCATCGCCGGCTCCAGGCCGGGCCCGTTGTCGGCGATGGTGAGGAAAACCTCCCCCTCCGCCTGCAGCCAGCCGGAACTGACCATGATCGAGGCGGCCTTCCTGCCCTCCATGGCCTGCGCCGCGTTGTTCAGGATATTATAGACGACGCTGTGGACATAGTGCGGGTCTAGGAAGACCTTGGGAGCCTCGCCCAGCCGCTTCTCCACGCGCACCTTGGCCGCCTTCAGCGCGCTGTCGATGAGGCCGAGGGCGTACTCGGCGGCGTCGTTGACGGAGTAAGGCTCCAGCCGGCACATGCCGCTTCGCGAGAAGTCCAGCAGCGTCTTCACGATCCTGGAGGCGCGGCGGGCGTTGCGCTCTATCAGCTCGGCGCCGCTGCGCACCTGCTCGGGCTGGCCTTCCTGCGCCCGCAGCAGCTCGGAAGTGGAAAGGATCACGTGCAGCGGGTTCTTGATGTCGTGGGCGAACATCGAGGTCAGCTGGCCTATGGAGGTGAGGCGGCCGAGCTTGCGGGCCGCGTTGCGGAAGACGTGCGGGTCCTTGAGGGCGCTCCACTCGTCGGGCGAGACCGGCGAGAGGTAGAGGCAGTAGCCGTCCACGGCGCCGGCCTCGTCCCTGAGCGCCTGCGCCGTCAGGAACAGGCGCACGATGCTCTTGGCGGCGGTCAGCAGGTAGAAGCGGTAATTGCGCACCGCCCCGTTGCGGGCGGCCAGGGCGGCCAGGTCGGAAAATTCCTTTAGGTCCTTTTCCAGCACCAGCGCGGAGGCGGGCTTGTCGTTGAGGGCGCCTTCGGCCCAGCCCAGGAGCTTCAGGGCGGCCTTGTTGACGAGCAGCACGCGCAGGTCGCGGCCCAGCACCAGCATAGGCTCCTGGGCGTTGACGAAAATAGTGTTGCAGAGGCTTTGATGCAGCGACCGCAGTTCTTCGTTTTGTTTCATTTTCCGGACCCGGACCTGTAGAGGTTGACGCTGCGCCGGGAGACTTTTATGCCGTAGGCTTTCCTGAGAGCCGCGGATACTTCCCCGTCCGTCAGCTTGCCGGCCGCCCCCCCGGTCACCTCCCTGATTCTATCAATTACGAAGGCGCTTTTCGGCAGGAACAGGTCCTTGAGGCGGACCTCCCCGCCCCAGGGCGCGCGCACGGTACGCCCCGCCAGCAGGCGCGAGACCGTGCCGGGGTTAAGCCCCACTTCCGACGCCAGCTGCCGCTGGGACAGCGGCTTGAGCGGGCCCCTACCCAGGAAAAAATCCTTCTGGGCGGCGAGCAGCGCGGTCAGGGAGCGGTGAAAGCCGGATTTGCGCCAGGCCACGCGCTGGGCCGCGGCCGCCAGCCGCCGCGCCCGGGCGGCCTCCGCCCGGCTGAGCGAGCCGCCGGAGAGCAGGCGCGACAGCGCCTGGCCGTTTATGGCGTAGGCCCCGCGGAAATAGGCCGGGTGGGTATAGGCGGCCGCCGGCTCCCCGCCGGAGACGTCCACCTCGGCGGCGCAGCGCAGCAGCGGCTGGGGGAGCCGGCGCGGCGGCACCCGCTCGTGGGCCAGCAGGAAAGCGTCCGCAAAAGCCTTGAGCCGCGCCGCTTCGGCGGCAGTCAGCCCGCAGGCCCCGCCGGCGGCCGCCGGGTCGAAGGCCGCGTCGGACAGGAACCAGCGCTGGAAGCCCGCGGGGCCCGCGCGGCGGGCCAGTTCCAGCATGGCGGGCCGCTCGGCCAGCCATTCGCCGGCGCAGCAGCCCTCGGCCGCGGAGGCCAGCTCGCCGTCGCCGCAGGCGAGCGAGAAAGCGTAGGAGGCGCCGGGCAGGCGGCGGCGCAGCACCGGGGGCTCGCCGCCGGGCCCGGGCGCCAGCAGCCGGGCGAACAGCGGGTCAGCCTCCAGTTCCGCCGCCAGCTCCAGGAAATCCGCCTCCGGCCTGGCCAGCAGGGCGAACAGGCGCAGGTCCTGCCTCAACGACGGGGACTGGGACAGGGAGACCGCCTGTTTTTTCTTCTTTTCCATAGGGAAAAAACCTTCCCCGAATTATAACACTTTTCCCCCTTTTCGCCCCCGCCGGGCCTCCACGGCGGGA
>CAYSYJ010000270.1:0-2809 GCA_964435105.1 uncultured Elusimicrobiaceae bacterium
GGTAGCGAAATTCCTTGTCGGGTAAGTTCCGACCTGCACGAATGGCATAACAAAGATCCCGCTGTCTCAACGTAGGGCTCGGCGAAATTGTGGTGCAAGTGAAGACGCTTGCTGCGCGTATCTAGACGAAAAGACCTCGTGGAGCTTTACTGTAACTTGTCATTGATTTACGGTTTTAGATGCGTAGGATAGGTGGGAGCCGGTGATCCCAGGGTTTTGGCCCTGGGGGAGGCAACGGTGAAATACCACCCTTTTGAAATTGTGAATCTAACTTCGCAGCCGTGATCCGGCCGAAGGACATTGGCAGGCGGGCAGTTTGACTGGGGCGGTCGCCTCCTAAAGAGTAACGGAGGCGTACCAAGGTTTCCTCAGGGCGAATAGAAATCGCCTGTCGAGCGCAATGGTAGAAGGAAGCTTGACTGTGAGGCCGACGGGCCGAACAGGGACGAAAGTCGGTCATAGTGATCCGGTGGTACCTCGTGGGAGGGCCATCGCTCAACGGATAAAAGCTACCCCGGGGATAACAGGCTGATCTGGTCCAAGAGTCCACATCGACGACCAGGTTTGGCACCTCGATGTCGGCTCATCGCATCCTCCCGCTGAAGCAGGTGGGAAGGGTTGGGCTGTTCGCCCATTAAAGCGGTACGTGAGCTGGGTTCAGTACGTCGTGAGACAGTACGGTCTCTATCTGATATGCGCGCAGGATACTTGAGGGAAGCTGACCACAGTACGAGAGGACCTGGTTGGACGAACCGCCCGTATACCAGTTGTCGTGCCAACGGCATAAGCTGGGTAGCGGTGTTCGGTAGGGATAAACGCTGAAAGCATCTAAGCGTGAAACCCGTCCCAAGATAAGGTATCCCTGGACGTTAAGTCCCGGAAGACCCCCGGAAGACTACCGGGTTGATAGGCCAGATGTGTAAGCATGGTAACATGTGCAGCTAACTGGTACTAATCGGTCGAGAGGCTTGGCCTTATTTTCTAATTCTAAGGCTAGTTCCTAAGGTGTGATACGCCCCTTTGCTTTGCGCGGTTCCCGCGATTTATTAGACCGGTGCTTATTCCGGAGAGGTTACACCCGTTCCCATTCCGAACACGGCAGTTAAGGTCTCCAGGGCCGATGGTACTAACACCCAACTCGGTGTTGGCAGAGTAGGTCGGTGCCGGTCTTATAAATCGCAGGAAACGCAAGCGCTTGAATTGTCTGAGAACCGACGCAGGTAAAATCCATGAAATTCTCGAAGAACGACAAGAAAGAACACGCCGAGAAACTTGGCAAGGAATTTTCCGCCAAGGACTCCTTCTTCGCGACTTTCAACGGCATGAAGTTCAAGGATGCCAACGGCCTGCGCGAGAACCTGCGCCCCAGCAAGGCCAAGTTCAAGGTGATGCGCAACACCGTGGTGTCGCACGCCCTCAAGAACGCCGCTTTGAAGCCCGCCGACGACACCGTCGCCAAGGGCCCCACCGCCGTAGTCACCCTGGAAGACCCCAACGAAGTTACCAAGGTCGCCAAGGAGCTGATGGCTTTCGCCAAGGCGAACCCCGGCGTGAAGTGGAAGGGCGGGTTCTACGAGAAGAACTGGCTCACCCCCGCCGACATCGAAAAGCTTTCCAAGATCGGCAGCAAGACCGAGCTCCTCGGGCAGTTGGCCGGTACCCTGTACAGCTCCATCGCCCAGATCCGCTGGGTCCTGGACGCCCTGAAAGAGCACAAAGAAAAGGCCGCCGGAGCCCCGGCCGCCGCCCCCGCTCCCCAGGCCTGATAAAATTTCGTAGATAGTTGAGTCCGTAGTGCGGTTTACCTTAAAACGCCTCCTCGGTCTACGTCTTTTGCCGTCTGTACGCGGCAAAAATGGTATAATTTGTCGTATCCTGGTAGTCCCGCCAGTAATAAAGGGATAAATCGGCGGCCCCAAAGGCGGCCGAGCTACTAAAAATACCGCCTCCCGGCGGAAAAGGAGCCTAAAATGGCAACTATGAGCAAAGACCAGCTGATCGAAGCGATCGGCGGTATGACGATAATGGAACTCTCCGACCTCGTGAAGGGCATCGAGGAGAAGTTCGGCGTTAAGGCCGCCCCCGTGGGCGTGGCCGCCGCCCCCGGAGCCGCCGCCGGTGGCGCCGTCGCCGAAGAGAAGACCGAATTCACCGTGGTCCTGAAGGGCTGCGACGCCGCCAAGAAGATCGGCGTGATCAAGGTCGTCCGCGAGATCACCGGCCTGGGCCTGAAAGAGTCCAAGGACCTGGTCGAGGGCGCCCCGAAGCCCGTGAAAGAGGGCCTCGACAAGAAAGCCGCCGACGAAATGGCCAAGAAGATCACCGATGCCGGCGGTACCGTCGAACTGAAGTAACACGCCGTAAAGCCGCCGTCCGGGAGACCCCCGGGCGGCGGTGTCGTTTAGGGCCGGCAAACCGGCCGCCGTTCGAGTACAAGTGTTTTTGTGCTAAAACAAGCTTATAAGCGGTAGAATAAGCGGTGTAGAACTGTCTCTTCCCCTGTACGGGGGGAGAGATAGGTTCTATTTTCGGTCAAAGCTACGAGGTGAACTGATGAAACAGCTTAACTTTTCCAAGATAGGGCAGATCCTCAAAGTTCCGGACCTCCTCGACATGCAGAAGCAGTCGTTCGACTGGTTCCTCCAGCTGGACGAAAAACCCGAAAACCGCAAGATCCAGGGCCTCCAGGCCTCTTTCGTCGACGTGTTCCCCATCGAGTCCGCCGACGGCACGATGGTGATGGACTTCCTCAAGTACGAGCTTGGCACGCCCAAGTACGTCGGCCCCGAGGAAGCCCTGGCCCGCGGCG
>CAYSYJ010000271.1:0-2781 GCA_964435105.1 uncultured Elusimicrobiaceae bacterium
ACCAGGCGGGCCATCTTGTTCTCCTGGATCAGGTCCACGCCGCGCACGGTGCCGTCGCCTATCTTGATCTTCTCCTCGCCGCCGATCACGGCCCCGAGGATTGTCACCTTGAAGAGGTTGTTCTCCTTCTGGGTGGTCTGCACCTCCAGCGGCTCCTCCATGTAGACCACTATGCGGGTCTTGTCCTGGTATGTGAAGTAGTTGATGGAGGTGACGTTGACCTCGCGGTGCGCCCCCAGCGAACCGGTGGCCTTATTGTAGTCCAGGCGGAAGCCGAACGCCTCCGCGAACTGCTTGGAGACGAAAAAATCCAGCGCCAGGAAAGCCTTGCCCCCGCGCACGATCATCGGGTTGGGGAACTCCTGTTTCTCGTCGTTGATCATCACCGAGTCGGACTTCATGAAGAAGACGACCTTGTTGCCCTTGATCTGCAGCAGCAGCTTGCCGCTGACGGGGTACCAGTAGATCTTGCCGCCTATCAGCTTGGCCGCCTCGGAGGCGTTCAAATAGACGGCGCCGTTCAGGCTGTAGGTCCCTATTTTCCCGGCGTAGACGCCGTTCTTCATGTAGGTGATCTCGTCCACCCTCGCCTGGGCCGGCCCGCAAACCGCGGCCGCCAGCAAAAATACCGTCAGAATTTTTTTCAGCATAGCCTTCTCCCGTCCGCCGGCACCCCTTACTCCAGGATGATCCGGTAATCCTCCCAGGTCAGCTGCGGGTCCGAGGAGATCTTGACCGCCCGGTGCACGTTCTTCTCGATCATCTGCAGCTTTTTCTTGAGCACCTCGCACAGGATCGGGTGCGTGACCACGCGCAGGTTGCCGCCGGGGCGGCCCATGGTGATATTGTGGATCTCCCGCTGGATCTTGATGCGGATGCTCTCGCTGGAGAGCACGCGGCCGCTGCCGTGGCACTCCGGGCATTCCTCGGTCAGCAGGCTCACCGTGCTCTCGCGCTTGCGTTCGCGGGTCATCTCCACCAGGCCCAGCCGGGTGATAGGCAGGATGCGGATCTTGGCCCGGTCGCGGGAGACGGCGTTCTCGAGGGCCTGCACCACCTTGTGGCGGTTGGAGGCCTTCTTCATGTCGATGAAGTCGATCACGATGATGCCGCCGATGTTGCGCAGGCGCAGCTGGCGCGCCACCTCGCCCGCCGCCTCGATATTGGTGGCGGTGACTGTCTCCTCCTGCGACTTGTTGCCGGTGAAGCGCCCGGTGTTGACGTCTATGGCGCAGAGGGACTCGGCCTCCTGGATGATGATGGAGCCGCCGTTCGGCAGCGGCACCTTGATGCGCCGCAGGTCGTCGATCTCGCGCTCTATATTGAACGCCTTGAAGACCGGGGTCTTGGCGTCGTAGAACTTCACCCTGTCCTTCAGGTCGGGCGAGATCTTGGCCGCGAACTCCTGGACGTTATGGAAATCGTCCTTGTTGTCCAGCATGTAGATCGCGGTCTCCTCGGAGAGGATGTCGCGGGCCACCTGCATGGTCATGTCCATGTCCTTGTGCAGCAGGGCCGGAGGGCGGCACTCGTTGTAGCGGGCCTCGATCCCCTCCCAGCTCTTGAGCAGGAACTTCACTTCGCGTTCCAGTTCCTCCTCGCTGGCCCCCTCGGCTTCGGTGCGCACTATGCAGCCCTTGGTGCCCAGCATCTTGGAGTCGGCTATCTTGCGCATGATCGCGGACAGGCGCTTGCGCTCCTCGTCGTTCTCGATGCTCTTGGACACGCCCACGAAGTCCTGGAAAGGGGTCAGCACCAGGTACCGGCCGGGCAGGGAAACGTCCATGGTCACCTTCATGCCCTTGGTGCCGATGGCGTCCTTGGTGACCTGCACCATCACTTCCTGGTCCTTCTTGAGCAGCTTGTCGATGGCTTCCTTCTGGTTGCCCAGCACGTCGGAGATGTAGATGTAGGCGTTCTTGTCGAGGCCGATGTTCATGAAAGCGCTCGAGATGCCCGGCAGCACGTTCTCCACCACGGCCTTGTAGATATTGCCCACTATGTTCCCGGAACTCCTGCGCTCCCAGAACAGCTCGCTGAGCTTGCCGTCCTCGAGTATAGCGATGCGGGTCTCCTCGAACGAGGTGTTCGCGAAAATTTCCTTCTTCACTTTGTTTGCCATTTCGTTTATCTCCTGAAACTCAGAATACTTCCAGTTTACCGCTAGAATCGAACCAGTACAGCTCCTTGCGCACTATGCGCCGGAAAACGGGTTTGCGGCCGCCGCACATCAGCTCCGCGGCCGTCTCGGGCTTGACGTTGCGGCCGGGCTCCAGCTTCAGCGTCACCTTCAGCAGGGAGGCGGCCGGGTCGTAGGAGGCCGAGAGCACGGGGGCCCTGGCGTCCAGCGTCTTGCGCTCTCCCGACGGCTTCACCTTCTCGTAGGCCAGGGTCTTCAGGGCCATGAAGGCGTCCACCGCCGGCTGCGCGAAAGAGGGCGGGAACTCCGCCTCCATGAAATACTCCGCCGCGTTGACCGCCGCCTCTATGGACGGGAAGAACACCGGGATACGCCTCGCCGTCAGCAGGCGGAACCTGTCGTCGTCGAGCGGCTGCAGGCGTTCCAGGGCCTCCGCCGCCTGGGCGAACTCCTCCAGGTAGAGGTCGGCGTATTCGCAGAGGCTCTCGTGCCCCACCGAGACCGCCGGCCCGAAAGCCAACTTGGGGACCATGGCCCCGCCCACCTTGGCGGGCCAGAATTTCAGGCCGGAGGAGGCCGCCCGCCCGCGCAGCGCCTTGATCTGCTCGAGGTGGCTCAGGTCCTTCGCCGCGGCGAGCCGG
>CAYSYJ010000272.1:0-2778 GCA_964435105.1 uncultured Elusimicrobiaceae bacterium
CGCAGCTGGATTACGCGGTCTCGCCGGAGACGGGGCTGGGCGGCGTGCAGCGCATTACGCTCAAGAAAAAGTTTTAGGAGCCAACTCATCTATGTCAGACAAAATCCGCATCCTGCATGTGATCACCCGACTGGAGCCGGGCGGGTCCAGCCGCAACACCGTGGATTCCTGCGCGGCGCAGGCGGAGTACGCCGACGTGGCGCTGCTGGCCGGGCCGCACCCGGATTCGGCCTCCCTGCTGAAGCTGCTGCCGCCCGCGGTAAAATACGTGGAGATCCCGGACCTGCAGCGGGAGATCAGATTTTCCAGCGACCGCCGCGCGCTGCTGGCCATAAAGCGGGAGATAGAGAACTTCAAGCCGGACATAGTCCACACCCATACCTCCAAGGCCGGCGCGCTTGGCCGCATGGCGGCGGCGCTTTACAATACGGCGGCGAGCAAGGCCCTGGTAGTGCATACGCCGCACGGCCACCTGCTCTACGGCTACTACGGCTTTTTCCGCACCCGGCTCTTCAAGAACGCCGAGCGGTTCCTGGGCCTGTTCACCGATCATTTCATAGCCCTGACCGAGGGGGAAAAGCGCGAAAGCGCCGCCGCCGGCATCGGCGTGGAAAGGCAGTGGGAAGTGATACACAGCGGAGTCAATTTCGCCTCGCCGGCCAGCCCCGCCTCCAAGGCGGCGCTGGGCCTGCCCGCCGATTGCGTGGCCGCCGGAACCATAGCGCGCCTGGAGCCGGTGAAGGGCGTCGAGCACCTGGTCAGGGCGGCCGCCCTGCTCAAGGACGAGGTCCCGGCCCTGCGCACCGTTATCATAGGCGGCGGGGCCCTGGAAAAGCCGCTGAAAGACCTGGCCGCCCGCCTGGGCGCCGCCGACAGGGTGCTCTTCACCGGTTTCCGCCACGACGCCGCGGATCTGCTGCCCGCCCTGGATATCTACGTGCAGCCCTCGCTCAACGAGGCCATGGGCCGGGCCCCGCTGGAGGCCCAGGCCCTGGGCCTGCCGGCCATAGTGACCGGGGTCTGCGGCCTCCCCGAGACCATCCGCGCCGGCGAGACGGGCCTGATAGCGAAGCCGGGCGACCCGGCGGACCTCGCCGGGGCGGTTAAAACGCTGGCCCTGGCCCCACAGCTGCGCGCCAGGATGGGCGCCGCCGCCCGCGATTGGGCCCTTGGCGGGGACGAAGCCGGCCTGCCCAGGTTCGGCCCGGAAAGCATGAACCTCAAGCTTAAAAAGTTCTATAATAAAATCCTCGAGAAAAAGAGTTAAAGGGGCGGCAAATGGCCAAGATACTTGCGGTAGACGACGACCTGAGCATACTGGAGCTCTACAAGGAGATCTTCGGCAAGGCCGGCTTCGAGGTGCAGACCGCGGAGGACGCGGTGGCCGCCGTGACCAAGTTCCAGGACTTCAAGCCGGACCTGCTGGTGCTCGACGTGGACATGCCGGCGGGCGGGGGGCAGAAGGTGTTCGACCGGCTGCGCAACCTTTTCCAGAACCCGGTGCCTATCATCTTCTCGACCGGCATGCCGGAAAGCGTGCAGAACCTGGCGAAAATGGGCAATGTGGCCGTGCTGAAGAAGCCCGTCCACCCTGAGACCCTCATAGCCGAGGCCAAGCGCCTGCTGAAGCTCCCCTGAAGCCGCCCGCGCGGCCATGAAGACCGGGTATTAAAGCCCGGTTTTTTTTGTTATACTTTTTGTATAGGCTTTAAGCACCAAGCGCGACCCCCGGCAGCCCGACAGCCTGTACTCCCGCCGAGCCAGCCCGCCGCGCCGCAGTCAAAAACCGGAGGTTCTATGCCGAAGATGGAAGTGGACGTGGACAAGTGCAAGGGCTGCTACCTGTGCATACAGGTCTGCCCGAAGAAATGCATCGAAAAGTCCGATAAATTCTCCAAGACCGGATATTTCCCGGCCAAGGACGCCAAGGAAGGCTGCTGCATAGCGTGCCTCAGCTGCGTGCGCATCTGCCCCGACCTGGCCATAAAGGTCTACAAATAAGGAGGACCTATGGGTGAAAAGAAACTCTGGAAAGGCAATGAGGCGCTGAGCGAAGGCGCCGTACGCGCCGGCTGCCGCTTCTTCGCCGGCTACCCGATAACCCCTCAGAACGAGGTTCCCGAATACATGAGCTGGCGCCTGCCGCAGGTCGGCGGCGCTTTCATACAGGCGGAATCCGAGGTCTCGGCCATAAACATGGTCTACGGCGCGGGCGCCACCGGCGTGCGCTGCATGACCTCCTCGTCGAGCCCCGGCATCAGCCTCAAGCAGGAGGGCATCTCCTACGCGGCCGGCGCCGACCTGCCGATCTTCATCGGCAACGTGATGCGCGGCGGCCCGGGCCTGGGCAATATCGCGGGCGGGCAGGGCGACTACTGGCAGGCCACCCGCGGCGGCGGCCACGGCGACTACCGCTGCTTCGTCATGGCCCCCAACGGCGTCAACGAGATGGCCAATTTCCCGCATAAGTGCTACGAGGTGTCCTTCAAGTACCGGATACCCTCCATGGTGCTCGCGGACGGCATCATCGGCCAGATGATGGAGCCGGTGGAGTTCAAGCACCCCGAAGTGGACGTGAAGTCCCTGAAGGAGCCCGAGTGGGCCCTCGGCAAGTGCGAAGGCCGCAATAAGCGCATCGTGAAGTCCTACGACCTCAAGGAAGGGGGCGTGGAGATCATGGTGAACGAGCGCGTGAAGCGCTACAAGGCTATTGAGCAGAACGAGGTGATGTACGAGGAGAAGCAGCTGGAGGACGCCGACATAGTGATGGTGGCCTAC
>CAYSYJ010000273.1:0-2764 GCA_964435105.1 uncultured Elusimicrobiaceae bacterium
ATCACGGAGCTGGGAGAGTTCTTTCGCGACGATCCCCGGGACTGCCTGATCCGCGAGCGTTTCGTGGCGATCCTGGACGATTCAAGATACCAGAAGGCCTGCCTGCTCTGCGACCTGGACATGGCCCCTCAGCCGGAAAAGATGTTCTCCTGGATCGGCAGGTACTACGGCGGAGCCCTGCCCAGGACCAGGAAGATGTCCCTGACCTGGTCGGACGCGGGCGCGCCGCGCGCGGGCATGCTGGCCAACCTGGGGGTGACCCAGCCGCGCTGGCAGCAGCTGACCATCTCCGAACGCACCGCCGTGATCATGGCGGAAACCGCTTTTTCCGGCAGGGCGACCTACCCGCGCGAGGTCACCGACTGCTGCATAGTGGATTCCAACCCCTCGGATTTCATGCGCCTGAACCTGCCGCCGGACATAAAGGCCGCCATTGACGCCTACAAGAACCGCATCATGACCAACCTCGGCGCCTCAGGCCCGCGTCCCGGCTCTGCCGGTCCCGACGCTTCCAAATTCGCCGCCGCCAACGCCAGAGTAAAGGCCGCTACCGGCAGGGACGGCGACACCCTGGCCGTGCTGGGGGCGTTGTTCGACAATAACACTCTCCCCGCCCGCCCGCTGGAC
Organism: uncultured Elusimicrobiaceae bacterium; assembly: GCA_964435105.1. Taxonomy (GTDB): domain Bacteria; phylum Elusimicrobiota; class Elusimicrobia; order Elusimicrobiales; family UBA9959; genus UBA9959. Next base: position 628 of record CAYSYJ010000273.1, read on the forward strand.
GCCGGGGCCCGCCCCAAACCCGGACCGGCCGCCGGAAAGCCCCCCAAGGCGGCCGCGCCCAAATATGAACTGCCGGACGACAAACTCTCCCTGGTGGCCGCGGAGATAAAGACCCGCATGCTTGGCGGCACCAGCAAGCTGGACGGCAAACCGCGCAAGGCCGCCTTCGAAGGCACTCCCTGGGAAGACGAAGCGCTGAAGTTCTACTCCGCCAAAGGCAAGGACGGCAAACCGCTGCACGACCTGAATTTCCAGGTGCTGCGCCTGGCCAAGACCACGAACGGCGGCTACTGCCCTCAGCACGCGAAGGGCGGCTGCAACGACGACGACAATTTCCCCGGCCAGAGCTTTCCTCCCGGCAGCGTCGGCATCAACAAGACCCTGGTGGAAGCCTGGATGAAAAAGAACAAGGTCACTCCTGAACGGCTTACCAGCGACCCGAAACTCATGGACCGCCTGGGCCGGCACCTGTACGTCGTCATGGTGCACGAGGGCCCAGTCCACGAGGTGCGCCAGGACCAGTTCTTCATATCCAAAGGCGTGGACAATAAAAAGATCGCGGACAAGGAAGCCATGGCTTTCGGCCTCTCGGCGCTTTCGCTCAAGAACAAGCTGAACGGCCCGGAAGGCGCCCTGTACAGGAGGGAGATCTCCGATTTCGACAGGGAGACCCTCAAAGCCCTGGAGAAGGGCGGCTACCGCGGGATGAAGAGTTTCGTACGCTACTACGACCTGGAAGGCGTACAGGGCGTGGGTGCGAAAAGCATCAAGCAGATGGAATACGGCCTCAAGGACCTGGAGCTGCGCAGGACCGACCCCGTCTACGCGGCCGCTCCCAGAAACCCCGCGGATTGCTCCTGGTACTCGGTCCGCAACTGCACGGACGAACAGCTGACCGTCATGACCCAGAAGGCCTACCCCTGGTACGAGACCGCCATCACGCGCCAGAAGAGCGAGACCGCCATGCTCAATTCCATACTCGAACGGGAAATAAATGAAAGCCGGATGAAGAAGAGCCTGAAAGCCGGGAAGATAAAGGAACTCAGGGACTTCAACGCGGAAGGCTTGTGACGCCGGCGGGACCGCAGGGAGACTAAAGATGATAAAGTTATTCGCCCTTTTCGCCACGCTGCTCCCGGCCGTCTGGGCCGGGGAGACTCCCCCTCCCGCCATGGAGAAGTTCACCTGCGACGGCGCTCTGTTCACGGCCATGGTCCCCTCCGGCTGGGAGAAGGAAGAGGAGATCATAGCCGGCCGCCAGGAGAAACAGTACGGGGTGGAGCTCTACGCTCCGGGACGCAAGCCTGGAGCGGCGATCTCGCTCATCTACTTCGGCCCGGACCATCCCCGCTTCAAGACCCACGAAAAATACCTGGCCACGCTCAGGGACACGAGGGACGCGGCCCCGGGCGAAGCGCTGGGGAAGGTCGCCGACACGGTAGTGAACAACCGCTACGCGAAATACTTCGACAAAAAGAGCTTCGCCTTCGACCCGCCCTATGCCCCGGAACCGGAAAAAATAGAGATGTTCGAGCGCTATGTCATAGTGCCCGCGAAGAAAGGTTTTTATTCCCTGAGCCTGAAAGCCCCGAAGAGCGAGGCAAGGCGATACCTGGCGGTATTCGAAAATATCCTGAAGACCTTCAAACCGGCCCGCTGAAGCGCGGCAACCGGAGCTCGGAGTAGGGCCTGGGGCGCCGTTTCACCAACGGCGCCCCGCTCTTTCCCACCAGCTCCGCTTCGGCCAGCAGCGAATCGGCCCTGGACAGCGTCTTTTCCTGGCCCGGCCGCAGGATATTGAAATGGCGGGCGGCGTCCAGGGCGCGCGCCACGAAGAAGACGTTCTTGCGGGAGAGGAGCCACTCCGGCCGCAGCGAGGAGACGGGGAACGGGACCGAGTATTCGCGCAGGGTCTTCTCGCCGCTATGGTTGTAATAGAAATCGAAATAGCTCCGGGCGAGCTCCCCCGAACTGCGGTACACCGGCTCGCGGTAGCGCAGGCCGCAGAAGTGCGACTGGGCGACCGCGCCCCAGCGGCCGTTCTCGGTGAACGGCGCTATCACGTGGTCGTCGTCGCGCGGGTTGGCGCGCAGGTCCAGCAGCAGGGCCCGGCGGCCGTGGAAGAGGAAGGCGGCCG
>CAYSYJ010000274.1:0-2742 GCA_964435105.1 uncultured Elusimicrobiaceae bacterium
TTGCGCCCGGGGGAACGCGGCGCGCTCCTCCGGATAAGGTCCGGCCGGTTAATGAAGGAAAGGACTAAATGGGGGTCTTTTCTTTACCCTGGAAAACGATCACGGAGGGGCCAAGGCGGTACGCGCGCGGCGCGGTCAAAAGACCGCGCGCGCGGCAAAGCCCGCCTCCCCTGCGTCCGGTGAACCGAATTTCCATGGCATCGCTCCGAAAAACATTTTACGACCGCTGCTGCGGACATTCAAACACATTCCCGTATCTTTTGCAAACCGCCCGTCGTGACCGGCCGAGCGCGGGGGGGACGGGGGCCCCGGGCCGCGTTTCGCCGGCCTTGCGCGGGGCGCCAGGAGTGGGGCATAATACAAGCATGAAAGAATGCATACTGCTGATAGTCAAACCCGACGGCATGGTAAAGGGCCTCGCCGGCCACGTGCTGCGCCGCTTCGAGGAGACCGACCTCAGGCTGGTGGGCGCGCGCCTGGCCAAAGTGACCCGCGACCTGGCCGCCACGCACTACCACCACCTCCGCGAAAAACCCTTCTTCGACGAGCTGATCCGCTTCATCATGGGCGAGCTCAACGGCGGCCAGGACACCGTGCTGGCCTTCGCCTACACCGGCGAGGACGCCGTGCGCAAGGCCCGCGCCATCGCGGGCGCCACCAACCCCGAAGAGGCCGACTACCGCTCCATCAGGGGCAGCTTCGGCCGCGTCACCACCAAGGGCGTGTTCGAGAACGTGGTGCACGTCTCCTCCGACGCCATAGAGGGCGAGCGCGAGATAAAACTCTGGTTCACCCCGGACGAGATAACCGCGGACCTGTTCCCGGCGGTAGTAAAGGACGGCCGCAGGGCCTGGGCCGACCCCGGCGGCCCCAAGACTCGCACCGGCCCCTGGCCGGAGGAGAAGAAGTAGCCCAAGGCCGGCGGCTCGAGAGGACCAAAATGGACATTCCACGCATCTTCAGCATTTCAGAGAGCGGCCACCGCATACATAACCCGTTCACGCCCGATAAATTCGCCACGCTCGGCGCGGCCCTGCGCCTGGAGCCGGGAACCCGGGTGCTGGACCTCGGCAGCGGTTCGGGGGAGATGCTTTGCACCTGGGCCCGCGACCACGGCATAACCGGCACCGGCGTGGACCTGAGCCCGCTGTACACGGAGCACGCCAGGCGCCGCGCCGAGGAACTGGGCGTGGCCGGCCGGGTAAAGTTCATCCACGCCGACGCCGCGGGCTACGTCTCGGAAGAGAAAGCCGGCGTGGCGGCCTGCGTGGGCGCCGCCTGGATAGGCGGCGGCGTGCGGGGCACCATAGAGCTGCTGTCGCGCAGCCTTAAAGAAGGGGGGATTATCCTTATCGGCGAGCCCTACTGGCTGCGGCTGCCGCCCACGGAGGAGATCGCCAGGGGCTGCCGCGCCGGCGCCATCGACATCAGCATACTGGGGCAAAGGGAGCTTAAGACCGGCGGGACGGCGGTACAGCTGAGGGGCGTTTATAAAAGCGCGGGCCTGACTTTCTCTCCCGAGCTGCGCCTGCGCCGCGCGAAAAGCGGCTGGGTGGTGTACGACATCCGGTCCGAAGGCGAAAGCCTGTTCCGGATCTACCGCGAGCTGCACAAGGAGATGATAGCCGACAAAGGCTTCCCGGCCCTGCTCTCGGCCATGGGGCGGAAGCTCAAGGAGAGCGACTGACGGATCTCCCCGCCAGGCAAGCCCGTATGACGCTGGACCCGCGAAAAAAAGATTACACCATCCTGGTCTCCGGGGACTCCATCTCCCGCGGCGTGGTCTACGACGGGAGCCGGCGCAAGTATTCGCTGCTGGCGGATTGCTACGTGGGGCGCCTGCGGGGCCTGCTGAAGGGCGCGGTGCACAACGCCGCCCGCTTCGGCAACACCGTAACGCGGGGCCTGGCCCGGCTGGCCGCCGAAGTCGCGGCGAAGAAGCCGGACATCGTGCTGCTGGAGTACGGCGGCAACGACTGCGACTTCGACTGGCCGGCGGTGGCGCGGGCCCCGGAAGCGGACCACCGGCCGCGCACCGATTACGCCGGTTTCAGGCGCCTGTTGACGGACGGGGTCTCGCGCCTGAAGAAGGCCGGCGTCGCGCCCGCGCTGATGACGCTGCCGCCGATAGACGCGGACCGCTACCTAGCCTTCATCAGCGGCGGCGCCGAGGCCGCCCGGGCGAACATCGTAAAATGGCTGGGGGGAGTAGCCAAGCTGTACTGGTGGCAAGAGCGCTACAGCGCCGCGGTGGCCGCCGTAGCGGCCGAGACGGGGACCATGCTCCTGGACGTGCGCGCCGCCTTCCTGGCGGAGGGGGATTTCCGGCTCCTGCTCTGCGCCGACGGCGTACACCCCAACGCCGACGGACACCGGGTCATAGCGGACGCCGTCTGGCCCGCGTCGCCCTCGACCGCCCCTTCCTCCTGAAAAACACCGGGCCGGCCTAAGGGCCGCGCCCCGGCGGGAGGCCGCCGGAGGTCAGAAAGACATGACGAGCCGCAGCGTCACCTGGCGCCTCACGTAATCGTAAAGGCCCAGGTTCGAGTCGTTGCGGGTGAAGGTGAACCCGGCCGCCGCGGACAGGCCCGCGGCGGGGAACTCCCTGGAAAGGTTGAGCACGCCGGTGTACTGCGCGTCCCGGAGCTTGTCGTCGTAGGCCGCCTCGGCCGCGGCGTAGCGCGTCACCGAGAACCCGGGGCCGGCGTAGAGCGAGAACCCGGCCGGCAGCCCGGCGTACCA
>CAYSYJ010000275.1:0-2702 GCA_964435105.1 uncultured Elusimicrobiaceae bacterium
ACCGCGCGCCACAGCGCCTACCTGAAGGTCGCCGACGGCTGCGACAACCGCTGCGCCTACTGCCTCATCCCCTCCATCCGCGGCGGCTTCCGCTCCAAGCCCATGGAGTCGGTGCTGGAGGAAGCCCGCCGCCTCGCCGACAGCGGCGCGGTGGAGATCTCCCTGATAGCGCAGGACACCACCTCCTACGGCACCGACCTGTACGGCTCGCCGCGCCTCGCGGAGCTGCTGGGCAAGCTCACCGCGATCCGCCCCGTGAAGTGGTGGCGGCTCATGTACGTCTATCCTGAGCGCCTTACGCCGGACCTGCTGCGGGCCATGAAGTCCGACAAGGCCGTCTGCCGCTACCTGGACATGCCGCTGCAGCACGTGGCTGACCCCGTGCTCAAGCGCATGCGCCGCCGCTCCACCGAAAGTTCCATCCGCGAGAAGCTGGCCGAGCTGCGCCGGCTGCTGCCGGATATAGCCATCCGCACCAATTTCATAGCCGGTTTCCCCGGCGAGACGGAAAAGGATTTCGAGACGCTGCTCGCCTTCGTGAAGGAGGCCGCTTTCGACAATGTAGCGATTTTCCCTTATTCCCGCGAACCGGGCACGCCGGCCGCCGGCCTGCCGGGCCAGGTGCCGGAAAAGGTCAAAGCCGAAAGGGTGGAGGCGCTGGTCCGCGCCCAGAGCGAAGTCGTGGACGCCATCAACGCCCGCCTGAAGGGGAAGACCGCGGAAGTCCTTATGGATTCCGGCGTCTTCGGCCGCACCTTCCGCGACGCGCCGGAGATAGACGGCCGCGTGGAAGTGGACGCGGGCCCCGGCCCGCGCCCGGCGCCGGGCAGCCTGGTGAAAGTCAAATTCACCGGGGCCTCCGGCTACCTGCGCCGCGCCAAACTGCTGCCCCGACGCGAATAAGGCCCGACAAAAAAAGAAAGCCCGGCCGCAAAGCCGGGCTTTCTTTTTGCCGGTGGAGGTCAGTAAAGCCCCTTCTCCCTCAGCTCGTCGTCGTCCATGCCGAAATAATGCGAGATCTCGTGCATCACCGTGAGGCGCACCTCCTCGGCTATCTCCTCCGGCGTGTCGAAATCCTCCTCAAGGAAATCCTTGAAGACGGTGATCTTGTCCGGCATGACGCCGCTGTAGTCGGGGCCGCGCTGGTCCAGCGGCACGCCCTCGTAGAGCCCGTAGAGGTCCTCGCCGAAAGCCTCCGCCTGCTCCCGGCTCGGCCGCGGCTTTACCGTCACCACGACGTTCTTCAGGCGTTCCCTGAAATAAGGCGGCAGCGAGCGCAGCGCTTTCTCCACCAGCGCCTCGAACTCCTTCTGCGTCATAAAGGGCTCACTTCGAGATGAAATAGATGCCGCCGGAGAGCAGGAGCGTCCCCACGAGCTTGTTCAGCGTAAAATTCTCGCCGAGGAACAGCACGGCCAGCACGAAAGTGACGAAGGGGTAGGTGGAGCTGAGCGGCACGATCTTGGTGGCCGCCCCGCCGCTGAGCGCCTTCAGGTAGAAGAAGACGCCGCCCATGGAGACGATGACGCTGCCCAGCACGAAGAGCGGGCCGAGTTTATCCGAGCCCAGCAGGGCCTCGCGCGTCTGCCCCCACTTCCAGGCCACCAACGGCCCGAAGAGGCCGATCATGAAGAGCGAGCGGACGTAGAAGGCGCCCGACGGGTCCATGTGCCGGAGACAGGCCTTGTCGAAGAAGGCGCCCAGGCCCCAGCCGAGGATGGCGAGCAGCAGGAAGACGACCGTGGAAAGTTCCATGGCGGTTACGGGGGCGGCATCTGCCCCGGCAGCTCCATCTCCGCGAAAGGCTTCTTGAGGTAGCCGGAGATGGACTCCGAGAAACCCCATTCGTCCTTATAAGACTTGGCCTCGTTGTAGTATTCCAGGGCCTTGGCGCGCAGGCCCTTGAGGTCGTGCACGTTGCCCAGGCGCACTATGGCCCAGACGCCCCAGCGGGCGGGGTGGGCGGCGGGGTCCTCTTTCAGCGTGGCCGCGGCCTTGGCGAAATAGTCGGCGGCCTCGTCGTATTTCTTCTCCACCAGGTAGGTGGTGCCTATGGCCGTCAGCACGCGCGGCAGGTAGCGGCGGCGGTAGGCGGGCTTGCCGTCCTGCACGGCCTTGAGGTAGGCCAGGGCCTCGCGGCGGCTCTCGGCGTACTGCTTGTCCTCGTAGAGCGAGACGATCTCCACGAAATGCATCTGCGGGTGCTCCGGGTAGTCGGCGCGCAGCTCCTTGGCCCATTTCACGGCGAGGCCGGGGTTCACGTGCGGGCTGCCGGTGGTGGTGTAGATCTCGATGAGCAGGAGCTTGGCGGCCAGGGCGTTGAAATAGCCCTTGTCGTTGCAGGTGGCCAGCAGCTCGATGCCGTGCTTGGCGTCGCCCCGCAGGAAGAACTTGGCGAGGATCTTGACCACGCCCGAGAGGGTGTCGGCGTAGTATTCGTACATGCCCAGGCCCAGGTAGGCGTCGTAGAGCTCCGGGTCTATCTTCAGGGCCGTCCGGGTGTTGGAGATGGCCTTCTTGCCGTCGAAGTAGGCCTTGATCCAGCGGTGCTGCAGCACGGCCAGGCGCGCGCGCAGGCCGTACATGCCGCCCAGGCAAAGGTAGGCGTTGGCGTCCCCGGGATGCTTCTTGATCCAGCGCAGGCCCACCTCTATGGCCTTGTCCGTCATCTCGACGTATTCCTTGTCGAGCTTGGGGTCGGA
>CAYSYJ010000276.1:0-2654 GCA_964435105.1 uncultured Elusimicrobiaceae bacterium
GGTGGCTTTAGCTTCTACAAAGTAAGCGTGAGTTTCGACTCCTCCAAGGAGCGCGGCACCCCCGCCGAGTTCCCGCTGGGCGGCGTGATCCCCTGCTGGACCGAAGGCGTCCAGAAGATAAAGGTGGGCGGCTCCGCCAAGCTGGTCTGCCCCTCCGACACCGCCTACGGCGACATGGGCGCGGGCGGCACCATCCCCGGCGGCGCCACGCTGGTCTTCGAAGTGGAACTGCTGGACATCGTCAAGCAGCCCGAGGAGCCCAAGGCCTCGCCTAAGCCGGCCTCGAAGCCCGCGGCCAAGCCCGCCGCTAAGCCGGCCGCCAAGCCCGCGGCCAAGCCCGCCGCCGAGCCCAAGAAGTAGCCAGCGCGGTCCCATAAAAGAAGAAGCCCCGGTTCCCCGGGGCTTCTTCTTTTATGCGCCCTGCCGCGTCAGGCGGCGGGCTTCTGCGGGGGCTTGATTAGCACGGACAGCAGTATGGACGCCGCGAGTATGGAGAGCACGACGGCCAGGGAGATCAGCGGGTCTATCTTGTACCAGCCGGAGACGGTCATCTTCACGCCGACATAGAAGAGGATGACCGCTATGCCGTACTTGAGGAAGCGGAACAGGTCCATGATGGACGCGAGCAGGAAGTAGAGGGAACGCAGGCCCACCACGGCGAAGACGTTCGAGGTATAGACGATGAACGGTTCGCGCGAGATGGCGAGCACGGCCGGGATGGAGTCCACCGCGAAGATGAGGTCGGTGGTCTCTATCACCAGCAGCGTGGCGAAGAGGGGGGTGGCGTGCCAGATCTCCTTCTTGACGAAGAAAGCCCCGCCGGAATTCTCCTTATCGATGGGCATGACCTTGCCCAGCAGCCGCACCAGCGGGTTCTTGCCGGGGTCCATTTCCCCGTCCTTGTGGACCAGCATCTTTATGGCGGTGAGTATCAGCACGCCGCCGAACACGTAGATGATCCAGTGGAAGGCGTTGATCAGGCTGACGCCCGCGAATATCAGGATGAGGCGCATCACGACGGCGCCCAGGATGCCCCAGGTGAGGATCTTGGGCTGGTATTCCCGGGGCACGGCGAAGTACGAGAAGATCATGATGAACACGAACATGTTGTCCATCGACAGGGAATACTCTATGACGTAGGCGGTGAAGTACTCCACCATCCTGTCCGTGCCCAGCATATAGCCGGTCAGCGCGCCGAACGCCGAGGCGACCAGCACCCAGAAGGAGCAGAGCAGCAGGGCCTCCTTGCGGCCTATCACGTGCGCGCGCCCGGCGGAGAGCCTTATGTCGGCGATGAACAGGGCGGCCGCGGTGACCACGAAGACTACCCACATGATCTGGAGAGGGGTGAAGTGCATAGGTAAATTATATAAAAGAGCGGGTTTACATTTCAGCCGATATTGTTTAGAATTTACGGAGCAAATCCCGTCAGGAGGAATATAATGAGCGAAACTTTCGACATAGTGCTGCTGCTGGCCCTGCCGGCTTCCGGCAAGTCCGAGGTCCGGCGGTTCCTGGCCAACGTGGAGCCGGAGCGCCTTAAGAAGGAATTCCACATCGGCGCGAACCTGCAGCTGGACGACTTCCCCTACGTCCACATGATGCGCCGCGCCGACGACGAACTGGCCAAGCTGGGCAAGGCCCGCGTGTTCTTCAAGAGCGGCGACCGCCCCTTCATCGACCCCAAGGACTGGGGCACGCTGATCCACCTGCTCAACGAGGACTACCACGACCTGATGCGCAAGAACGTGGTGAAGACCGACTCCGCCGCCGACCTGCTGATGCGCCGCATCGACAAGGCCGGCGAGAAGGCGAAGCTCGCCCCGCGCCTGGCCAGGCTCGACGCCGCCACCTGGAAGACCGTGGCCGCCGCGCTGGAGCCCGAGGCCCGCGCCATGCTCGACGAGAAGCACGCCGCCTACCCGGCCTCCTTCGAGGGCAAGACCATAGTGATCGAGGCCGCCCGCGGCGGTCCCGACAAGTCTTCCTTCCCGCTGCAGGACCCGCTGGGCTACCAGTACTCCCTCCGGGAGCTGGACCCGGAGATCCTCAAGCGCGCCGTCATCCTCTACGTCTGGGTGACGCCCGAGGAGAGCCGCCGCAAGAACACCGCCCGCACCAACCCCAACGACCCGGGCTCCATCCTGCACCACGGCGTGCCGATGGAAGTGATGCTCAACGACTACGGCTGCGACGACATGGACTACCTCGAGAAGAACTCCGAGGTGCCCGGCACCATCACCATCGCCAGGGACGGCCAGAAGTACCACCTGCCGATCGGCCGCTTCGACAACCGCGTGGACAAGACGTCTTTCCTGCGCGTGGACAAGAAGGACTGGGACCCGAAGATGGTGGCCGACGTGACGGCCGGCATCCGCGGCGCCACGGACAAGCTGTACTCGATGCTCGCCGCCAAGAAGTGAGCTCCGACAGGGCGTAAAAAGCGGCCGCCGGCTTAACCCGGCGGCCGTTTCTTTTGTCCGCCCGGCTGTAATTTTGTAGTATAGCGCCATTATGGACGAAAACCTTTCCGAAAAGAATCCGGCCTGCGAACCCTCGCGCGGGTCCTGGGGCTCTGGCCTTGGCTTCGTTCTCGCCGCGGCGGGCTCCGCGGTGGGGTTGGGCAATATCTGGGGCTTCCCCATGCAGGTAGG
>CAYSYJ010000277.1:0-2627 GCA_964435105.1 uncultured Elusimicrobiaceae bacterium
GCCCTGAAACTCACCCGCGACGCGGCCCGGCGCCGGCGCGCGGGACGGCTCTGGGTCTTCTCCAACGAGCTGGAGAAGGTGGACACCTCCATCCCCCCCGGCACCGTCTGCCGGCTGCTCTATCCCGACGGCAGGCCCGCGGGCGAGGGCTTTTTCAACCCCAAGAGCCTCATCTCCCTGCGCCTGCTGACGCAGGGCGCCGAAGCTCTCCCCGAGGATTTTCTGCGCGACCGCCTGCAGCGGGCCCTCCGCTACCGCGAGGAGCTGGGCATGGACCGCTACGGGCGCATCTGCTTCGGCGAGTCCGACGCCCTGCCCGGGCTGGTCGTGGACCGGTACGGCGACTACGCCGTGGCCGAGATACTCTCCGCCGGCATGGAACTGCTGAAGGACGGCGTCACCGCCGCCCTGACGGACCTGCTCAGGCCCAAGGGGATCTTCTACAAGAACACCCACCAGTTCCGCGAGCTCGAGGGCCTGCCCTCCTACGAGGAGACCGCCTTCGGCGTCATGCCGGAAACCGCCGGGATAGAGGAGAACGGCCTGAAGTACCGGATCCCGCTGGCGGGGGCCCAGAAGACTGGCTGGTATTTCGACCAGCGCGAGAACCGCCTGGCGCTGGCCCCGCTGTTCGCGGGCCGCAAGGTCCTGGACCTGCACACTTATCTCGGGGCCTTCGCCCTGACGGCGGCAAAGGCCGGGGCGGAGCGGGTCTGGGGCGTGGACTCCTCGGAGAAGGCCATAGAGGCCGCCCAGGCCAACGCCGCGCTGAACGGCCTGCAGGACAAGGTGGTTTTCCGGCGGGAGAAGGCCGAACGCCTGCTGGAGGCGCTGGAAGCCGGCCAGCTGCCGGAAAGGCCGGATTTCATCCTGCTGGACCCGCCCAACATAGTCCGCAATAAAAAATACCTGCCCCAGGCGCTGAAACTGCTGGGCCGCATGGCCGGGTCGGCCCTGAAGTCCCTTCCCCCCGGCGGCTATCTGGCCGTCTCCACCTGCTCGCATCATATCTCGCGCGAAGCTTTCGTGGAGACGCTCTCCGCCGCGGCCTCCCGGGCCGGGCGGCAGGCCGTGCTGGCCGAACTGCGCGGCCAGGCCAAGGACCACCCCGTGCTGGCCGGCATGCCGGAGACCGAGTACCTGCATTTCGCCCTGCTGCGGCTGCTCTGACCGACCCTGAAAAGGAAAAGGGCCCCGGAAGGGGCCCTTTTCTTTTCCGCCGCGGCGGGTTCAGATAATGCTTTTAACCACCCGCATGATCTCGGCCTTGCTGGAAGGCTTGGTGATATAGGTCTTGGCCCCGTAGCCGATGGCCTGCTGGATCTCGTTGATGCTGCCCTCCACGGTCAGCATCACCACCGGGATGCCCTTGGTGACCTTGTCGGTCTTGATGGCCTTGCAGGCCTTCAGGCCGTCCATTACGGGCATGTGGATGTCGGTCATGATGAGCGCGGGCAGTTCCTTGCGGGCCAGTTCCACGGCCTCCTGGCCGTTCTCGGCCCGCAGGACCTGGTAGCCTTCGGCTTCCAGCATGGAGCTGAGCGTCTCCAGCATTTCCGCGTCGTCGTCGGCGATGAGTATCTTTTTGTTCATGGGGTCGCGACCGGGGATAAAAAATTTGCCGCGGGTTGGGATCGAACCAACGACACCTGGTTTTTCAGACCAGTGCTCTACCACTGAGCTACCGCGGCAAAATCGTGGTAAGTACTGCCTTTCAATAATAGCATTTTTTTAATTTGGGTGTTAACACCGGGCCCGGACCCGGCGCGGAGTTTTTGCTAGAATATGGCCTATGGAAAGGGACCCCGCCGTAACCGCGATAGTCATGGAGGCGCTGCGCCAGACCTGCGCCGTCTTCTACCTGACCGACGCCGACGGCAGGATCATCTACGTCAACCCGGCTTTCGAGGCCCTGACCGGCTACTCCCGCGCGGAAGCGCTCGGCAAGACGGCGCGTATCCTCAAGAGCGGGGAACATTCGCCTGAATTCTACGCGAAGATGTGGGGGACGCTGAAGGAAGGCAAGCCCTGGCGCGGCCGCCTGGTCAACCGGCGCAAGGACGGCTCCACCTATACGGACGAACAGCACATCTGCCCCATCAAGGACGAGCAGGGCCGGGTAAAATATTTCCTGTCGCAGCGCCACGACATCACCAGGGAGCGCCAGCTGGAGGAACAGCTGGCCCAGAGCCAGAAGATGGAGTCCATGGGCCTGCTGGCGGGCCAGCTCGCCCACGACTTCAATAACCTGCTTACCGTCATAATCGGCTCCATGGACCTCATCAGCGAGGACCTGAAGCCCGGCACGGTGGGCCATAAGCTGGCCGCCGAGGTGCTGCGCTCCTCCCGGGAATCGGCGAACCTCATCAAGCAGTTGCTGATCTTCGCCCGCAAGCAGGAGTCCAACCCCGTGACGGCCTCCCTGAACGCCCCCCTCAAGGAGATGAAGCTGCTCTTCGACGGGCTGCTGGGCAAGAACGTCAGCGTGGCCTACTCGCTGGACGAGTCCCTGCGCCAGGCCCGCATCGAGCCGGAACAGTTCAAGCAGGCGGTCATGAACCTGGCGGTGAACGCCAGGGACGCCATGAACGGCTCCGGGGCCATAATGATAAGGACCTTCAACGCCG
>CAYSYJ010000278.1:0-2620 GCA_964435105.1 uncultured Elusimicrobiaceae bacterium
TACGGCGGTCTCGCAGGCGGCCTTCCTGAAAAGGCCCTACGCGGTCTCGCTGACCTACTTCTCCGCCGGCGAGCTGGAAGGGCGGGACGCCCTGGCCAACCCCACGGGGAACTTCACGGCCAGGGACCTGGCCTTCGGCGTCTCCCGAGGCGTCCGGCTGGGGGAGTTCTCGGCCGGGGCTACCGTGAAGGCGGTCAGCCAGCGCATAAAGTCCAGCGGGGCGACCTCATTCGCCTCGGACCTGGGGCTGCTCTACGGGGCGGGCCGCTGGTCCTTCGGGGCGGCGCTGCTGAACTACGGCACCAGGGTGAAGTTCGACGACGAAAGCTTCCCGCTGCCGCTGAAGTTCCGCCTGGGCGCGGCCGCCAGGCTGACGCCGTCGCTGCTGGCGGCGGCCGACCTGGAAATGCCTAATTACGGGCAGGCGGCCCTGCGGCTGGGGGGCGAATACCGCGGGCTCGAGGGCATAGCCCTGCGTCTCGGCTGGCGCACGAGCTCTTCGGCCCAGCGCGACGCGATACTCGGCAAGGATTTCGGCGACACGGCCGGCGGCGTGGACGCGTTTTACGGGCTTTTCGCCGGGGTCGGTTTCGCGTATTCGGGTTTCGCCCTGGATTACGCCCTGCTGCCCTACGGCGACCTGGGCAGCGCGCACCGGTTCTCGCTGGGGGTCAAGTTCTAGCCATGGCCGGGAGGCCGGCCATGGCGGACCAGCGTTAAGATAAGGGCGGGGAGGCGGCTCCCCGGGCTTTTCTGAACTTTGGTCATGGATTTTTATCGTTCGCTATGCCATTACGGAGGCAGTTTATGAAGAAGCTTATCCTGAACCTCGGCCTTTTAGCGGCCCTCTGCTGGCCCGCCGCCGCCGGGGAGACTATAACCTACCAGGGGCGCCTCAAAGAAGGCGGCGTCCCGGCGGACGGGAACAGGGACTTCGCTTTCGAATTCTGCGCCACCCCGGCCCCGTCCGGCTGCGTCGCTTCCCCGGACGGGACGCAGTCCTTCCAGGTAGCGAACGGCCTTTTCAAGTCGACTTTCACCGCTCCCTCGGTAAACCTCGCGGCCGGTCCCTGGTACCTCCGCGTCAAGGTGGGGGCGGATTACCTGTCCCCGGTGGAGCGGCTCACCGCCGTGCCCTACGCCGTGCAGGCGGCCTCCTCCGCCTACGCCTCGGCCCTGGCCGTCGCTTCCGGTGAAGGCGTGCTGGTTTCCACCCATGTGCTCGTGGGCGGCGCCATTTCCGTAGGCGACTGGTACGTGCCGGTATCCAGCGAGACCATCCTGGCCGCTTTCGGCGCGGTCCAGAACCGCAATCCCGGCGCCGAAGACGTGCGCGTGGGCGTGATGGGCTACGTTAAATCCGCCAGCACCGACCCTAACGACGTGGTCGCCGGCGGCAATTTCGAGGCTGAGACCCCGTCCGGCATGGCGGCCGGGATGGCCGTCGGCGTGCGGGCGGTGAACCGCAACGAGGGCGGCACCATCGGCACCGCTTACGGGGTGATGATAGACTCCCTGCAGAATAGCGCCGGTACCGTGGGACAGGCCTACGGCCTGTACGTCGGCACCATGACGGAAGGGGCGCACGGCGCCAGGCCTTACGCCCTCTACTCCGTGGACAAGAACGCGCTTGCCCATTTCGCCGGCCCCGTCGGCATCTCCTCGGTGCCGGCATATTCTCTGGCCGTCTCCAGCGCCAACGGCGACCTGTTCTGGGTGGCCCATGACGGCGTCTACGCCAACAAGTTCGTGGGCGACGGCTCCGGCCTTACCGGGGTCACCGGAGCGAGCGGCACCGACAATACCAGGGTGCTCAAGACCGGCGACTTCATGAGCGGGCAACTGACCATCGGGGGCTCCTCACTGACGGTGCGTACCGGCGATACCGTCCACATGGCCGTGGATACTTCCGGGAAAATGGGCATAAACTCCTATCCCGACGGTTCTTCCGGCCTCAGGATCTCCGGATCCGCCATATACGAGGCCGGGGTTACGCTGGAGAACGGCGCCAGCCGCTGGGGGATAACCAACGACGCCTCGGTGCTTAAGCTGGTGAAGATGGACGGCGCCACCTTCGTTCCCCTGTCCCTCAACGCGAACGGCGATCTCTACTTGTTCCGCGGCGCTTTCCAGGTCGGGGCGTCGACGCTGACCGTCCGGGACGGCCAGGTCGGAGTCGGGACCGCGGCCCCGGGTTACCGGCTGCACGTCTCCAGCGGGGCCGGTATGGCCGGCACCGTCATGGCGGTCTCCACCGGGGCCACCAACGTTTTCTGGGTGGCCGGCGACGGCGCGTACGCCACCAGGTTCGTAGGCAACGGGTCGGGGCTTACCGGCGTGCCGGCGGACCTGTCGAACCCGGTGGGAACCCTGGATATAGGCGACGGCGGAACCGGCGGCTATTCGGCGGCCACCGCGCGCGCCAACCTGGGCGCGGTGAATATCGCCGGGGACACCATGACCGGCACTTTCACCCTTAATCCCGACACCGCCGTATCTTCCAATAGCCTGGTTTCCCACGGCCTCATTATCTCGACCTCGGGAGCCATCTCCACCTACGGCAACGGCACGGGGTATGTCGCGGGCGACCCCCGCGGCCTCGGCGCCGTGGACCTGCAGA
>CAYSYJ010000279.1:0-2617 GCA_964435105.1 uncultured Elusimicrobiaceae bacterium
TGCGAGACCGCCGTATCCTGCACGTGCCAGGCGTGGGCGAAGGACAGGTACCGCCCCTCCGCTCCCCGGGCCAGGCCCGCCGGGTTGTAGTAGACGCAGGACGCGTCGTCCGCGACCGCAGTAAAGGCCTCGCCCATGCCCAGGGCCCGCGCCCCGAAGCCCAGGTTCAGGAATTGCGCCGCGGGCATGCCGCCGGCGCTCAGGGGCAGCGCGGGCCAGGCCAGCGCCGCCGCCAGTATCAGGACTCTCATTTTTCCTCCAGACCGCCCGCCGGGCCCCGCCCGGCGGGCCGGGCGGCTCACTTCTTCTTAAGGCCGCCCTCTATCTGCTTGGTGCTGCCGTCGGGCATCTTCACGCTGGTCTTCAGCGTCTTGCCGGAGGAGGCGCTATCCTTGAGCATGTTCACGAACTTGTCGTAATCGCTCACCTTGATCTCCTCCTGCCACTTGCCGGCGTCGGTCCCGGACATCTTCTTGGGAGCGTCCGGAGCGGCGTTGGCGCCTGCCACCGTGGTCATCTGGCCCGCGGCCAGGGACTGCTTGCCCAGCGAGTTCTGCACGTCGACGTGGCCCTCGTAGACCTTCACGGTCAGCAGGCTGCGCTGCTCGATGTCGGCCTCGGTGCCGCGCACGGCGCAGACGGCGGACGGGGTGCGCACGTTGATCTTGGACATCCGGTGCAGCATCCGCGTCCAGAGCTGGCCGACGGAGAGGTTGATCATCTCGCGCAGCTTGCCCGAGGGCGCTATCTCGAAGTTGGAGTTCTCGTTGAGCCTCACTTCGGCGCCGCCCTTGGTGACTATGCCCGCCCGGCTTGCGGCCCCGGTCTTGATGGCGTCGCCCGCGTAGAGCATGTCGTTCACCTTGAGCTCGGCGTAAGCCGTCTCGCCGGCGCGCTTCACCTGCACCTCGCCCGCCACGTAGACCGCCACCGCGCTAACCTTGGGCGCGCAGGAAGCCTGCTGCCCCCAGCCCGCCAGCCCCGCCGCCAGCGCGGCCGCGGCTGCCAATACCCGCATCGTGTTCTTGGTCATAACTCCTCCATTCCAGCTAGACTCCGCACTAAAGCTATTTCCTGACGTCGAGGCGCTTGAACTCGGCCTTCTCGTCCGACCTGTCGAAGACCTTCAGCAGGTAGGCCGCCAGTTCCTGCCTGACTCCGGCCGGGGCTTCGATGAAATAATAATCGAACGCTATGCCCTCGTCGGTCTTGCGTTGGCCCAGGATGCGCACGGACTCGGCCCGGTCGGCGGCGCCGGCGATTACGCCGACCACCATCTTGGCGCCGAAGTCCACGTCGGGCAGCTCCTCCCGGGAGATGGTCTTCCAGAATTTCTTCCATTCCTTGCGGTCCCGGATCACGAAGCCCGCCCCGGCCTTGTTCTTGAGCGGCTCGGTGAAACCGGCCCACTCGTTCGGGGTGGGATCCTTGAGGTCGGGGATCTCGAGGTTGGTCTCCACCGGCTCCGCCGCGGCGGTCTCTCCGGCCGACTGCGCGGCGGTCTGGGCCTGGGCCGAACCGCCGGCATTCCCCCCGCCGCTGTCCAGCACGGAGGCGTTCAGCAGCTGGGCCTCGCCGCTTACCAGGGCGGAGATGATAGCCGAAAGCTCGTCCTGCGAGCAGTTAACGCAGGTCAGGTTCTCGAAAGTGTAACCCTCCAGGGCCTTGGCCGCCTCGGGCCCGAGGCGCTTGAGTATCTCCTGGAACATCTCCTCGTAGCTCAGCTTCTTGGAGGGAGCGCTCACCGCTGCCCCCGCGTTCTTGGAGATCAGCCGCGTCTTGCAGTTGTCCGGCATATTGTCGTCGAACAGGTCGGAGCAGGCCACGGCCAGCCCCTCGTCCTGGCCCGAGGGCATGAAGGCGGTGAAAGTCACCTCCTTCTTTTCCCCGGGGCCGATGGACAGCACCTGCTTGGGGGAGTCCTGGGCGAAGATGCCGCCCAGCGACATCTTCACCGTGATATTGGACTCCGTGGAGGAGCCGGAGTTCAGCAGCACCGCCTTGAAATTGAGGGGCTTCTCGTAGTCCAGCGCCGGAGAGGTCAGGTCGAGGGAGTAGACGCTCACGTTGCGGCTCTGGGAGGAGGCCTGGGAGCGCAGCGAGAAGTTGGAGACGCTGCTCTCTGAGATCTTATTGCCCGCCGCGTCCAGCCCTTCGACTTTCCAGTAGTAGACCTGGTCCGGCACCAGCTGCTCGCGCGGCTGGGTCGGGTTATCGGGGTAGGAGTAATAGCTCTCCCCGGAGTTGGAGGCCTCGTGCGCCGGGTTATAGAGGCCCGCGTTGTCCGCTACGGTCACCCGGTAGCGCACCGCGCCGCTGGCCGTCCAGCGGAAGGTCAGGGGCTTGTCGGCCAGGCCGCGCGCCCCGTATGGCGGGTAGATAGGCGTGATATTGGGCGAGGAAACGGTGAAGGCGTCGGTCTGCTCTACCGTGGAGGAGCCGGACTGGGCGGCCTTGGCCCTGAAGGTGTAATTGCCGGGCGCCGTGTAGAAAGAGGCGATGGAGATGCCGGCGAGCTGGCTCTGCGCGCCCCCCTGCGTGCCGGGCGAGGAATTCCCCCCGGGCGGGTTGGGCGTGCCGTGGGCGAAGACCACCGCGCCGGCGGGGCTGATGATCT
>CAYSYJ010000280.1:0-1416 GCA_964435105.1 uncultured Elusimicrobiaceae bacterium
CTTCGGCAATTATGTGGCGAACTATACCCGCGTGCTGATAGGCGGGGCTACCGCGCCGCTTACGCTGTGGACCGACAGCCAGATAAAGGGCACGGTGCCCGGCACGCTGGCGTCCGGCACATATGATGTGCTGGTGGAACGCGAGCTCAACGGCGGCCTCGCGCGCAGCGAGGCGGTGCAGTTCACGCTGGTGGCTCCGGTAGTGGCTTCCGTAGCCCCTTCCTCCGGCGCTATAGGCGTGCCGTTCACTATAACGGGCAGCAGTTTCGGTAATTTTGTGGCCGGTTATACCAAGGTGCTGATAGGTGGGACCACCTGCCCGCTCACGCTGTGGACCGACAGCCAGATAAAGGGCACGGTGCCCGGTACGCTCGCAGCCGGGGAATATGACCTGCTGGTCACGCGCGAACTGAACGGCGGCACCATTACCACGCAGCCGGCGGTCTTTACTGTGCTGGCCCCGGAAATTGCGGCCGTCAGCCCCTCTTCGGGTGCCATTGGTCTGCCGTTCACCATAAGCGGGGCCAACTTCGGCAATTACGTGGCGAACTTCACCCGCGTGCTGATAGGCGGGGCTACGGCGCCGCTGACGTTATGGAGCGACACGCAGATAAAGGGCACGGTGCCCGGCGCGCTCGCGGCCGGCGACTACGAACTTGTGGTGGAGCGTGCGCTTAACGGCGGGCTCGTGCGCAGTTCCAGCGCCGCTTTCGAGGTGCTAGGTATCACGGCGGAGGCCATAACGCCTTCCTCCGGTCCCATCGGCGTACCTTTCACTATAACGGGCGGCGGTTTCGGCAATTATGTGGCCAACTATACCCGCGTGTTGATAGGCGGGGCCGCGGCGCCGCTCACGCTGTGGACGGATACGCAGATAAAGGGCACCATCCCCGGCGCGCTGGCAGATGGCGAGCATGAGGTCTATGTGGAACGCTCGCTTAACGGCGGGCTTACGCGCAGCGGGGCGCTGTCCTTCCTGGCCGCCGGCCCGCAGCTGGCGCAGGTGACGCCGGCCACGGCGGCGGTGCTGGCGCCGTTCACGCTGACGGGTTACAACTTCGGCAACTATGTGGCCAACTATACCCGCGTGCTGGTAGGCGGCGCCACGGCGCAGCTTACGCTGTGGACGGATATGAAGATACAGGGCAAGCTGCCGGCGTTGGGCGCGGGCGAGTACCCGGTGCTGGTGCAGCGGCAGCTCAACGGCGGGCTCGCGGAGAGCGCGACCTCCTACATAAGCGTGGCGGAGCCGGCCATCTCCAGCATGACGCCGGCGAGCGGGGCGGTGGGGACCGTGTTCAACATCTACGGCACGGGCTTCGGGCCTTATGACGCCGCCATAGCGCGGGTCTTCGTGGGCGGCGCGCAATGCGCGCTCAGCCTGTGGACGGACACGCAGATAAGGGGCACGGTGCC
>CAYSYJ010000280.1:1516-2581 GCA_964435105.1 uncultured Elusimicrobiaceae bacterium
ACCGTGGCCGGGCAGCTGGCGCATGAGGCCGCGCTTACCGGCCCGCCGCAGGCGGCTGGCGGCGGCTACGCCTACGAATACCAGTGGACGGGGCGCATAGCCAGCGGCGTCTACTACTACACCGTCGAGGCGGAACGCGGCGGCAAGAAGCTGAAGGCGCACGGAAAGTTCGCGGTGGTCCGCTAAAGAGGAAAATATGAAAAAGAACGCGATAAAAATATTTTCCCTTCTGATGCTCGCGGCCGCCGCGGCGGGCGCTGCCGAAACGGGCGCGCAGTTCCTGCGCATAGACACGGATGCGCGCTTGAGCGGCATGGCCTCCGCGGGCGTGGCGTCGGCGCTGGGCGTGAACGCGCTGGGCTACAACCCGGCGGGCCTGGCCGCCATCTCCGGGCCGGAGGCGGCCTTCAGTCACAGCCGGTGGCTGATGGATTCCACGCACGACTTTATCGGCTTCGGTCTGCCCGTAAAGAAGGGCGCTCTGGCGCTGGGGGTCACGCGGCTCTCCAACGGCAAGCTGGAAGGCCGCGCCGACGACGGCAGCGCCGCCGGCGGCTATAGCGCCTATGACCAGGCGGTGAGCCTTGGTTTCGGTTACAAGGGCGTGGGCGGCGCCGTAAAATACATACAGGGGAGCATAGCCGGGGTCAAGGCGGACACCTTCGCGGTGGACCTCGGAGCGAGGCGCCGTCTTACGGGCCTGCCGGTCACCGTGGGGCTGGGCGTGCAGAACCTGGGGCGTGGCCTTAAGTACCTGTCGCAGCGCGACGAGCTGCCACTTAGCGTCAACGCGGGGCTTACCTTCGCGGTGCTGCCGGGCATGGGCCTGGCGCTGGACGTGAAAAGACTGGTCTACGACAAGCAGACGGTGTTCTCGGCCGGTACGGAATACGCCTTGCTGCTGGGCGGGGCGGGGTTCTCGCTGCGCGGAGGCTATGGTCTGACGGGGCTCAAGGGCGAGGAAGGCAGGAACGGGCTCAGTGTGGGCGCCGGCATAGCCGCGCTGGGCGCGCAGCTGGATTACGCGGTCTCGCCGGAGACGGGGCTGGGCGGCGTGCAGCGCAT
>CAYSYJ010000281.1:0-2576 GCA_964435105.1 uncultured Elusimicrobiaceae bacterium
GATGGCGTCCCAGCCGCCGAAGGTCATGTAGACGTCCTTCACGCCGCGGATGTTCTTGATCTGCTGCACCGCCTTCTGTTCGAGGCCGGCCACCAGTTTGCAAAGTACGAAAGCCACCATAGTCCCTCCGTTACCGCCGCAGTCAGTTCAGATCCTTTCGTTCCAGGCCGCGGTGCGGTACTTCGCCTCCGCTATGCCTTCCGCCTTCCCGGCGGTCTCCGGCGGCAGCGCCGCCGATTCCCAGCTTAAACCGTACTCGCCGCCCAGCGCCCTGATCACCGCGTTGCGGTGGACGGCCGCGTTGGAGCGGGCGTCCGGCGCCTGGAAGGAGGCCTGGTAGAGCATGTGGTCGCCGAACTTGCGCAGCGCCCCGCCAAGCACTTTTTTTCCATTATACAATATATCTTTATCGACCGGTTTCGCGAAGCAGTTCATGACCGGGTCGTTGACGGCGTAGTCCTTGGTCTTCTCGTTGAGGAGGTCGAAGCCGATGCCCAGCCGGGCGTATTCCGCGTTGATGGCGCGGTGCAGGCGGTCGTAGGTCTTGCCGGGCTCGAAGAGGACTCCGGGGGAGGGGAAGATGAAGGAGAAGGTGAGGTCGGTCTCGTGGAAGACGATGCCGCCGCCGGTGGGGCGGCGGGTGACGTCGGCGATGGCGCAGCCGGCGGCGTCCAGGGCCTGCTGGACCTGGCGGCGGCGCTGGGAATAGCCGAAGGTGACGCCCGGCGCCCGCCAGTTGTAGAAGCGCAGCAGGTAGGGCGCCGGCATGGCCTCGCAGAGCGCCTCGTCGGCGGCCATCTGGCCGTAGACGTCCAGCGGCTGCGTCTCGATTATCAATCCCTTTTCCATAATTCAGCTTAACGGCGTTCCGGCAGTTTTCCGTGAGCGAACTTAGTGCGCGGGCCCTAGGTCCGGATCCGCCGGCAGGGGCGGAAAAAGTTTCCGGAGGCCGAGGCTTGCGTAAGCGCCGAGGCCGAGGTAAACAGGAGCGCGCACGGTGTGCGCGACTCCGGTTTTGGAGCCCCTGTCGGCGGGACGGACCAGAAATATCCGACGCTCACTTCATGAGCGAGCGGAGAACTGCCGGAACTGCTCCTACCAGCGCAGGTTGGGCTGGCGCGCGGCCAGCACCTCGTCGAGGCGCCGCACCGGCTGCGTCACCGGCGCGTCCTTCAGGCTCTGCGGGTCCGCCGCGCCCGCGGCGTGGATGTCGCGCATCGCCGCCACGAACTCGTCCAGCGTCTCGCGGGACTCGGTCTCGGTCGGCTCTATCATGATCGCCTCGTGCACGATCAGCGGGAAATATACCGTCGGCGCGTGGAAGCCGCGGTCCAGCAGCCCCTTGGCCACGTCCAGCGTCTTCACGCCCTTGGCCGCCAGGTCCGGGCCCGGCGTCAGCACGCACTCGTGCATGCAGTACTCCTTGGAATAGGAGGGGTACAGGTCCTTGAGCTTGGCCGCCGCGTAATTGGCGTTGATGATCGCGCAGCGCGCGATCTCGCCGAACTCCGCCGCCGAATGCGCCAGCATGTAGGCGTAGGCCCTGACCAGCACGGCCGTATTGCCGAAGAAGGCCTTTACCTTGCCGATGGTGCGCGCGTCGCCGAAGTCGGAGACGTAGCGTCCGCCGTCCTTCTTCACCGTCGGCACCGGCAGGAAGGGGGCCAGGTGCTTGCGGCACATTATGGCGCCCGCGCCGGGGCCGCCGCCGCCGTGCGGCGTGGAGAAGGTCTTGTGGAAGTTGAGGTGCATCATGTCGATGCCCAGGTCGCCCGGCTTCACCATGCCTATCAGGGCGTTGAGGTTGGCGCCGTCCATGTAGAGCAGCGCGCCCGCGTCGTGCACGGCCTTGGCGATGGCCTCGATATTGCTCTCGAAGATGCCCAGCGTGTTAGGCACGGTCAGCATCAGCACGGCCGTCTTCGGCCCCAGGCGTTTCTTGAGCTCCTCCACGTTCAGCCGGCCGTCCGGCTTGGAGGCTATGTTGACGGTGGTGAAGCCCATCATCGACGCGGTGGCGGGGTTGGTGCCGTGGGCGGAATCCGGCACTACGATCTCGTTGCGGTCTTTCTGCCCTTTGTCCGAGAAGTAGGCCTTGGCGAGCAGCAGGCCGGTGAACTCGCTGTGCGCGCCGGCGGCCGGCTGCAGCGTGATTGCGTCCAGGCCGCACAGCTCGGTCAGGCGGGCGCCCAGGTCGTGCAGCAGTTCCAGCGTGCCCTGCGCGCAGTTGTCGTGGGCGAGCGGGTGCAGGGCGGCGAAGCCCTCCAGGGCGGCGGCCTCCTCGTTGAAGCGCGGGTTGTACTTCATGGTGCAGGACCCCAGCGGGTAGAAGTGGGTGTCCACCGAGAAGTTCAGCTTGGAGAGGCGCGTGAAGTGGCGCAGCGCGTCGAACTCGGAGAGCTCGGGCAGGCGCGGCGCGGTCTTGCGCAGCGCGGAGGCCGGGAGCTTGGCCCTGGCGCGCAGCGGGTTCTTGCAGCACAGGCCGCGGCGGCCGGGCACGGACTTCTCGATGCTCAGTTTATTGTCGGTGACGGAGCAGATCATATGGCCTCCTTGACGGCGGCTTCCAGCTTAAG
>CAYSYJ010000282.1:0-2569 GCA_964435105.1 uncultured Elusimicrobiaceae bacterium
CCGAAGCCGCGCCCCCGGCGAGGGCGTCCCAGACCCCCCCCCCCGACCCCGTCCGCTATAAAGGCGGCATAAAGTTCCCTGGCACGCCGAGGGTCCCCGCAAAACTGACCAAGCAGCCATTCCGTACTTAGAAAGTCCGGCGGCTTTGCCAGGCCGATCATGCCCCTGTAGCTGCTCCAGCGCCAATCCGCGGGGTTGTCCGCCAAGCCGGCCCGCACCGGGTTAAGCACCACATAACGGCAGGCCTCAAGCAGATACGCCGTCTTCTCTATGAGTATGGCTTTGTAGCGGCCCTGGAACACGTGACCGCATTTACAATGCCTTCTGTTGAAGATCTGCGTGTAAACCCCGTTGAGCTGCCGCATGGCCCGCGGCAGGTTGCCGTCGGGGGTTTCCAATATGAGGTGATAGTGATTGCCCATCAGGCAATACGCGTGGCACAACAGGTTGAATCGCCGCGCGACTTCGCCCAGTATTATCAGGAAACTATAACCATCCTCGTCCTCGGTGAATATATCCCCCCGCCTGTTGCCGCGGGCCGTTACGTGATAGACTGCCCCCGGGTACACGATTCGCATTGGTCTTGCCATATCCCCTCCCCCCTGAAGGATACCGCAGACCATATTCTAGCCGAAGACCCCGACAGCCTAGTGTCGGATTCTTAAAAGGTCAAAAGTAAAGACCTGACCCCATTCCCCTGCCATTCCCCTGCAGGTAAAGTCCCTGGAACCGTGATGTTGCCTGTAAGCGTAGCGCTGTCCCAAACAACGCGGTACTTATAATCTCCCTCTGAAAAATGTTTGTATGAAGCATGTATAATTCTTGCCGTACGAGGAGCATCTATCCATTCCACAAACAAGGCGACATGGTCGCCGTCCCGCCCGACAAAATCTCCGAGCTTAACATCGCTCGTGCTTATTCGCACCGAGTTGCCGATTAACTGTGTCGAATTAAATTTGTATTTGTCTGCTGCAAACTTATTGATATCCAAAGCATTGCCGACAAACCCAGAGCAGTCTATTCCCGCATACCCCCTATACCCGGCGGGAACTTTGGTTTCGCCACTTACGGGTATTTCAATCCCTTTGCGCCCGCCGGCGATCCATTTATCGCTAGTATCGTGCAACCTGTCATAGAATTCCCCCGTGGTATCCGCGCCCCATTTGAGGTTCCCTTTCCAGCCGCCCCATGTATACACCTCGCCGCGGTAGGTGCATGTGGAGCAGACTTCAAAAGGCCAGTTGCTTTTGGAATATTCCCAGCGCGGGGGCGTGGCCTTGTCGTTCCATTCAAAAAATCTGTCATCAATACCATCGGTGCTCACCTGCAATGACGCCAACGGGACATAAGAATCGCGGAACAAATTGTAAGAATCGAGGATGTTTTTGGTTTCAGGTTTCCACGGAAACGCGCGGTAAGCCGCCGCATCAATCAATACATTTTCTCTCGTTATGGCAAATGCCGTCGAATTGAGCAGCACCAACAACCAGCACAATAGTTTAAGCCCCCTGAACATAATAACCCCTGGTTTAGTTGAGTTTTTCGATTATTCTGATTCCGTTGCTGGAAGTTTCAATATCCAGATAATATTTAGGCCTGGGCCGAGCGGCGGCTTTCTTCCCGGCCTCTGTGGTTCTGAAAGCTGCTTTTTGCGTCCTAACCTCTTCCGTATCAAGGATTTTCCCGGTCCTGAACTGATAATGCTTTCCATGCTGTTTCTTATCCACGTCCGGAATCCACAAGGAATCATCTTCCCTATCCAGATCAAGGCCAACCCCGCGGGATAGAGCCTTAGTAACCGGCACCACCGTCTTCTTCACCAACTTGTCCTTCCGGAACTGCCACACCTCGCCGCTTTCTTTGCCGTCCTTGCTGCGTCTGAGGTAATAGAAGAGGTTGTCCTTGGAGTCTATGACGATGTTGATACCCTTAACCCTATAACTCCACCCCGTTTCCGGATCTAAGTCATACCCACTCCACGAATCCACTTTCAAATCCGCTAGATGCCCCCCGTCCTTGCTGAATTTCTGAATCTTGTTGTTTGCTACGTCGAGTATGTAAATATACCCCTTCGAGTCGACCGACAAACTGCGCGGGTGGATGAGGTCGTCCGGACCGAACACGGCACTGTTCGGGGAAAAATCCACGGGGTTAAATCCGTCATAGCCGAACTCTCCGGGCCCGGTGCCCCACTTGCCCTCGATTATCACCTTTGGGACGTATTCTTCTACAGGCACACCGGCATCCGCAGCGCCTGTGGATGGTTGCTGCGCATGCGCGCCGACCGCGGCGAACAGGAATGATACGGCAAAAAGCATCAGCTTCTTCATAATGGCTCCTTAATTATGCTGACTTACATTGTGGCAACCCAAAATCCCCAAGCAGTTTATAGCAGACAGTTCCGACACATTCAAGCCCCACTTTTAATCGACTCCCCTGTTCGTCAAAAAATCTCAATTTATAATTACATCCTTACACATTAGCCAGCCCCGTGCCGGCCGCGTCCAGCCGCGTCGTGAAGGTGGACTCTATGACCGGGCCGGTCTTGTCCAGGTGGAAATAGAAGGTG
>CAYSYJ010000283.1:0-2540 GCA_964435105.1 uncultured Elusimicrobiaceae bacterium
AGGCGAGCACGGGGCCATGGCCACGTGCGTCATGGCGAACTTGTCGCGGCCATGGAACTTGTTGATAAGGCGCTCGCAGTCCTTAAGAATGAAATCTTCCTTCTGCACCACGCTGTCCGGCGGCAGGCCGCCCTTGCTGCGGCCGCGCGACATGGAGCCGCGCGTGGCGGTAAAGCGCATGCCCACCTCGCGCGCCGCCGCTATCTGGGTGTCTATGAAAAAGCCGCTGTCCTTCTTCGGGAACAGGTACAGGTGGTCTGAGCTGGTGGTGCAGCCGGTCAACAGCAGCTCGCCCAGGCCCGCCTGGGTGCTGGCGTAGATGGCCTCCGGGTTCACGTGCTTCCAGATATCGTAGAGGTAGACCAGCCAGTCGAAGAGCTCCGCGTCCTGCACCTTGGGCAAATTGCGGGTCAGCGTCTGGTAGAGGTGGTGGTGCGTGTTGACCATGCCGGGCATGACCACGCAGCCCCGGGCGTCTATGACCTCGTCGGCCTTCACCTTCAGGCCCTTCCCCATCTTTTTGATCTCGGGGCCTTCTATGTACACGTCGCCGCCCTTGATCTCGCGACCGGCGTCGTCCATGGTGGCCAGCAGTTCGGCATTCTTTATCAAAAGCGTCCTGGTTTTCATAAGGGCTCTCCAATGGTGAGGTTCTTCGCTGAAAAATATTATAGTAAAATAAATTTATCGCGACCTGATAACCGCCGACTTAATGGAGACCCGCATGAAGAAGATCGTTTTCCTCACCGACGCGCAGCTCAAGAGCGAGGCCGACCGCTGCCTCTACTGCGAGGACAAGCCCTGTCAGAAGGCCTGCCCGGCCGACTGCTCCCCCGCCGACTTCATCATGGCCGTGCGCCAGATGGAGAAAGGGGATTTCAAGCGCTCCGCGGCGCTGATCATGGGCCACAACACTTTCGGCGGCGTCTGCGGCGCGGTCTGCCCCGACTGGTTCTGCGTGAAGGCCTGCTCCCGCAAGCTCTTCGACAACCCCATCAAGATCCCCCCGGTGCAGGCCGCCGTGGTGCAGAAAGCGAAAGAGCTCGGCGTGATGCCGAAGTTCAAAAAGGCGAAGCCGAACGGCAAGAAAGTAGCCGTGGTCGGCGCGGGCCCGGCCGGCTTCGCGGCCGCCGGCACCCTGGCCCAGCTGGGCTACAAGGTGGACGTCCTGGAGAAGGCCAAGCGGGCCGGCGGGGCCTGCAACCTGATCCCGGACGCGCGCTTCCCCAAGGAAGTGCTCAAGACCGAGATGGACTGGATAAAGACCCTCGGCGACATCTCCGTAAAGACCGGCTCCGCCGTTAAAGAGCCCTCCGACCTGCTCAAGAAGTACGACGCCGTCATAGTTACGGCGGGCGTGGAGGAGCAGCTCAAGCTCAACATCGAGAACGAGGCGCTCGGCGTGGAAGGCCTGGAGTACCTGCGCAATACCGGCAAGTACAAGGTGAAGGGCAGGAACGTCGCGGTCATCGGCGGCGGCGCGGTGGCGGCCGACTGCGCCATGAAGGCGCTGCAGCACGGCGCGGCCAAGGCCGAGATCTTCACCCGCAAGAACATCGGCTCCATACAGCTCCCCGAGCACGAGCTGCGCGACATACTGAAGGCCGGCATAGACATCAACGGCAAAAGCCGCATCACCGGCATACTCCCGGGCGGCAAGGGCATGACCGTCGTTCGCCTCGACGAGAAAGCGAAAGATATCCCCGGCACCGGGCAGACCCGCACCGACATACAGTTCGTCATATTGGCCATCAAGAATATCCCGGTCTTCAAGGACAAGGCCGAGCGGGGAGTTTTCTTCGCCGGCGACTGCAAGGACGGCGCCGCCACCGTGGTGGAGGGCGCCGCCTCCGGCAAGAACGCCGCCATGCAGGCCCACGCCTTTATCCAGGGCGAAAAACCGCCGGTCTTCAAGGACCATAAGAAGAGCCACGTGATCCTGGCCGGCCGCGAGCTGAAGCCCGTGGACCTGACCACGGACTTTTTCGGCCGCAAGCTCAAGTCGCCTTTCATCATCTCCGCCTCCCCCCACTCCGACGGCTACGAGCAGGTGAAACAGGCCTACGAGGCAGGCTGGCCGGGCGTGGTCATGAAGACCGCCTTCGACGGGCTGCACATACACATACCGTCGGAATATATGGTGACCTTCGACGAGAACACCTACGGCAATTCCGACAATGTCAGCGGCCACCCGCTCGACCGCGTCTGCAGGGAGGTCGCGCGGCTGGTGAAGGAATATCCGGACCGGCTGACGGCGGCCTCCACCGGCGGCCCGGTCACCGGCGACGACGAGTTCGACCGCAAAGGCTGGCAGTCCAACACCCTCAAGCTCGAGAAGGCCGGAGCTATGGCCATAGAGTACTCGCTGTCCTGCCCGCAGGGCGGCGACGGCACCAAGGGCGACATCGTTTCGCAGGACCCGGAGCTCGCGGCCAAGATAATCGGCTGGGTGATGGAAGTCTCGGACCCGGAGATACCGAAGCTCTTCAAGTTGACCGGCGCGGTCACCTCCATCTGGCAGGTGGTCAACGCGATAAAGC
>CAYSYJ010000284.1:0-2518 GCA_964435105.1 uncultured Elusimicrobiaceae bacterium
CTTTTCGACGGCAGGGCCGGCTGGAACATGGTGACGGGGGCCATGGGGCTGGCCTCCACTTTCGAGGGCGATTACCGGCGCCTGGCCGGCCTGGACAGGAACGCCAGCCCGGCCGCCTGGGCCGTACGCCGCATCGCCGCGGCCCCGGCCGCCTACGCCGGGGGCGCGGCCAGGCGCGCCGCCCACATACTGCGTCCCCACGCGGCGCTGCTGGCGCTCTGGCTGCTCACGGCCCTGCTGCTGCGCCGCCGCCGGGCCTTCCGGGAACTCAACCTGCTCGTTGCCTATTTCATCGCCGCCCACCTGGCCTTCTCTTCGGAACCGCGCTATTTCGCCCCGCTGCTGCCGTTGCTGGCCGCGCTGGCCGCCGCGGGCCTGCTGGCCCTGGCCGGGGCCGAACCCGCCCCTCCCGGAGAAGCGCTGGCCGCCGGGGGGCTGGCCGCCGCCCCCGTCCTCGCCGCCGGCGGTCTCTGCCTGGCGCTGCTGCTCGCCCATCCCGGCGCGGACTGCGCCGGCGCGCGGGCCCGGCTGGACGCGGCCCTGCGCCGCGCCCCGGAGGACGCCTGGCTGCTGAGGGAAAAAGGCCGCCTGCTGCTGCGCGGCGGCGATCCCGACGGCGCCTACGGTTTCCTGGGCCGCGCCGTGACCGCCGCTCCCGGCGATACGGCCGGCCGGCTGGACCTCGCCGCGGCGGCTTTGCTTAAGAACAGGCGCGGCGCCCTGCCCGGCCCCGGTTCGGACCTGGCGGCGCGGCTGGCTGACGCGGCCGGCGGGCGCTTTTCATTCAGGCCCGGCAAGGAGCAGGCCCTGCTGGCGCTGCGCGCCCTGGAGCTGGGCGACAGGCCGCGGGCCGCCGCCCACGTAAAGGCGGCCGCGGGAGCGCGGGCCTCCTACGTACATTTCAAACTGGAGAGCGATTCGCGCCTGGCGCAGGCGGCGCCCGGCCTCCGCCGGGACCCCTACCTCGTCGAGGTAGTGCTGCCCGAGCTGCTGGCATATTTCCCCGCGGATAGCGCGGTCAGACTCGGCTCGGACTTCCTTCGTCTCTACCTGGCCGACCCGGAGAACCCGGCAGGTTCCGGCCAGATTATAAGCCAGGCCTGCCCGCGGCCGCCCGCTCCCGGGGCCGCCGGGGCCGGATCGCTCTCCGGCCGGGCCGTGGAGCTGATCGCGAAGAAGGATCATTCCGGGGCGGCGCTGCTGCTGCAAAAGGCGGCGGCCCTGGACCCGGAGGATTTCCAGGCGCGCATGAACCTCTGCTACCTGGCCGCCCGCGGGGCCGCCTCCGGGACGCATTGCGACGCGGCGGTCTTTCTCGCGGCGGTACCGCCGGCCGGCAGGCCGAGGGCGCCTGAAGCGCTGGCCGCCGCTTTTTATTCCAGGGGAGATTTTTTCTACAAGACCGGCAGGAAAGCCGAGGCCTGCGCCGACCTACGCCGCGCGAGGGAAGCCGCGGCGCCGGGCTGGTTCGCCGATTCCGGCGCCGAGCGGCTGGAAAAGAAGTCCTGCTCCGGCCGCTAGGCCGAAGCCGGCTGTTTCTTCACCAACAAGGTCACCATATACGCGCCGGCGAGGGCCAGAGCGAGGCCCGCCGCCTGGTAGGCCTGTATCCTCTCGATGCCGAACAGGTGGGACAGCACCGCCGTCAGCACGGGATAGCACAGCACTATGGCCGTGGCCTTGCTGAGGTCCATGTTGAGGATGGCCTTATACCAGAGCACATTGTTGAGGGCGGTGAGCAGCACACCCCAGGCGAGCATGATGCCAAGCAGCCGCCAGCCCGGCTCGAACTGCGCCACCGGCGTGAAAAAGCCCAGGGCGAAGACCGGCAGTATGCCCAGCGTGGCGAACAGGGTGCGGGCGCTGGCCACGAAAACGTGGTCGAGGTCTTTCGGCAGCTTTTTGCTGAAAAGGTGCGAGACCTGGTACATCAGCGGCACGGCCAGCACTATCAGGTCGCCGGTCCAGCGCATGGTGAAGCGCTCCTTGAAGGCGATGAGCATGGTGCCGGCCAGCACCAGCGCGGTGCCCAGCAGCTGCCGGCCGCAGATCCGCTCGCGCAGGAAAAGCGTTGAAAGTATGACCGTGTACACCGCCTCCACCTGGCCCAGGATGGCCGCGTTGGCCGGGGTGGTATAGTTGAGGGCCAGCACCAGGGCGGCTATGGGCAGGGCGCTGCCGAAGACGCCGATGGCCAGCAGGCGGGGCCACAGGTCCCCCCGGAAATATAGTCCGAAGGCCTTGTTCTTTATGGCCCAGGGCAGGAAGCAGGCGAAGCCTATGGCCGAGCCGCCCAGGGCGAAAAGCGGCGGCGAAATGCGCCCCGCGGCCAGGTAGCCCAGTATCGGGATGAAGGAATTGATGCAGACGGTAAGCCAAATGGCTCCCAACGGGGTAATGTTCATCCCCTAAATTATATAATTTGCTATCGCCCAAGGCTGGCCGGGGGTATTACCCCGAACACCAGTTGGGGAAGGGAGGCTCCAAAACCGCAGGTTTTGGAGGGGAACCGCGCAAC
>CAYSYJ010000285.1:0-2515 GCA_964435105.1 uncultured Elusimicrobiaceae bacterium
GGAGAAGAGCAAGTTCGAAGGCGTCGAGATCACCGGCAAGACGCTGGGCGTCGTGGGCTGCGGCAATATCGGCGCCGTGGTGGCCGACCGCGCCAAGGGCCTGAAGATGGAAGTGCTCGTGTTCGATCCCGCGATGACCACCGAGCGCGCCCGCGAGCTGGGCGTGAAGATGGTGACCCTGGACGAGCTGTACGCCAAGGCCGACTTCATCACCTACCACGTGACCATCAACCCCAACACCAAGGGCATGATCAACAAGGACGCGATAGCCAAGATGAAGAAGGGCGTGCGCCTGATCAACTGCGCCCGCGGCGGCATCATGGCGGAGGCCGACATCAAGGCCGCCATCGAGAGCGGCCACATCGCCGGCTTCGCCGTGGACGTCTACGCCGAGGAGCCCGCCACCAAGCACATGTTCTTCGGCATGGAGAAGGTGATCTGCACGCCGCACATCGCCGCCTCCACCAAGGACGCGCAGGTGACCGTGGCCAGGCAGGCGGCCGAACAGATAGCCGACTACCTGCTCTCCGGCAAGCGCACCCACGCTGTCAACGGCGACAAGATATAATCCTGCCGCCCGGCGCCCGGGTCCCCGCGAGGGGGCCCGGGCTCATTTTCAAAAGGAACACTTATCCATCATGGCTAAACTACCCCTCTTCTCACCCATCTACGGCATCCGCCCGGCCTCTCCCGCCAAGGCGCAGGAGATCATAGCCCCGCCCTACGACGTCATGGATTCCGACGAGGCCCGCGAAATGGCCAAGGGCAAGCCCAACAGCTTCCTGCACGTGTCCAAGGCCGAGATAGACCTGCCGCCCGGTACCGACGTGCACGACGAGAAAGTCTACCTTAAGGCGGCCGAGAATTTCGATAAAATGCTGAAGACCGGCCTGCTGGTCCGCGAGGATAAACCCTGCTTCTACGCCTACCGCCTCAAGATGGGCGAGCACGTGCAGACCGGCCTGATGGTGGGCGCCTGCGTGGACGACTACGACGCTAACCGTATCCGCAAGCACGAGTTCACCCGCCCCGTCAAAGAGGACGACCGCGTGAACCAGATAAAGTACGTGAAGGCCCAGACCGGCCCCGGCATTATCGCCTACAAACAGGTGCCCGAGATAGACGCCGTCATAAAGAAGAACGTTAAGAAAGAGCCCCTCTTCTCCGCCACCGGCAGCGGCGGCGTCATCCACACCCTCTGGCTGATAGACGACGCGGCCGACATAAAGGCCATCTCCGACGCCTCGGAGCGGCAGAAGACCGTCTACATAGCCGACGGCCACCACAGGAGCGCGGCCGCCAGCCGCGTTAAGAAGTTCATGGTGGAGGCCCGCGGCGCCGCCCACAAGGGCGACGAACCGTACAATGTCTACCTCGCCGCCGCTTTCCCGGTCGACGAAATGAAGATCTGGGACTACAACCGCGTGGTGAAGGACCTTAACGGCCTTACGCCCGAGGCCTTCATGGCCAAGGTGAAGGAAAACTTCGAAGTGAAGGAAGCGACGGGCCAGGCCAAGCCGGCCGCCCGCCGCGAGTTCGGGATGTACCTGGGCGGCAAGTGGTACCTGCTGAAGCCCACCGTGAAGACCCCGACCAAAGAGGAAGACCCGGTAAAGGCGCTGGACGTCAGCGTGCTCAGCGACCTGGTGCTGGACCGCATCCTCGGCATCAAGGACCTGCGCAAGAGCGACCGCGTGGATTTCGTGGGCGGCATCCGCGGCCTGGGCGAGTTGGAGAAGCGCGTGAATTCCGGCGAGATGGCCGCGGCCTTCGCCCTGCACGCCACTTCGCTCGACGAACTGATCTCCGTGGCGGACGACAACCAGGTGATGCCCCCCAAGTCCACCTGGTTCGAGCCCAAGCTGGCCGACGGCGTGGTTTCCAACCCGCTGCTCTGACGGCCCTGGGACCGGCCCCGCCGCGCGGCGGGGCCGGGGGGGAAAAGTAGGGACCGATGAAACACAAGATACTTATCGTGGACGACGAGGAGAACATCCTCTTCATCACCAAGGCGGCCTTCGAACAGAATTACGAGGTCTTCACCGCCACCGACGGCGAGCAGGCCCTGGAGATCATCCGCAGGGAGAAGCCGACGCTGGTCTTCCTGGACATCAAGATGCCGGGGAAAAGCGGCCTCGAGGTGCTGGAGGAAGTGGTCCGGCTCGCCTTCCCGCCCGCCGTCTGGATGCTGACCGGGGACGAGGACCTGGACACCGCCCTCAAGACGCTCAACAGCGGGGCCAGCGGCTACGTGACCAAGCCTTTCGACCTGCCCCGCCTGCGCGAGATCGTGCTCGGAGCGGTCGAGGCGGCAAGCTCCAAGGAAAAGCGGCCCTCCGACCGCCCCTGGCACGTGGAGAAGAAGAAGGACTGACCGGCGCATGCACCCGGCTTTCAGGGATTTCCCGCCAGAGGCCCTGGCCGTGCTGCGCCGCCTGGACTCTCCCCGCAAGGTCCAGGCTTTCCTGGATTACGAACTGGCGTACAACGACTCCCCCGTCAATACCTGCTTTTC
>CAYSYJ010000286.1:0-2501 GCA_964435105.1 uncultured Elusimicrobiaceae bacterium
TTGGTGTTCTGCGCGGCCAGGAAAGTGTAAGCCATGCCGCCGCCGATAATGAGCGTGTCCACCTTCTCGATGAGGCTGTAGAGCACGGGCAGCTTGTCCGACACCTTGGCGCCGCCGATGATGGCCAGGAAGGGCCTCACGGGGTTCACCATGGCACGGTCGAGGTACTCCAGCTCCTTCTGCACCAGGTAGCCGATGGCCCCCGGCAGGTGCTTGGCTATGGCGGCGGTGCTGGAGTGCGCGCGGTGCAGCGCGCCGAACGCCTCCTGCACAAAGAACTCGCCGTGCTTGGCCAGCTGTTTCGCAAAGGCTTCGTCGTTCTTCTCTTCCTCGGCGTGGAAGCGCAGGTTCTCCAGGAGGACTATCTCCCCCTTCTTGGCCGCGGCCACCACACGCTCGGCCTCCGGGCCCACGCAGTCGGGGGCAAAATGCACCTTGGCGCCGGTCAGCTCCTCGAGCTTGGCGGCCACGGGCTTGAGGGTGTACTTCTCGTCGGGCTTGCCCTTGGGGCGGCCCATATGGGCCATCAGGACCACGCGGTTATTGCCCTCGAGCAGGAGCTTGAGGGTCTTGAGCGTCTCGCGGATGCGGGTATCGTCCTTTATGACGCCTTCCTTGATGGGCACGTTGTAGTCCACGCGGACCACCACGTTCTTGTCCTTCAGCTTGGCTTCCTGGACTTTGGCGAGCTTGAGCACCGTCTTGCTTTCCGTGGTCATTCACTTACCCCTTACGCACAGATTTACCGCAAAATCGTCCCGCGCCCGGGCCATTAAGGCGGCCCGGGCGAGGGTCAGTTACTACAGCACTTTCCTCAGCGCTGCCTTGAGCCCGCCGGAGCGGCGCTCCTTGAGCTCATAGGTGACGCGCACCGACGGCTTGTTGAAGGCCAGGTGCCTCGCCAGGTCTATGGGCGTACCCACTATCACCACTTCCGCCTTGGCGTCGTTGATGGTCTTCTTCAGCTCGGCCATCTGCTTGTCGCCGTAACCCATGGCGGGCAGGATGTCCGTGATCTGCTTGAAGTTCTGGTACACCTTCTCGATGGTGCCGACGGCGTACGGGCGCGGGTCCACTATGGACTTGGCCTTGTACTTCTTGGCGGCCACGTGGCCGGCGCCGAAGTGCATCTCGCCGTGGGTCAGCGTGGGGCCGTCCTCGACGACCAGCGCGCGCTTGCCCTTGACGGCCGCGGGATTGTCCACGGTCACCGGGCTCTCGGCCTCGATGATCTGGGCCTTCGGGTTCATCTTGCGGATGTTCTCGCGGACCACTTCGATCTGCTTGGCGGAAGCGGTGTCCACCTTGTTGATGACGACCACGTCGGCCATGCGCAGGTTCTCGGCGCCGGGGTGGTAGGTGGCCTCGTTGCCCGCGCGCAGCGGGTCGGTGACCACTATGTGCAGGTCGGGCTTGTAGAACGGCACGTCGTTATTGCCGCCGTCCCACAGGATGACGTCCGCCTCTTTCTCGGCGCGCTTCAGGATCTCGCCGTAGTCCACGCCGGAGTAGATGATGTGGCCGGCGGCTATGTGGGGTTCGTACTCCTCCATCTCCTCGATGGTGCACTCGTGCTTCTTGAGGTCGGCCAGCGTCTCGTAGCGCTGCCAGGTCTGCTTCACCAGGTCGCCGTAAGGCATGGGATGGCGTATGGCCACCACTTTCTTGCCCATCTCCTTGAGCATGCTGGCGATGGCGCGGGTGGTCTGGGACTTGCCGCAGCCGGTGCGCACCGCGCAGATGGCCACCACGGGCTTCTTGGAGCGGATGTAGGTCTGCTCGGCGCAGAGGATCTTAAAGTTCGCGCCGGCGGCCAGGGCTATGGAGGCCTTGGACATCAGGGTATTGAAGTTGACGTCGGAGTAGGC
This sequence comes from uncultured Elusimicrobiaceae bacterium, assembly GCA_964435105.1. Taxonomy (GTDB): domain Bacteria; phylum Elusimicrobiota; class Elusimicrobia; order Elusimicrobiales; family UBA9959; genus UBA9959. The sequence continues at coordinate 1,869 of CAYSYJ010000286.1, forward strand.
GAACTCCACCTCGTCCACCTTCAGCTTCTTGATGAGCTCGGGCAGGTACTTTTCCTCGTAGATCGGGATGCCCTTGGGGTACAGCTTGCCGGCAAGTTCCTTGGGGTACTTGCGGCCGGCGATGTTGGGGATCTGGTAGGCGGTGAAGGCCACCACTTCGTAGTCCTTGTTATCGCGGTAGAACACGTTGAAGTTATGGAAGTCGCGGCCCGCGGCCCCCATGATCAGCACTCTTTTCTTAGCCATTGTTGTAACTCCTGAACACTGCGCAACAAAGCCGGGGGTCTTAGGGTCCGCGCGCCTTGCGGCGCCACCCGACCCCCGGCAAAAACGCTTCTTACAGGCCCTTCTTGATCATCAGCAGGGCCAGGTCCACCACGCGGTTGGAATAGCCCCACTCATTGTCGTACCAGGCCAGGACCTTCACCATGTTCCCGCCGATAACGCGGGTATTCTGGGCGTCCACGCTGGAGCTGGCCGGGCAGTGGTTGAAGTCGATGCTGACCAGTTCTTCCTCGCAGCAGCCGAGGATCCCCTTCAGTTCGCCTTCGGCGGCCGCCTTGAACGCGGCGTTGATCTCTTCGGCGGTAGCCGGCTTGGCCAGCTCGCAGACAAGGTCGGTGGCCGAGACGT
>CAYSYJ010000287.1:0-2453 GCA_964435105.1 uncultured Elusimicrobiaceae bacterium
GCCCCGCCGGTCACGATATATTTCCCGTCCGGGGTGAAGGTGACGCAGTTGACCCAGTCGGAATCCTTGATGGAGCCCTTCAGCTCCAGTTTCTCGCCGCACCAGATCTCCAGGCGCTTCTCCATGCCGGTGCCGGCGGCGATCAGTTTGCCGTCCGGGGAGAAGGCCAGGGCCCTGACGCCGTAGATATACGAGTCGTTATCCTTGAGCAGCCTGCCGGAGGCGGCTTCCAGGAACTGAAGTTCCACGCCGCCAGCGGCCAGCAGCCGGCCGTCCGGGGAGACCGCCAGGGCCTTGATGTCGCCGACATCGGGCTTATAGGTCTCCTCCAGCCAGCATTTGGGGGAGGAGAATACGCGGATGGTGGCGTCGTCGGAGCCGGCGTAAAGTTTGGAGCCGTCGGGGGAGAAGGCCAGGCAGTTCACCGGGCCCTCGTTCTTGGAGGCGGATGCCAGGGTGGAGCAGTCCTCGGTGCGCCAGATCTTGACGGTCTTGTCCCAGGAGGCCGAGGCGAAAACGTCCCCGTCCTGGTCGAAGGCCAGGGCGCGGACGTCGCCGCCGTGGGCCTGGATGGCCTGGATCTCGATGCCCTCGGGCACGGACCAGAGGCGGATGGTATTGTCCTCGCCGCCGGTGGCGAGGAACTTGCCGCAAGGCGAGAAGGCGAGGCTCAGCACCCCGTCTGAATGGTTGGTAAGAGTTTTAAGCGCGTTATCGGCCATAGTGCCCCCTGGGTTCCGGACTGGTCATAATTTATATAATTTGGGGGCAACATGCAAAAGCGGCGCGTGAAAACCAGCGTCAGGGCTTCCATCAAGGACGGGGCGGCCTGGGCCGCCATGAGCGGCTTCGCCGACCCTTATACCGTGCCTTTCGCCCTGGCCCTGGGCGCCGGCACCATGGGCGTGGGCGTGCTGCGCTCCCTGCCCTGGCTGGTCTCCGCCTTCCTGCAGCTCTTCTCCGAAAAGACGGTGCAGCTGCTGGGCAGCTGCAAGAGGGCGCTGCTCCATTCGGTATTCCTGCAGGCCCTCGCCCTGTTCGCGGCCGCCTCGGCGGCCTTCCTGCCCGGCCGGGCGGCTTTCCCTGTGCTGCTGGCGGCCGTAGTCGCTTATGTGGCGGCCGGCAACCTGTCCGCCCCGCCCTGGGCCGTCCTGATGGGCAAATACATCCCGGCCTCCCGGCGGGGGGCCTTCTTCGGCTTCAGGTTCCGGCTCATAGGGCTGGTATTCTTCGCGACCAGCTTCGCGGCGGCCCGGGTGCTGGGCTGGGCGGGAGAGGGGGCGCGCTGGGGTTTTTTCGCCGTCTTCGCCGGGGCCGGCTGCTTCCGCCTGCTGTCCTGGCGCTTCATCACCGCCATGTACGAGCCGCGCACGCGCTTCCACATGCCGCGGGGCGGCGGGGTGGATTTCCTGGGCGCCTTCGACTTCCGGCGCGGGCGGGTGTCGGCGCTTTTCTTCTCCGCCCTGCTTTTCCTCTGCGGCACCTACCTGGCCGCCCCCTATTTCAGCGTTTACGCCCTGAAGGAACTGGGCCTGCCCTATCCCCGCTACATGCTGCTGATGTCCATCGGCCCGCTGATGACCTACCTCTTCATGAAGCGCTGGGGCCAGGCGGCGGACGCCTACGGCAGCGTTACGGTGCTCAAGGCCGCCTTCCTGCTGATACCGCTGGTGCCTTTGCTTTGGACGCTCGGCCGCGACCTCCGTTACCTGGTGGCGGTGGAGGCTTTTTCCGGGATCATCTGGGGGGCCTACCTGATAGGCATGAGCAACTTCATCTATGAATCGGTACCGGCGGCTTCCCGCGCCGGATACGTGGCCGTTAACGGCCTCACCGGGGCCCTGGCCCAGTTCGCCGGCGCGCTGGCCGGGGGCTGGCTCTACGACTATTTCCCGCCGCTCAAGGGCAGTTCCTTCGTGCCTTTGCTGCTGCTTTCGGCCGCCCTGCGGGCCGCGGCCTCCCTGCCGATGTTCATGCTGGTGCGCGAGAACCGCCCTGTACGGCGGGCCGGCCCGGCCGACCTGCTGCTCTTCATGACGGGGCGCAACCCCCCGGCCCTGCCCTTAGGGCCTAACTTGAGATAGGCCCCTTTCCTCCATAGAAGCGGACCTTGGCCCCTGCCCGCGGGGGGCCTTGCGATGCTATAAATATAGTGTAGCCAGTACGGGTTAAGGAACGGAGACAAAAATTATGAAGAATCTCATTAAGTTCGCGGCGGCCGGCCTCTTCTCGCTCGCTTCTTTCGCCTCGGCCGAGAATTCCGCCCTCGATGAAGCCGGTTTCTCGCTGGAAGGCGTGGAAGTCCCCGCCGTGGCCGCCATGGCCGACACCTCCGAAGCTGAAGCCGCGGCCTCGCTGGACCTGTTCCGTTATTTCGGCTATGGCCAGGCCATGCACCCCGAGGAAGGCATGGATGTCCGCTCCTCCGGCCTGAAGGGCCTTAACGACGTCGT
>CAYSYJ010000288.1:0-2453 GCA_964435105.1 uncultured Elusimicrobiaceae bacterium
TATCCCGGCCTGGAAGGCCGGCCCGGCGATCACGCGCAGGCGCAGGGGCTGGGCGCCGGCGGGGACGGTGAACCTGGCCCAGAAGCGGCCGTTGGGATAGCGCTTGAAAGCCCTGAGCTGCGCCTGTACCGGGCGGGAGAGGATGGTGCGGCCCTTTACCGCCGCTTCCAGGCGCAGGTCGCCGGCCGGCATCAGGCCCTGTACCAGGATGGTGTTGTAGTCGCTCTCCGGGGCGGCGCTGTAGGAGGTTTCGAAAAGGACCTGGTCGGCCTTCTGCGAGGAGGCCAGTTCTATCACCAGCGGGTAGGGCTGGCCGAAATCGGCGGCGATCTCGTCGGCGCGCAGGGGGGCGGCGGTAAAAGCGAGGAGCAGCAAAACGCGTAGCAGGTTCATAGATACATTATAGAAAGACGGGCCGCCCGCGGGAAGTGGCTTTGGACCCAGCCGCGGCTGGGCCTACTGGCGCCCGGCGCCGCCGGTGCGCATGTAAAGCAGGGCGGAGGCCAGCACGGTGCGGAAGTCCATCAGGGCCACGCGCAGGCCGGCCAGGCCGTCCAGGAAGCCCAGTTTCAATATATAGGAGCCGAAGAAGCGGCTGAAGGGGCGCAGGAGGATGAAGACCCGGCTGCGTTCCTTGAGCGCGTAGGAGCGGGTGAGGATCTCGGTATAGAAAGCCAGCTTGCGGCGGCGGTCCTCGTCGTCGGAGTAGGGGTAGTGCAGCAGCGGCTCGGCCAGGCGGGCTACCGGGCCGTCCACCTCCAGGCGCTCGTGCACCGGCAGGGGGAGGAAGCGGGCCTTGCCGCGGCGGAACAGGCGCAGCTGTGTGTCGGGGTACTTGCCGCCGTGGCGCAGCCAGCGGCCGAAATAGAAGTTGCGGCGGGGCATGGCGGCCGCGGCGGCTCCGCCCGGCTCCGCCATGAAGGCCTGTATGGCGGCCTTCAGCTCCGGGGTGATCTCCTCGTCGGCGTCCAGGATGAGGATCCAGTCCTTGGCGCACTGGTCCACGGCGAACTGCTTGTTGACGTAGACGGCCAGGCTGTTGGGCCGGGCGAAATAGCGCACCGGGAACTTGCGGGCCTCCAGTTCGGTATCGTCGTGCGAGCCGCAGTCCACGAAAACGATCTCGTCGGCCCAGCCGGCGCTGGAGAGGGAGCGGTTGACGTTCTTCTCCTCGTTATTGGCGATCATCGCCACGGAAAGGGTGGGTTTTTCAGGCACCGGCGGCCTCCAGGAAGACGGCCTCGGTGGCCGCGGCGAAAGTTTCGGGGGAGAATTCGCGGGCGGCCCGGGCGCGGGCGGCGGCGCCGAGCGAGGCCAGGCGGTCCGGCGAAGACAGCAGGCCCGCCAGGCGGCCGGCCAGGGCGGCTTCGTCGCCGGGCGGGACCAGGAGGTCGGGCTGGGCGTATTCGGGCAGGCTGCCCACGGCGCTGGCCACCAGCGGGCGGGCGCTGGCCAGCCACTCCGCGGCGGCGCGCGACACGGCCTCGCTGCCCAGCGAACAGACCACGCCTATGTCGCAGGCGGCCATGAAATCCCAGGGGCCCTCGGTGCGGCCGTGGAAGAAGACGGCATGCTCCACGCCGAGGTCCGCGGCCTCGCGGCGCAGGTCGGCGTACTTGAGATTGGCCTCGTAGCCGGCGATATGGAACTCGGCGGGGGCGCCGCCGCGCAGCAGGCGCGCCGCCGCCCTCAGGAAAATGGAATGGCCTTTTACCAGGTCCAGGCGTCCCAGCAGGCCCACCTTGTAGGGGGCGGAGGGTCCGCGCTCCGGGCGCGGCGGCAGGGAGATCCCGGGGCGCACCAGCCGCACCTTGTCCTGCCGCAGGCCGGCGGCGGCGTAAAGGGCCCGGATATGCTCCGAGGCCGCGATGACGGCCTTTACCGAGGAGAAAGTGAAGCCGGCGGTGGGGAGCTTGGCGTCGGCCTTGACGCGCACCGTGGGCAGGCCCAGCAGGCAGGCCAGCGTCTGCATGCGGCCGGTATGGGCGGCCACCACGGAGGCGCCGGAGTCGGCCGCGGCGGCGCGCAGGCGCAGCAGGGCCAGCGGCAGCTTGTGATGTTCCTTGCGGCCCGGCACGGCGTACTGCTCGAAACCTTCGCGCCGCGCGAAATCGGCCGCGGCGGTGCCGGCGGGGCAGGCGAAGACCACCCGGTGGCCGAGGCCGCGCAGCGCCTCCGCCTGGGCGAAGGCGTAGGACGCGAGCCCGCTATTCCACGGGATGTCTATCGCGCTTAAAATCGTCGATCGCGGTTTCATAACATTTCAAAGTGAGGGCGGCCATGCGGGGGGAGGAGAAATCCTCGCGGCGGCGGTGGGCCTCGGCGGCCAGGCGGGCGCGCAGGTCGGGGTCGCAGATCACGCGCAGGGCGGCGCTGGCCAGGGCCTGGTGGTCGCGGGGCGGCACGGTCAGGCCGTTGGCCCCGTCCTCTATGACGTCGGTGATGCCGCCGGC
>CAYSYJ010000289.1:0-2448 GCA_964435105.1 uncultured Elusimicrobiaceae bacterium
GGCCACATCGAGGCCGACCTCCTCCCGGATCTCCCGCACGCAGGCCGCCGCCGCCGGGCTTCTTTTTCTTCTTCGGCGCAGAGACCGGCTATGTTTCCGGCTGGGGAGCCTACTACCTGGGCATGACCTACCCGGTGCGCTTCCTCGGCATCGGCCTGCTGACGCTGGCCGCCGCCTGGGCGCACGGCGTCCTGGTGCGCGGGCGGCTGGCGAACTTCAGCCTGGTCTACGCCCATTACGGCCTGCTGCTCATAAACCTCGCGCTCTGGTTCCTCTCGCTGTTCGGCTATTTCGAGAACGCCGAAGTGCGCTGGGATGGAACTACCGGCGAGCGGCTGATCTTCAGCGCGCTGTGGGCCTTGGTCTCGGTCTCGTCTCTGATGGCCGGGGCTAAGACGGGCCTTAAACTGCTGCGGGGTTACGGGCTGACCTTCCTGATCATCAACCTCTACACTTTCTACTTCCAGTTCATAGTCGCCAACAGCGGCGAGGCCTGGTTCATCCACCTGCTACTGACCGGCGGCAGCATGCTGTGGCTGGGCTTCCACATGGAGACGGTCAAAAGCGCGGCTATGCTAAAGGAAGAAAGGGAGGGGTCCGATGACTGAAGAACAGGTTACTCCGGCGTCGCCGCCCCCGCCGCCACCACCTCCTCCTCCGCCTCCTCCGCCGCAGGCGAAAGCGCTCTACGGGCGCGGCACTCTCGCGGCCATAGCCGTAGTGGTGATCGCTTACGCGGGTATCACCTTCTGGAAAAGGCTCGCCCCTGAAACGAAGCCGCCGGCGCCGGCAATATCGGGCCCGGCGGCGGCGACACCGGAACAAATCCCGGCCGCCCCGGAGGGCGCCCAGGCCGCGCCCGCACCGGTCGAGATACCCTGGAACCCTCCGTACGCAGTCGCCTTCGACGGCGTCTCCGCTTATTCCACCGTGACGCAAGGAAGGGACAACGACGACGTACTGGACGGCCTGCATCCTGTCAGCGTCGCGCTCTGGCTGAAACGGAACGACTTCCGCGGCGACGCGCTGTTCATAAAAGGCTCTGACCCCAACATGTGCCTGGCCCGTTTCGACGAGCAGGACCCGCAAAAACTGCACTTCTACTTCAAGCGCGGCAGCGACGTCGCCTCCATACGCGTCTCCGCTGACGGCTTCAATGAGACCGATAAATGGACCTACCTGTGCGTCACCTATGACGGCTCAGGCAAGGCGGGGGGAGTTTCCATCTACAAGAACGGCGAACCGCTGCCGGTAGCCGTGGTCAACGACGGCCTGGACGGCCCGGTAGCGAACCCGGGCCCCACAATACTCGGGGCCCACCGGGCCGGGGAAAAATTCGGCTGGTTCTTCCATGGAGAACTGGCCCAATTCGACATCATGCCCCACCTCCTGGACGCGGAAGGGGTGAAGATCATCTCACGGCAGGCGGCGGGCATCAAACCCTTCTCCAGCGACGGCTGCAGCCTTTTCCCGAACGGCACCCCCGCCGACAGGACCAAATGGTGCGGCTGCTGCTTCGAGCACGACATAGCGTACTGGCGTGGCGGGACCTCCGCCGAGCGCGAAGCCGCCGACGCCGCGCTGCGCGACTGCGTGGCGGCCCGCACGGGCGACAAGAAACTGGCCGAGACCATGCGTTTGGGAGTGCGCGCCGGCGGGCACCCGGTTTCAGTAATGCCTTACAGGTGGGGATACGGCTGGGAGATCGGCCGCGGCTACAAGCCGCTCAACGAAAAGGAAAAAGCGCAGGCCGGGACGGCGCTGGCCGAATACCGCAAGTCGCGGCCGGACGGCTACTGCGCGGACCAGCGGAAAGAGGGGTCTTCGGCCAGCCGCGCAGAATTTTCCGCCCCGCTTACCCCCAGCGAGGCTTTGCGCGATGTGGTCGGTGACGGGAAGATGTCCCGGAATGAAATAGTAAGTAAGCTATACGCCTATATCAAAAAGAACGGCTTGCAGGATAAGAATAACAGCCACTTGATAAACTGCGACCGAAAACTCGAAAGACTTTTCCCCGGCAAGAAACAGGTCAGCATGTTCGAACTCGCGAAAATGATAAGCGAGAACACCGCGGAATAGTCCGGATATTTTTTCAGGCGCATCTATGAACACTCAGAACCTCGCCATAATGCTGACCGACATAAAGGGCTTCACGGCCAAGACGGCGGACCTCTCGCGCGTCGAGACCGAGGCGCTGCTGGAGCGCCACAGCGCGCTGGTCCTGCCGATCGTAAAAAAGCTGGGCGGGCGGGTCGTGAAAAGCTAAACCACTTTGGGCTGCCTACGGAATTCCCGGCGTTCAGCCCGGCGCCGGTCCAATACGCCGCCAAACGCGGCCCGCCGGACGAAGACTGCCAGCTTAACCCGCTGGCGGACCAATGACCTTCCCCCCGGAAACTGGACCAGTTGAAAGTTGTTAAAATAACCCATGGAGGGCAACTGGTATGG
>CAYSYJ010000290.1:0-2428 GCA_964435105.1 uncultured Elusimicrobiaceae bacterium
TGCGCGGCCGAGAGGATCGCTATCGGCACGCGGAAGGGTGAGCAGCTCACGTAGTTGAGGCCCACCTTGTGGCAGAACTCCACGGAAGCCGGCTCGCCGCCCTGCTCGCCGCAGATGCCGATCTTCAGGTCCTTGCGGGTCTTGCGGCCGCGCTCGACGGTGATCTTGATCAGCTCGCCCACGCCGGACTGGTCTATGGTCTGGAAGGGGTCCACGGGGATGATGCCCTTGTCCGTGTACTCTTTCAGGAAGTAGCCCGAGTCGTCGCGGGAATAGCCGAAGGTCATCTGCGTCAGGTCGTTGGTGCCGAACGAGAAGAACTGCATGGTCTCGGACAGCTTGCCGGCCATCAGGCAGGCGCGGGGGATCTCGATCATCGTGCCGACCATGTACGGGAACTTCACGCCGCGGGCCTTGGAGACCTCGGAGTAGACGCGGTGGATGATCTCGGACTGGTGCTTAACCTCGTTCTCGAGGGAAACCACCGGGATCATGATGTCCGGGTACACCTTGACGCCTTCCTTATACAGCTCGGCGGCGGCCTCGAAGATGGCCCTCGCCTGCATCTCGGTGATCTCCGGGTAGGTAACGCCCAGGCGCACGCCGCGGTGGCCCATCATGGGGTTGCTCTCGCGCAGCGCGGAGGCGCGCGCCTCGAGCTCCTCGAACGAGATGCCCAGGGACTTGCCGAGCTCCTCGAGCTTCTCCTTCTGGTGCGGCACGAACTCGTGCAGCGGGGGGTCCATCAGGCGGATGGTCACGTGCAGGCCTTCCATCACCTTCAGGGTGTTCTTGATGTCGTTCTTCATGAACGGGAAGAGGTCGTTGAGCGCGGCTTTGCGCTCCTCGAGCGTCTTCGACATGATCATCTTGCGCAGCTGGAAGAGCGCCTGGTCGGAGCCCTTGCCGTAGAACATGTGCTCAATGCGGAACAGGCCGATGCCCTCCGCGCCGAACTTGCGGGCCACGGTGGCGTCGGCCGGAGTGTCGGCGTTGGTCCACACCTTGAGGGCGCGCACGGAATTGCAGAGCTTCAGGAACTCGCCCAGGGTGCCCAGGGACTCGCTCGCGTCCACCATCTCCATCTGGCCCTTGTAGACGAGGCCCTTGGAGCCGTTCAGCGAGATGAAATCGCCTTCCTTGAAGGTCTCGCCGCCGAGCTCCAGGATCCTGGCGCCGTGGTCGATCTCGACTCCGGCGCAGCCGACGACGCAGCACTTGCCCCAGCCGCGGGCCACGAGGGCCGCGTGGGAGGTCATGCCGCCGCGGGCGGTCAGGATGGCCTCGGCCGCGCGCATACCCTCGACGTCCTCGGGGTTGGTCTCTTCGCGGACCAGGATGACCTTCTTGCCTTCCTTGTTCCACTTAACGGCGTCGGCAGCGGTGAAAACTATCTGGCCCACGGCGCCGCCGGGACCCGCCGGGAGGCCCTTGCCTATCGGCTTGGTCTTGGCCTCGGCCTTGGGGTCGATGGTGGGGTGCAGCAGCTCGTCGAGCTGGGAGGGGGTGACGCGCATCACGGCCTCTTCCCTGGTGCACAGGCGCTCTTTGGCCATGTCGATGGCCATGCGCACGGCCGCCGGGCCGTTGCGCTTGCCCACGCGGCACTGCAGCATGTACAGCTTGCCGTTCTCGACGGTGAACTCGATGTCGAGCATGTCGCGGTAGTGCTTCTCGAGCTTGGCGCGGATGGCGGCCAGTTCCTTGTAGCAGGCGGGCATCATCTGCTCCATGGACTTCAGGTTGCGGCTCTGGTCGGAGCGGCTGGGCTCGTTGATGGGGTGGGGGGTGCGTATGCCGGCCACCACGTCCTCGCCCTGGGCGTTCTCCAGGAACTCGCCGTAGAAGTAATTCTCGCCGGTGCCGGGGTTGCGGGTGAAGGCCACGCCGGTGGAGGAGTTATCCCCCATGTTGCCGAACACCATGCTCTGCACGTTGACGGCCGTACCCCACTCGGCGGGGATGCCTTCGATCTTGCGGTACTGCACGGCCTTGTTGCCCATCCAGGAGGCGAACACGGCGCCGATGGAGCCCCACAGCTGGTCCATGTGGTTGTCCGGGAATTCCTTGCCGATGACTTCCTTCACCTTGGCCTTGAACTGCTCGGCCAGTTCTTTCAGGTCGTCGGCGGAGAGGTCGGTGTCGGCCTTGACGCCGCGCTTCTGCTTCATGGCCTCCATGATGTGCTCGAGCTGCTTGCGCACGCCCTTGTTATCGGCGACCTCGATGCCGGCGGCCTTCTCCATGACGACGTCGGCGTACATCATGATCAGGCGGCGGTAGGAGTCGTAGACGAAGCGGGGGTTCTTGGTGAGCTCGATGAGCCCGGGGATGGTCTCGCTGGTCAGGCCGCAGTTAAGGATGGTCTCCATCATGCCCGGCATGGACTTGCGGGCGCCGGAGCGGATGGACAGCAGCAGAGGGTTCT
>CAYSYJ010000291.1:0-2416 GCA_964435105.1 uncultured Elusimicrobiaceae bacterium
GCAGGGGCAGGCCGCGCGGGGGGGCCTCCCCGGCGAGGGTTCCCAGCGTGTAATTTTCCAGCGGGGCCGCGGCGGCGGCCTGGAAAGGCAGCAGCAGGGCAAGCAGGAGGGCGGGGCTCACGGCGCGCGGGAGCCCCCTCCCGGGGAAGGGGATCTTTATCATACTACAATGATACCAACCGGGCGCCGCCGCCGGCAGAGGCTTTAGCCCCAGCCACGGCGCGGTATTGGGCCCACGGGGCGGTGGGGCTTAAGGCCGATGCGCCGCCAGGGGCCGTTTCGCTATAATGGGAAGATCATGACTGCGGCTCGCATCAGCGTCCGGCGGGTTGCCGGGGAGGACCTGGCCTGGCGGCGGGCTTTCGAAAGCTTTTACGAAGGCCGCCACGTCCGCCGCCTGGAGGGCCAGCCTCACGCCTATTTCGCGGCCTACTCCGGCGGGGAGTTGGCCGGCAGCAGCGTGGTTTACTTGGAGAACGGCCGGTGGATCATGGACGCCCTGCTGGTGAAGCCGGAGTTCCGGGAACGGGGGGTGGCCAAGCGCCTGACGGCCGCCCGCATCCGCTACGCGGCCAGGCAGGGCGCCGGGGAGATCTGGTATGCCTGCGACGACGGCAACCTGGTCACCATCTGCTGCCACCTGCGCTTCGGTTTCGAGAAGGTCTGCCCCGACAAGCACCGCTGCACGGTGGCCACCGCCCACTGGTACCGCCTGAAGCTTACCCCGGCGCTCAAGAAGAAATACCTGAAATGAAAAGGCCCGCGCAAGCGGGCCTTCGCTTAACCGGCCGGGCGGCCTAGTCCGCGCCGTAAACCTCCTGCTTTTCGAAAGCCACCGTAATATCCTTGGCCTTCAGCAGGCGCAGGTAATCCTTGGTCCGCTCGCTGGAAACTCCCAGGGCCACCTCTATGCGTTCCCCGGGCAGCAGGGGCTCGCCGAAGGCGTAGGGCTTGGACCAGAGCACGGCGCCTTTGGCGTCCCTGAACACCAGCACCCCGTTGATGGCGTACAGCCGCCGCCGGGACACGTTCTCCAGTTCCACGTGCAGGCGCAGGCCGAGCGCGCGCCCTACGACCTGCTGCTTCTTTATGAAGACCGCGGTTATAGCCTCGGCCGGCTCGGCGGGGGCGGCGGCGGCGGGGCCCTGTGCGCGCCGCTCCAGGCGGGTCACCCGCTGCTCGACGCTGGTCACCCGCTTCTCCAGCCCGGAGACGCGCTTCTCCTGCCCGTCCCGGGCGGCCAGGGCGGAGGTCATCAGGAGCATGAGGGAAAGCAGGAATTTCACGCTTTCATTATATAAAATGCGGGCCCGCGCTATATCGCGCGCTCCCCGTATTATGGGATAATCTACCTATATGACCGAAACCAACAACACCGCCCCGGGCTTCTACGGCCTGGGCATCGCCCCCAAACTGCTCGAAACCCTCGACAGGCTGAAATTTAAAGTGCCGACCCCCATACAGCAGAAGGCCATCCCCGTAGCCGCCGGCGGAGGGGACATGGTGGGCATAGCCCAGACCGGCACGGGAAAGACCATCGCCTTCTCGGTACCCATGATACAGCGCCTGGCGGCGGCGGGCCAGGGCAAGGGCCTCGTGATAGTGCCCACCCGCGAACTCGCCCTGCAGGTCGCCGAGGTGGTGCGTCAGTTCTCGCCCCTCATGGGCATGGGCTGCGCCGTAATCATCGGCGGGGAGAGCATCAACCGCCAGAACCAGGAACTCCGCAAGGGGCCGCGCATCATAATCGCCACCCCGGGCCGGCTGCTGGACCACCTGGGCCAGCGCAGCATCAGCCTGGCCGACGTCAGGGTGCTGGTGCTCGACGAAGCGGACCGGATGTTCGACATGGGCTTCGCCCCCCAGATAGAAAAGATCGTGGCCGCCGTGCCGGCCGACAGGCAGACCATGCTCTTCTCCGCCACCATGCCCGACGAGATCATGCGCCTCGCCTCCAAACACATGAAGCTGCCTATCCGCATCGAGGTGGCCCGCCCCGGCACCGCCGCCGAGAAGGTGGAGCAGGAGCTCTTCATCGTCAACCAGGGGGACAAGAACGCCCTGCTGGCCAAGCTCCTCGACAAGTACTGGGGCAGCGTGCTGCTCTTCGTGCGCACCAAGCACCGGGCCAAGAAAATAACCCGCGCCATCCGCGAGATGCCGCACAGCGCGGCCGAGATCCATTCCAACCGGTCGCTCGCCCAGCGCAAGGACGCGCTGGAGGGCTTCAAGTCCGGGAAATACCGCGTGCTGGTGGCCACCGATATCGCCGCCCGCGGCATAGACGTCACCGGCATAGAGCTGGTGATCAATTACGACCTGCCCGACGAGGACGGGAACTACGTGCACCGCATAGGCCGCACCGGCCGCGCCGGCCAGCCTGGCCGGGCCATCACCTTCGCCGCGCCGGACCAGG
>CAYSYJ010000292.1:0-2410 GCA_964435105.1 uncultured Elusimicrobiaceae bacterium
GGTCTTGGGGGTGATGCGGGCCGAGGCCGTGACCACGCGCGAGCGCAGGCCGCGCATTTCGCCGGCCAGCAGCTCCACGTCCGTGTTCTTCTTGTCCGGCGGGCGCAGCACGGCGATGGAATTGGGGTAGAGGTTGAGGACCTCCCCGGTATAGAACCTCACGTCGGCGCGGGCGTTGACCCGGGTGCGCAGGGTGTCGCTCTTGAACAGGTCCATCCGCATCTCCACGCCTTTCCAGTCGCTTACCCCGGTGCGGCGGAACAGCACCTCGTTGAGATAGTAGACCAGCTTGGCGGCGCGGTACTGCTCCTTGATGAGGCGCACCGGGACCTTGAGAGTCCTGCCCGGCAGGGCTATGGACGGGTCGCCCCCCGGCAGGCGGTTATATTTCAGGATCTCGTTCCACTTGGTGGGGTCCTTGAGATAAGTGTTGGAGATGCTCCAGAGCGTGTCGCCGGGCCTGACGGTAACGTTCTGCAGCTCTTCCGCCGCCCTGGCGGCGGCGAAGAACAGCAGGAAGGGCAGCAGCGCCGCGGCGATCCTCACGCCTTCTCCCCCGCGGCCGCGGCGGGCTGCGCCTTCGGGATGGAGAAGACGAACCGCGCGCCCTTGCCCGGCTCGCTCTCGGCCCAGATGCGGCCTTTGTGGGCTTCGGCCACGTACTTGCAGATGGTCAGGCCCAGGCCGGTGCCGCCGGCTTTCTGGCCTTTGACCTGCTCGAACTTCTCGAAGACCTTGTCCAGGTATTCCGGGGGTATGCCGTCGCCGGTGTCCTGCACCCAGGCCCGGATATTGTCCCCGTCGTCGGCCATGCCGGCCGTGATGACGCCGTTCTCCGGCGTGAACTTTATGGCGTTGCCGATCAGGTTGGTGAACATGCGCTCCATCAGGCCGCTGTCGGCGCTGATCACGAGCTGCTCCGGGCCTTCCACCTGGAACTTTATCTGCTTGCGCTGGCCCAGGGATTCCATCAGTTCCACCACGCGCAGGGCCACCTCGCGCAGGTTCACCGGCGCGAGCTTGAGCTCCATCTTGCCGGCCTCCATCTTGGCGGCGTCCAGGATATTGTTGATCATGCCCAGCAGGCGGAAGGCGGCCCGGTCGATGGAGATGAGCATCTTGCGCTGGCCCTCGTTGACGGGGCCGGGGATCTCCTTGAGCATGAACTCGACGAAACCCTTGATGGCGCCCATCGGGTTGCGCAGGTCGTGCGTGATGGAGTGGAGGAACTCGTCCTTGATGCGGTCCAGTTCCTTATCCAGGGTGATATCGTAGAAGCCGAGCAGGCGGCCGAGCGGCGCGCCGTGGCCGGGGGCGGTGATGGGCGTGGTGAAGCACTTGAAGAAGCGGCGCGAATGTTCCAGCGCGACCTCCACCTCCCTGAAATGCCCCTCCTTGCGGGATTCGAGCACGTCCTTGACCGGCTCCTTCATCACCTCGACCTGGATGAGGTCGGCGAGGGGCCGCCCCTCGACGGCGGCGTCCTGGGAGATGCCGAGCACGGAACGCGCCCGGCGGTTGGCCAACTGCACGCGGCCGTCCATGTCTATCATCATGATGCCGTCCTCGGTGGAGAAGAGGATGGCTTCGGTGTTCTTCTGCTCGCGGATGATGCGGTCCACCTGCATGTCGGAGTAGGCCTTCAGCTGCGCGACCATCTTGTTGAAGGTCTCGGCCAGGTCGCTGAGCTCGTCGGTGGTGCGGACCTCGGCGCGGCGGGTGAAATCCCCGGCGGCCACGTGCTCCGCGGCCCGGGTGAGGACGGTGATGGGCTGGGAAAGGCTGCGGCTGAGGTACCAGGCCGCCGCCACCGCCAGCGCCAGGAACAGCAGCACCAGGTAGACCGCCTGCCGCTTCATGAACATCGCGTAGCGGTAGGCGCCCTCCTGCGGCTGGCTGACTATCACGGCGCCGCCGAGTTCGGAAATGGGGGCGTAGGCGCCCAGCATCGGGCGGCCGCCGTCGTCGGAGAACTCCGCCGAGCCGGAGGCCAGCGCCTTAACGGCGTCGCGCGAAACCCGCCATTTTTCCGCGGCTTGGGCGGCTTCGCGGGACAGGTCGGCGGGCCAGGCTATGGCCCGGCCCGAGGCGTCCAGCACCACCGGGAAACCGTCTGACCCTACGCGCTTGAGGTCCAGGGAGTCGATAAAGGCGCCCAGGTCCAGTTCCGAGCGCAGGGCCATGTCCTTGCCGAAAGGGAAATAGAAGACGGCCAGGCGGGTCTCCGGGTCCACCGCCAGGCTGCGGCGGCCGCCGCGCGCCGCCTTGAAGCCCGGGTCCGAAGCGAACTTTTTCAGGGCCTCGGAGCGCGGCCCGTAGGGGCTGAGGACCTTAACGACCTCGGCCCCGTCCTTGGACAGGACGGAGATCTGGCGCAGTTCGCGCCGCGTCTCCAGCAGCGAGGCGAGCA
>CAYSYJ010000293.1:0-2404 GCA_964435105.1 uncultured Elusimicrobiaceae bacterium
CTACCAATTTCCGCCCGCTCTCTTCCACTTCGGGGGACAGGCCTTCCCTGTAGTCCAGGGATTTGGCCTGCACGCCCACCACGGCGAGCTCCGCCCCCGTGTCCTCCTTCACAATGGAGAAGGTCACGGAGAGCGGGAAGCTGTGCGTGGACATGATGGTGCTCTGGTTGATGGCCTCGAGGGGTATCACCCGGATCTCCCCCGCCTCGCCCTGGAAATGCGCCGCGTCCACCAGTATGATCTTGTCGGGCTTCCAGTCTATGGCGGTCTGGGCTATGGCCTCGGGCGTGGTGCCCGCGTCCAGCAGGCGCAGGTCGGGGCGCCCGAACTTCACGCCCGAGCAAACGTAAGGGCCGACGCCATCGTCGGCCCTTAACGTACTGCCCAGCGTTATCACCAGCGTCCGCCCCTTGGGGGCGAGCGCGGCGGCTACCTCTTTACTCCACGAAGGTGACATCGAGGTAGTGCGCGGAGCAGGAGATGCACGGGTCGTAGGCCCGCACGAGCATCTCGAGCTTGAGGCGGATCTTATCCTTCCCCTCGCCGAGGATCTCGGGCAGGAACTTCGCGAAGTCGTGCTCGATGTTGTTCACGTTCTGGTTGGTCGGGATGATGCAGTTGGCCTGCTTGATCATGCCGTCCTTGTCCGTCACGTAGTTGTGGTGCAGGATGCCGCGCGGCACCTCCACCGAGCCCACGCCGTCGCCCGCGCGCACCGGCACGGCGCCCTTCTCGTTGACGCCCACGGTGATCTGCTGGCTGTAGTCCAGGCCGGTCTTCTTGAGGTCCTTCAGGATGTCCAGCGCGTGGTGGTAGCAGTGCACTATCTCCACCACCTGGGCCACGGTGTTCAGGAAGGGATTCTTGCAGACCGGCTTGAAGCCCAGCTGCTTGGCGAGGGCCTTGGCCTTGGGGTGCAGCTTGTGAGCGTTCAGGTTGAAGCGGGCCAGCGCGCCCACGAACAGGCTCTCGCGGCTCCACTTGGTCCACTTGGCGGAAGAGCGCGGGTCGATGAACTCGTTGGTGGACTTCTTATAGTCCTTGTAGCTCACGCGCTTGCCGTCGGTGCTGCCGATGTCGCCGTTCAGGAGCGGGTACTCGTCGTCGTCGGAGACCAGCGCCACGAACTCGGTGTCGCGCTCGAAGTTCGGGAACTTCAGGGTCGCGGCGAGCTTGAGCACTTCGCCCAGGTCCTCGGCCATACCCTCGAGTATCTTTATCTGCTGGTCGATCTCCTTCTTGGAGGGCAGCTTGGTCCAGCCGCCGGCGATCATGGTGATGGGGTGGATGTGGCGCCCCACCAGGATGTCGCAGCAGTCGTTGACGGCCTTCTTCAGGCGCAGCACCTGGCGCACGGTCTTATTGTGCGAGGCGATGAGCGGGATGAAGGAGGGCACGCCCAGCACGTCGGGGGCGGCCAGCAGGTACACGTGCAGGATGTGGCTGTCCAGGAACTCGTAGTCGAGCAGGAGTTTCCTGAGCTTCACGGTCTGCTCGGTCGGGACAACGCCCAGCGCGTCCTCGGCCGCTTTCACGCTGGCCAGCGAGTGGCCGCAGGAGCAGATGCCGCAGATGCGGCTGGTGATGTGCTGCGCCTCGAAGATGCTGCGGCCGCGCAGCATGCCCTCGAACAGGCGGGGCGTCTCCACCACGTGGAACTCGCACTTCTCGATCTTGCCGTTCTTGACGTTGGCGACGATATTGCCGTGGCCTTCGACGCGGGTCACGTACTCCACTTTAATGTCGAGATCTTTCACGTTAGCCATTATTTCACACCTTCCTTGCACTTGTTGTACATCTCGAACTTCTTGGCGATGAGTTCGGGCTTCAGGTTGTACTTGGCGATCACGTCCTTGGCGGCGTTCTTCGCGGGGTTCTTCACCTCGCCGCGGCAGCCGTAGCAGATATTGCCGTTGTTCACGCACCAGGCGTTGCAACCGGCCTTGGTCCAGGGGCCCAGGCAGGCGAGGCCGCGCTCGTACATGCAGACGTTCTCGTTAAGCTTGCACTCGGCGCAGACCGGGTTATCCGGCACGGTGTAGGGCAGCCCCCGCAGCGCGTGCTTGAGCACTTCCACGATCTCCGGCGCGTACACCGGGCAGCCGTTGATATAGTAGTCCACCTTGACCACCTGGTCCACGGCCTTGGTGGGCGTGCTGTCGAACAGCTTGTAATCCTTGCCGTACACGCTCTGGCGGATCTCGTCGAGCTCGAAGCCGTTCTTCATGCCGTTGACGCCGCCGGTGCAGGCGCAGGCGCCGTAGGCTATGAGGACCTTGGCCCGCGCGCGGATCTTCTTCAGGCGCTCCTCGGCGTGATGGTCGCCGATCGAGCCCTCGATGAAGACCACGTCGTAGTCCTTGTCCCATTTCTCGCTGATGGCCTCGCGGAACTCGACCACGTC
>CAYSYJ010000294.1:0-2383 GCA_964435105.1 uncultured Elusimicrobiaceae bacterium
TGCAGGGAACCGTTGCGCGGTTCCCCTCCACCGCCTTCGGCGGCGGAGCCTCCCCAACTGGTTCCCGGAGAAACACCCCGGCCGGACCTTGAGGCCCAGGGAGTAATAGGCCCGCGGGCCCTCGCGGGGAGCGGCGGTTTAAGCCATAATCATATAGATGGTCAAATACATCAAGAGGGTTTCCTTTGCCCTGCTGCTGGCCTGCGCGCCCGCGGCGGCGCAGGTGTTCCCTTATCTGCCGGCCGGGGACCTGCCCGAGGCGCCGCCAGTGGGGGCGCCGGCGGCTTCCAGCGGCACGGCGGTCTCCTCTTTTACGCCAGTAGAGATACCGCAATTCGCTTTTTCAGGGCAGGCTGATATCGAGGCCATCATAGAGACGGCGGTGCGCGCCTCCACCTCCTCCATAGAGGCCGCGGTATACGGCTTCACCCTGCCCCGGGTGGCGGCCGCCCTGGTGGACGCCAAAAAACGGGGCGTGAAGGTGCGGGTGCTGGTGAACGAATCCCACATGTACACCTCGCGACGCAGCGAGGAGTTGCAGCTGCTGCTGGACGAGGGCGTGGAGCTGCGCGCCCTGCGCGGGGCGGGCCGCTTCGGCATCATGCACAACAAGATAGGGATCTTCGACGGCGCGCTGGTGATGTGCGGGTCTTTCAACTGGGCGGTCACGGCCAACCTGGCCAACAGCGAGAACGCCGTTTTCAGCAGGAGCCCCGGCGTGGCGGCCGGCTACGGCAAATATTTCGACTGGATGTGGGCTTTCGGCCGGCCCATCGCGGACGGCCCCGGCCAGCCGGTGGCCTCCTACGGCCCGCCGCCCGAGGACCCGGCCCGGCCCATCAATTTCAACGGCGCGCTGCTGCCCGCCTATTCCTTCTCGCCTGGCGGCCGCACGGAAAAGGATATCGTCGGGGCGTTGGATTTCGCCCGCGAGAGCGCCGACATCGCGGTCTTCAGCTTCTATTCGCTCGACATCGCCAGGGCCGTGATCGACGCCCACCGGCGGGGCGTGAAGGTGCGGGTGCTGGTGGACAGGGTGCAGGCCAGCCAGTCCGAAGTGGGGGAGATGCTCCTGGCGGCCGGGGTGCCCTTCCGCTGGAGCCAGGGCTTCGCCGGCAAGGGCGTGATGCACAATAAGTTCGCCGTGCTGGACGGGAAACTGCTGATGACCGGCTCCTTCAACTGGTCCGACAACGCCCGGGACAATAATTTCGAGAACATGTTCTATTCCGGAGAGCCGGCTTACGCCGGCCCCTACGCGGCCCAGTTCGAGCGGCTCTTCGGCGCGGCCGAGGAGCCCGCCCCCGGGGAACTGGCCAAGGCCAGGGCGGCGTTCAAGGCCCTGTCGCGGTAGTGAAACTTTTCAGGGCGTGAAAAAGGGAGGCTTAAGCCTCCCTTTTTCTTTTGCCGGCCCGGCCGGGTCAGGGTTTTTCAAGGGAGACCAGGTAGGGCAGCCAGCGGAACTTGGAATACCTTACCGCGACGCGCACCGAGGCGCCGCCCGCGGTCATGGTCACGTAGCCCTCGGTAAGCTTGTGCTCGCCGCATACCGCGTCCCCCGGCGAGCAGGGGACGTAGTCGACGGTCTCCATGGGCCCGTAAGTGTTCTCCACCCGCCGCAGGAAAAGGTGAAGCCCGCCCTTGACTTCGGCCTTGTGCTTGTCCGAGAGGTCCGAGAAACCGGGCGGGTCCGGCGCGCGGACCACGATGTGGCTGGTCAGGGGGGTCGTCCTCGCCCTCCGCCAGTTTTAGCACCGGCAGGAGCTTGCCCGGGGAAAGCTCCTCCTGTTTGAGCGGCAGGCCGCGTATGTGCTCGGGGAGAAAGACGGTCCATTCGTCGCCGGCCCTCTCCCTGGCGATCTTGTCCAGGAAATCCCCGCCGGTCCCGGGCTGCGGCGCCGCCGGCAAAGCGGCTGGGGCGGCGGGAGCCACCGCCGCCTTGGCGGCCGGACCCGCCGCGGGGGCCTGGCCCGCCGGGGGGGCCGCCTGCGCGTCTTCTCCGCGTGACTTTCCCGCCGGGCGCTCCGGCCGGGAAGCGTCCGGCTGCGTAACGGCCTGTGGAATGCCGGGCAGCGGGCCGGAGAGCGCCGCCGCGTAGCTGGAAGCGGCCCCGGAGCGGTAGCGCTCGGAGACGCCCTCCAGGTCACTCGCCGCGCCCGCCGGCGGTGAAGTTTTTCCCGGGCCGGACCCCCCGCGTGAAGGCGCGGCGCCGGCCGGGGACCGCCCCGCGTCCCCGCCCGGGGAATCCGCGGCGGAAGCCGGCCCGGGGCCGCTCCCCTGCCCGGCGGGCTGGCCGGCCGGGGCCATTAATTTGTCGGCGCCGGCTCCGGATCTCGTTGCGGCTTTGGCGGCCGCCGCCCCGCCGCGCGCGGAGCCGGAGCCC
>CAYSYJ010000295.1:0-2373 GCA_964435105.1 uncultured Elusimicrobiaceae bacterium
CCGTCGAGTTCAAAAAACCTTGGGAATTTATATTTAATTTTAATTCTGCGCGCGCGGAAACTGCAAATTTTAATTCCGATTTTTTAAGAAGTCAAAAAGTTCGGAGAGGAAGGGATTCGAACCCTTGATACCCTTTAGGAGTATACAGACTTTCCAGGTCTGCGCCTTCAACCGCTCGGCCACCTCTCCATCTTAACATCTCTGCGCTGAACCCCTCCTAAGAGGAATTCCTGATACCGCGTGGAACAGCGCGGTTTGATAATTTTAGGATATTTGGTAACATGAAACAATGCCGAAGGACGGGAAACCCGATAAGGTCGAGGCCATTGCCACCAACCGTAAGGCCCGCCACGACTATTTCATCACCGACACCTACGAGGCCGGCCTGGCCCTGGAAGGGCCGGAGGTGAAGTCGCTGCGCCTCAAGCAGGCCACCCTGACCTCGGCCTTCGCCAGGGCGGAGAAGGACGGCCTCTACCTCTACGGCCTGCACATCGCCCCCTACGCCTACAACACCCTCAAGGAGATCGACCCCCTGCGCACGCGCAAGCTGCTGCTGCGCGCCCCGGAGATCCGCAAGCTTACCGGCGCGCTGGCCACTAAAGGCATGGCGCTGGTGGCCCTGGAAGTCTATTTCAAGAACGGCTGGGCCAAGGTGCTGCTGGGCCTGGCCAAGGGCAAGCGCACCGCCGACAAGCACGAGACCATAAAGAAGCGCGACATCGACCGCGAGATGCGTCGCGAATACAAGGACAAGTTCAAAGGCTGAGTTTCTGGAAAGCCGGGGACATAGCACGATTTTCTCCAAAGGAGAAAATTGCGCTGTGTCCCCTGTTGTTTTAGAAGCGGAACCCGGCGCTGGCGTTGACCAGCGGCCTGTCGTGCGTATAGGTGAAGCCGCCCGCGATATAGCCCAGCTTCAGCCTGGCCCTCAGGCCGGCGGTGAAGCGCGGCTCGGAGACGGAGACCCTTTTCCCGGAGAGGGAGGGATCCGCCACTATCTGCGCCTCCAGCCTGGTGAAATCGAAGCCCGCCCCGATATACGGCGACAGCACGGGAACGTTCATGGAACAAACCAGGCTGGTGTTGAAGTGGACGGCGTAGAAATAGCGGTGGCTGGCCATATTGCCCATGAGGTTCACCATGGCGTTGATGTGGTACTTCTCGTCGGAGACGTTCCAGAGGCCGTAGCGCAGGCCGCCGCCGGCCACGGCCAGGCCCTCGTAGGCGCCGCCGCGCACGAAACCGTCTATGCGGTAGGGCATGCCGATCTCGGCCTGGATGAAGCCCGCGCCGAACATATTGTCCTTCTTGAGCGCGTTGTTGCCGTGGGAAGGGGTGAACTGCGCCGCGGCGCGCACGCCGATGTCGAAGCCGGAAAAGCCGAGCGGCCGGGCCGTCTGGTTGGCCCCGGAGCCCAGCAGGCCGCCCAGGTCGCGGGCGAAAGGCTTGAGCCCGTCGGGGCCGATAGCGTTGAAACCGTCGTAGCCGGCGGCGGCGGCGGGAGCCGCGCCCAGCAGCGCGGAACAGAGGCAGGAAAGCAGTGCGTTCTTGATGTTCATGGTCATTCCTTCTCGGCTGCGCCGCCGAGCACCTCCTTCACGGTGGTCAGGCCCAGCATCACCTTCTCCAGGCCGTCCATGGCGATGGTGCGCATGCCGTTCTTCATGGCGATCTCTTTCACGGGAATGGCGGAAGGGTCCTTGAGGATCTGGAGGCGGATCTCGTCGTTGAGGATCAGCAGCTCGTGCATACCGACGCGGCCCTTGTAGCCGGTGTTCTTGCAGATGTCGCAGCCCTTGGGGCGGAACAGCTTGGCGCCGGGCTTCACCTTGACGCCGTTGGCCTCGAAGGTGGCCAGTTCCTCGGGGGTGGGGTCGGCCTCCACCTTGCAGTCCTTGCAGAGGCGGCGCGCGAGGCGCTGGGCGAGCACGGCCTTCATGGTGTTGGCCACCACGAAGCGCGGCAGCCCCATCTGGGTGAGGCGCTCCAGGGCCGAGGGGGCGTCGTTGGTATGGATGGTGGAGAAAACGAGGTGGCCGGTCATGGCGGCCTCCAGCGCGATATGCGCCGTCTCCTCGTCGCGGATCTCGCCGACCATGATGACGTCGGGGTCGAGGCGCATGAAAGAGCGCAGGGCGCTCGCGAAGTCGAACTTCTTGCCGCCGCCCAGGGCGACGTCCGGGTTGACCGGCACCTGGATGATGCCGTCGATATTGTACTCCACCGGGTTCTCGGCGGTGATGATCTTGATGTCGGGGCGGTTGACGTAGTTGAGACAGCCGTACAGGGTGGTGGACTTGCCGGAGCCCGTCGGGCCGCAGACCAGCACCAGGCCGAAGTTCTTCTTGCCGCCGATGCCGGCGAACTGGT
>CAYSYJ010000296.1:0-2340 GCA_964435105.1 uncultured Elusimicrobiaceae bacterium
GGCCGGCCTCCCCGGCCAGCGCGGCGGCCCGGCGCAGCAGCGGCAGGTCGTTGAGCGGCTCCAGGATCATTTTTTCAGGAAAGCCAGCTCCTCGCCTTTCAGGGCGGAGAGGGCTTCTATCAGCTTCTTCAGGCGGGGCAGGGCGTCGTTGCGGGCGCGCAGGGCCTCGGCGGCCCTCAGCGCCGCGGCGCGGCCCTCCAGGCCGGCGGGCATGGGGATGGCGAAGGGGATGTCCAGCTCGCGGGCGGCGGAGGGCTTTACGGCCAGCAGGTGCAGGCCGTCCTCCCGGGCCATGAACTCCATGACCTCGGTCTCCTCCTCGCGGTCGCGGTCGGTCTCCAGCAGCAGCGTCAGCGGCGCCAGGCCGAACAGGTACAGCGGCTCGCCGGTGACGCCCTGGTGCGAGGCGAGGGAGGCGCGCACGGGTTCGTAGTCCTTTTTCATGCGCGCTATCCACTCGTCCTTCTTCTCCCGGTAGGACTCCGGCATCACGAAGGCCAGGATATCCTTGCCCGGGTCGATGTAGAGGAAGGGCTCCTCGTGCTGGAACATGGCCTCGCACTTGGGGCACATCAGGATGTCGAACTCGCCGCTGAGGATGAGCTCCTTGACGTCCTCGTCGCGGTCCCCGCGGACCACGGTCCAGAAGTCCGCGTCGAAGCCCTCGCCGCAGTGCGGGCACTCGACCCTGAAGACGCCCTTGGTGGCCATCAGTTGACCCCGGCTTCCTTGTTGAAGGCCTCGATCAGGCGGTCGTACTCCTCCACCTGCGCGAAGGTCTCTTCCCAGTAGGCCGGGTCCCACAGGCGGCGCAGCTCCTCGGAATTGCGGCCCTGCTGCTCCACCCAGGTGAAGTACTTCAGGTTGTGCACGGCCTTGCGGTCGGCGTAGGTAAGTTCCTTCATGTGGTTGATATTCTCCGCCAGCAGGCGGCGCTCGAAATCGACCAGCGCGTTCTCGCGGGTATACCGGCCCATGTCGCGCTCCATCTCCTTGATGCGGGAGCCGTAAAGCTCCATGGAATCCGTGAAGACGGTCATAACGACGTCGTTCTCGCCGAGCTCGTAGTACTTGGCGCTCTTGATGGCGCTGAGCATATTGGAGATGCCGGAGAAGCCCAGCAGGGAGAGCTTCTCGATGACGTCCTTCTTGACGCCGTACTGCGCGAGGACCTTTTTGCCCTCGGGCTCGTTGAAGAGGCGGGCGATGCGCACGCAGCTCTCGTCGTCGATGGCGGTGACGAGATCGGTGTTGCGCACGTTGTGCACCCACGGGATATGTTTGTCGCCGATGCCCTCTATGCGGTGCTCACCGAAGCCGTTCTGCAGTATCGTCGGACACTGCAGCGCTTCGGAGGCGGTGATGAAGGAGCCGGGGAATTTCTTCTTCAGGTAGTCGCCCGCGCCGATGGTGCCGGCGGAACCGGTGGCGGAGCAGAAACCCGCCAGGCGGCTCTTCGGGCCCTTAACGGCGTTGAAGGCTTCCTCCAGCGCGGAGCCGGTGACATGGTAATGCCAGGTGGGGTTGCCCATCTCCTCGAACTGGTTGAAGATCACGCAGTCCTTGCGGGTCTTCTTGATCTCCCAGCACTTGTCGTAAATTTCCTTCACGTTGGATTCGGTGCCGGGGGTCGCTATGACCTCGGAGCCGATCTTCTTGAGCCAGTCGAAGCGCTCCTTGGACATGCCCTCGGGCAGGATGGCCACCGGCGTGGTGCCGAGCAGCTTTGAATCGAAGGCGCCGCCGCGGCAGTAGTTGCCGGTGGAGGGCCACACCGCCTTCTGCGCCTGCGCGTCGAACTCGCCGGTCACCATGCGCGGGGCCAGGCAGCCGAAAGCGGCGCCCACCTTGTGCGCGCCGGTAGGGAAGTATTTGCCGACGAGGCCCACCACGCGGGCCTTGATGCCCGTGATCTCGCGGGGGATCTCCAGCATGTTCACGGGGCCGAAACCGCCGGTCCTGGGGTCGTTGTGCCAGTTGATGCGGAAAAGGTTGATCGGCTCGATGTCCCAGAGCCCGACGGGCTTCAGCGCCTTCTTTATCTTCTCGGGGATCAGGTTCGGGTCCTTCATCTGCTTGAAGGTGGGCATCACGATGCCGCGCTTCTTGCACAGGGCGGCGTTGCGCTTGACGATTACGGGATTAACTTTGAGCTTGGCCATTGAGGTTCCTCCGTGTATATCTTCGCGAAAATCTGTAATCCCATTATACAAATATCGCGGTTACCTGATAAGGCGCGCGGGCAAAAGACCGCGGCGGCTCCCACTTCGCTTGCCCGCCGCCGCGGCCAACTGTATAATATTAATGTCCGGGTTGGACAAGGGGGCGGCATCACGATCG
>CAYSYJ010000297.1:0-2323 GCA_964435105.1 uncultured Elusimicrobiaceae bacterium
TGCTGGGAAAATAAATTTGGCCAAATTGGCCTTTTGCGCCCGTCAATAAAACGCCATCAGCTACATTATTAATAGCAAACAACGCTTGCTGCGTGCCCGCCACAAACCACTCGGTGCGCGCGGCCTCCAGCGGCACCTCCGAGACCTCCACGCCGTAGCCGCCCGCCTCCAGCGCGGACAGCGCATAGAGCTCGAGGCCCTTGGTGATGGTCAGGGAGCGCAGCGATCCCCAGGTGGAGAAGACCAGCTCATAGGAGTCCTCCGGGCGCAGGCGCCGGAGGTTAAGCTTGGGGCGCAGGGCGGAATACACGGCGTGGCTCTGCGCGGGGTCCAGGCCTTCGGCCTTTAGCAGCGAATCGAGGCTGCCGGTGAAGGTGCCGCTGGAGACGCGCACCTCCGGCTCTTCGGGCCCGGAGGCGTCCCAGGGGCGCGAATAGACCAGCGCGGCGACCAGCAGCGCCGCGGCGGCCGCCCCGAACCATTTAGAATAAAGCCTTACGAGGTCCATGCGGTATCGGCGTCAGCAGTAGAGGTATTCGTCCACCATCTTCTTGATCTCTTCTTCCTTGCCGTAGAGGCGCTCGCTGAGGTTGCGGTCGTCGTAGGCCTTCAGGCGCCTGATCGTGCCGTCGATGACCTGCGGCGTGAAGACGCCGCGCGCCTCGAAGGCGGCGCGGTGCTTCTCCAGCGACTCGGCCGACTCCCAGCAGGAGGCGGGGAGCTTGGGCAGTTTCTCCAGCAGGGCGGCGTGCGCCTTGTCGCTCACGTTCTTGTCGACGAAGAACTTGTCCGCGTAGGCCAGGGCGTCCTTGCGCTCGAAACCGCGCCGCGCGGCGGCGCAGAGGGCGGCCATCAGCAGGTGCAGGCTGGCCGAACCGTCGGCGGAGCGGAACTCCACGGTCTGCGCCGGGTCCACGGCGGAGGGGGCCGAGCCCGGGTTGGCGTCCTTCACCATGCCGCCGGCGTTCAGCCAGCCCAGCGGGATGCGCACCAGGGCCGAGCGGTTGCGGTAGGCCCAGCAGACGTTGATGGGGGCCTCCTGGTGAGGCACCAGGCGGAAATAGGAAGTGGGCACGGTGTTGCCGAAAGCGGTGATCGGGGCGGCCAGTTCCATGAAGCCGGCTATCAGCTTGCGGGCGGGGGCGGAAAGCGCGCCCTTGTCGAGCATCGCGCTGCGGCCGTTCTTGTACAGGCAGGTGTGCACGTGCATGCCGCTGCCCGCGTGGCCGATGGAGATCTTGGGCGCGAAGGAGATGACCACGCCGTACTTGTGGCCGATGCCGTTCAGGATCCACTTGGCCACCGCCAGCTGGTCGGCCGCGTCGGAGGCGGGCACCGGCAGGAACTCTATCTCCTGCTGCGCCATCTCGGAATCCTCGGTGCGGATAAAGCCCACCTCGGAGTGCCCGTACTTTATGCGGCCGCCCGCCTCGGCGATGGCGGCCATCGCTTCGGAGCGCAGCCCCTCCCACTTGGAGAACGGGAAGGCCTCGTGGTAGCCTCTCTGCGTCCCGGTCGGGTAAAGCAGGTTCTTGGGGGAGATCACGTAATACTCGAGCTCGCCAAGGGCGTGGAAATCGAAACCGGAGGCTTTGCGGAACTCGGCCTCCGAGCGGCGCAGGATCTCGCCGGGAGCGCCGGCGAAAGGCTTGCCGTCGGCGGTGTAGAAGGAGCAGATGACGTCGACGGCGGGCACCTGCGAGAACGGGTTGACGAAGGCGGTGCGGTAGCGCGGCACCACGTAGAGGTCGCTGGAGCCGGCGTCGATCATGCCCTTGAACAGGCTGGAGCCGTCCACGCGCTCGCCGGCGGAAAGTATGCGGTCCAGGTATTTTTCGTCGTTGATGATGAAGTTCAGCGTCTTCAGGCGGCCGTCGCCGGCCGCGTAGCGGAAATTAAGCATCCGGACGCCGTTGGCCTTGATGTACTTCACCAGGTCGGTCCGGGTAAAATCCCGGGGCTCCTTGTTGAGGAAGGAGGCTATCCTGTTGGCGTGGATCTTATTCTGATTCATGGCTGGCTCCTGTGACCGCGCGATATCGGAATAAAATGATAACAAATTTGCCCGGAGTCCAGAAGTTTGAACCGCCGGCCGCCTTTTTGTTAATCTTTACGCGGTCGGGGAAAGTCCACATTTAGGGGAGAACAAATCGAATGCTGAAGATACTTTGTTCCGCGCTGCTGCTGGCCGCCGCCTCCGGAGCCAGCGCCGAGTCGGAGTTCCACGCGGCCAACGAGCTGTCCGTGGTCAACAACTCGGTGAAGGGGGCCGGCAAGGCCGCCTCCGCCCTGACGGAGGGCAACAACTTCCTGGAAGTGCTGA
>CAYSYJ010000298.1:0-2296 GCA_964435105.1 uncultured Elusimicrobiaceae bacterium
CATTTCCCCCCGCCGGTGCCCCAGGCGCGGTTAACGGCCCGCATCAGCGTGGTGAAGAACTGAGTCGATACCCAGACGAGCATCAGCAGGGCCACTGCGCCGGCCTGGCCGCGGGCCCTGATGACCCGCGATACCGTGTCGAAGACATAGCGCTGCATGTCGCCGCCCAGCGGCACGAACCGCTCCACCCAGGCTATCACCGCCCCGGCGGCCGTGTGCCTGTCGGTGAAGAAGGCCGCCGCGGTGACCGTGAGCAGGATGAGCGGGAACAGGGCGAAGAAGGCGCTGTAGGCGAAGGCGGCGGCCCGCTGGCCGCCGTCGATCTGGTTGAAATTGAGCGCCGCCAGCCGGGCGGTGGCCCAGCTGCGGCGCGTCAGTTTCTCCAGTTTCCCAGTCATTGGCGGCTAGGCGGTCTTCTTTATCTCCTCGAGGGACTCGGCGATCATATCAGCCGCGTAGTTCAGGTCCTTCGACGAGTGCCGGTAGCAGACATAGCCGTGGTGGTAAGGCTGCAGGAACACCTTGCGGCGTATCAGCTGGGTATAGAAGGCGTTGCGCTGCTTCTTGTAATGCCCGGTCTCGTCCTTGTCGAAGGTGATGTACGGCATCCACGGCTCGCCGGTGAAGGTGACCGGCAGGCCGCTCTGCTTCACGTACTTGCGCACTTTGCGGCAGAAGGCGTTGCCGCGCTTGGCTATGGTCTCCAGGATATTGTCGCGCTCCATCAGCTCCACGGTCTTGAGCGCGGCCACCATGGGCAGCGTGTTGTTGAAGTAGGTGGAGGAGACGAAGGCCTTGCTCACGAGCACGTCCATGATGTCCTTGCGGCCGGCCACCATGCTGATCTCGTAGCCGTTGGCCATCGCCTTGCCGAAGACGGCCATATGCGGCGTCACGCCGAAATGCTTCTGCGCGCCGCCCAGGGAGACGCGGAAGCCGGTGCGGATCTCGTCGAAGCAGAGCACCGCGCCGTACTGCTCGGCCAGTTTCTTTACGCCCTCGAGGTAGCCGGGCTTGGGCATTTCAACTTCGTGGGCGTTGGGGTGGCCTACCGGGGTGATTATGATGATGGCCACGTCGCTGCCGTGCTGTTTCATGACGTCCTCGAGGCCCTGCAGGTCGTTGTAGTGGACCTCCAGCACGTCCTCGTAGCTCTTGGGCAGCACGCCGCCTTTCTGCTCCACGCACCAGTCATGCCAGCCGTGGTAGCCGCAGCGTATGGTCTTGCCCTTGCCGGTGAAGGCGCGGGCTATGCGGCCGGCCAGGGTGGTGGAGTCCGAGCCGGTCTTCGTGAAGACCACCTTCTCGGCGCAGGGGATGAGCGAGATCATCTTCTTGGCCAGGGTGTTCTGCACCTCCTGTACGATGGACATGCAGAAGCCTTTGTTCTTGATCTGGTCTA
Organism: uncultured Elusimicrobiaceae bacterium; assembly: GCA_964435105.1. Taxonomy (GTDB): domain Bacteria; phylum Elusimicrobiota; class Elusimicrobia; order Elusimicrobiales; family UBA9959; genus UBA9959. The sequence goes on from CAYSYJ010000298.1 coordinate 1,403, forward strand.
TTACGGCGCGGTCTATCTCCTTCTCGCGGTGGCCGATTATGATGGGGCCGTAGGCGCAGAGCATGTCCAGGTACTCGTTGCCGTCCACGTCCGTCACCTTGCCGCCCTTGGCGGAGTCGAAGAAGATGGGGTATTCACCGGGGACGAAGTTGTAGGGGCGGCGTATGCCCATCATGCCGCCGGGTATCAGTTCCTGAGATTCCTTGTAGAGGCGCTCCGAATTATCGAGTTTCAGGTGTTCAGCGATAGCCATGGTAGTCTCCTTATTTCCGGTTGGTCATCCGCTCGTAAAGCTTCTTGACGACGAAGGTGGCAACGTGCTCGGCGTAGGTGCCGGCGCCGAAGCCCGCGTCGTAGCCGAGCTCCTTGGCCAGCTTGTTGTTGACGCGCGGGCCGCCCATGACGAGCAGGGTACGCCCGCGCATTTTCTCCGCCTCGGCGAGCTCTATGAGTTCGGTGAGGTTCTTGATATGCACGTCCTTCTGCGTGACTATCTGCGACACCAGCACGGCGTCGGCCTTTAGTTCCTTCGCCTTGGCCAGGATCTTCTCGTTCGGGACCTGGGAGCCCATGTTCAGGGCCTCTATCATCGGGTAGCGCTCCAGGCCGAAGTGGTGATTATAGCCCTTCATGTTCATGATGGCGTCGATGCCCACGGTGTGGGCGTCGGTGCCGGTGCAGGCGCCGACTATCACCAGCTTGCGCTTGAAGTGGGTCTTTATGAATTCGTTGACCTCGTCCATGGACATGTACTTGTCCACGGCCTCGGCGTATTCCACCTTGTCGTAGTCCAGGCTGATATCCGTCTTGCCGTAGGCCACGAAAAAGGTGAAGTCGTCGGAAAGGGCGGCGGCGTGCACCACCTCCGCTTTCTGGAAGCCCAGTTTCTGCACA
>CAYSYJ010000299.1:0-2278 GCA_964435105.1 uncultured Elusimicrobiaceae bacterium
TACCTGGAGGAGCCCTGCCCCAGCGCCTGCCTGCTGATCCTGGCGGACTGGCCGCGCGAGAAGCAGGACCCCATACCCGGCGTCCTGGACAAGGATTCCGCGCTGGTGGATTTCGCCGCCATGAACGCCGCGCAGGCCCGCGAGCACCTGAATTCGGCGCTGCTCGCCCGCGGCGTCAAAAGCGACGGCGACGCCCTGGAGCTGCTGGTGGAGATGCTCGGCACCGATTCGCTGACGCTGGACGGGGAGGCGGAGAAGATAGCCCTCTACATGCACGGCCTTGGCCGGGTCTTCGCCGCCGAGGACGCCGTGGCCATGGCCGGCTTCTCCCGCACGCAGCACCCTTTCGAGCTTTCCAACGCGGTCTGCGACCGCGACCCGGCCAGGGCCGCCAAGGCCATGGACGAGATGCTGGAGGCGGAAGCCGAGCCGCTTGGCCTGCTGGCGCAGGTCTCCCGGACCATAGAGCGGATGCTGAAGGTGAAGCGCCTGTCCGCGGCCGGCGACGGCCCGGCCGCCGCCTACCAGGCCGGCATGTCGCCCGGCCAGTACCACGCCACCCTGGCGCGCGCCGGGGCTTTTACCGAGGACAAGCTGCTGCGCTCCCTGCGCCGCTGCCTGGAGGCCGAGGAGCTGCTCAAGTCCTCGTCAGGCCGCGACCCGGGGCTGGTGGTGCGCCAGCTGGTGCACGAGATCACCGCCGGGAAATAGCGGAACCCCGGCCGACTGCTCCGGGGTCCGTTCTTTCACTTTCGGGGAAAGTTACTTTACGGAAGGGTTCTGCGCTACCGACTTGACGCGGGCCGCGAGGCGGGACTTCCTGCGGGCGGCGGCCTTCCAGTGGATGGTGCCGGTCTTGGCGGCCTTGTCCAGCAGGGAGTAGGTCTTGGGCAGCATCTTCTGCGCGTTGTCCAGGTCCTTCTTGGCGACGAGCGCGCCGAATTCCTTGGAAGCGTCGTGAATACGGTCCTTCACGCCCCTGTTGCGGGACGCGAGCTTCTCAGATTTGCGCCAGGCTTTGATGGCGCTGGTATGCCTTCCGGTCTTGAGTTTTGCCATAGTAGACATAGTTTATCATTCTATGGGAGAAATTGCAAATTCAGCCCCCCCTGCCGCCCCTGAAAGCGGGCGCGCGGCCTTTACCCGGGGGATGACCGGCCTGGCCGGGGCCGGCCTGATCACCAAGGTCCTGGGCTACGCCAGGGACGCCCTGATGGTGGCTATTTTCGGCGGCGGGGCCCTGGCCGACGCCTATTACGCCGCCTTCCGGCTGGTGAATATCTTCCGCCGCACCGTGGGCGAGGGCGCGCTGAACGCCGTCTTCATCCCGCTGCTGGAAAAGGAGAAAGCCGCGGGGCGCGGGGCGGCCTTCTTCTCCTCCGCCTGGACCGTGATCTTCTGGCTTTCCGCCCTGGCAGGGCTGGGCGGCGTGATCTTCAGGAGGGAACTGGTGACGCTGGCGGCCTGGGGCTTCCGGGGCACGCCCGGCCAGCTGGAGCTGACGGCCCTGCTGACCGCGGCGCTGATGCCGCACCTGCTTTTTGTGAACGTTTCCGCCCTGTTCACCGCGGCCCTCAACTCCGCCCGCCGCTTCTTCCTGCCCGCCCTGGCGCCGGCCGCTTTCTCGCTGACCGTGATCGCCGTGCTGCTGGCCTTCCTGTGGGGCTGGCTGCCCGGCCTGGACGAGCGCGGCCGCCTGATATTGCTCGCCTGCGCCGCCTCCGCCTCCGGCCTGCTGCAGGCCGCGGCGCTGCTGCCGGCCCTGCGCCGCGAGGGCTACGGCCTCGCCTTCTCCAACCCCCTGCGCGATTCCCCGGCCGCGCCGGCCCTGCTGGCCGCCGGCCCCGCGGCCTTCGCTCTGGCCCAGGACCAGCTCTCCATGCTCATCAGCACCGCCTACGCGAGCTTCCTGCCGGCCGGGGCCATCACCGCCATCTACAACGCGGCTCGCCTGGTGCAGTTCCCGGTCTCCCTTTTCGCCGCGGCGGCCGCCGCCGTGGCGCTGCCCGAGCTGGCGGCCCGCACCGCCGCCGGGGACAGGGAGGGCTTCCGCGCGCAGCTCCGGCTCGCCTTCTCCTCCTCCTGGCTCATCATGCTGCCGGCCGCCCTGGGTATCGCCGCCACCGCGCTGCCGGTCTGCCGGGCCCTTTTCGAGCATGGCCGTTTCCTGCCGGAGCACAGCCTGCTCACCGCCTCGGCCCTGACCTGCCTGGCGCTGGGCCTGCCCGCCTACGGCTTCAACAAGGTCTCCGCCTCCGGGCTTTACGCCCTGGGGCGC
>CAYSYJ010000300.1:0-2264 GCA_964435105.1 uncultured Elusimicrobiaceae bacterium
GCCGGCGGGGATGGCCAGCGCATAGGTCGCCATCACGCGCGCCCGGCGCTCCGGCGGGAACCACTCGGCCAGGAAGGACGGGCAGACAGTGCCGTAACCGGCCTCGCCTATGCCCACCGCCGAGCGGGTGAAGATGAGCTGGCCGTAGTTCTTCACCAGGCCGCTGAACAGCGTGGAGATGCTCCAGAAAATGGCGCTGGCGCCTATTATGAGGGGCCGCTTCACCCTGTCGCCGAAATAGCCCACGAAAGGCGCGAAGCACATGTAAACTATCATGAAGGAGGAACCCAGGAAGCCCAGCTGCGCGTCGGAGAGCCGCAGGTCGGCCTTCAGCAGCGGGAACACCGCGTAGAGCACCTGGCGGTCTATGTAGTTGAACAGGCTCAGGCAGAAAACGAGGAAAAGGACCTTGCGCGGGTAGTTGGAGGCTGTCATCGTCAACATAATGATAGCAAAAGTGGTAATATATAGCGTCAGCAAAAGCCGCCGCCAGCCCATTTTTGGAGGACCAAATGAAGAAACCCGCTAAGAAAGCCGCCCCTAAGACCGCAGGCCTCGCCTACGCCACTAAGAACGGCTACGAGAGGATCTCCCCCGCCGAACTCAAGCATTGCGAAGAGGTCAATCAGGCCTACCTGAATTTCATCTCCAAGGCCAAGACCGAAAGGGAGGCCAGCGACGAGGCCATAGCGCTCCTCGAGGCCGCCGGTTTCACCGACATGCGCAACAACGAGAAGTCCGGGCAGAAGCTCAATCCCGGCGACAGGGTTTACCGCTCCAGCGAGGGCAAGACCCTGATGGCCATAGTGGTGGGCAGGAAGCCCCTGGAGCAGGGCATGCACATCGTGGGCGGGCATACCGACGCCCCCCGCATCGACCTCAAGCAGAACCCGCTCTACGAGAATTCCGAGCTGGCCCTGTTCGACACCCATTATTACGGCGGCATCAAGAAGTACCAGTGGGTCACCATCCCGCTGGCCCTGCACGGCGTCTTCGTCAAGCCCGACGGCAAGAAGGTGAAGATCGCCATCGGCGAGGACCCTTCCGACCCGGTGCTCTGCATCACCGACCTGCTGCCGCACCTGGCGGCCGACCAGTACAAGAAGACCATCGGCGAGGCCATAACCGGCGAAGGCCTGGACGTGCTGGCCGGCTCCATCCCCACCCCGGAAAAGGACAAGAAGGAGAAGGTAAAGCACAATATCCTCTCCATCCTCAACAGGAAGTACGGCGTCACCGAGGCCGACTTCCTCTCGGCCGAGCTGGAACTGGTGCCCGCCGCCGCGCCGCGCGAGGCCGGCCTCGACCGCTCCATGATCCTGGGCTACGGCCACGACGACCGCGTCTGCGCCTGGACCGGCCTCAGGGCCATCCTGGACCTCAAGGGCGTGCCCGAGTACACCTCGGTAGTGCTGCTCTGCGACAAGGAAGAGATCGGCTCGGTAGGCGCCACCGGCATGGCCTCGAACCTCTTCGAGAACGCCTCGGCTGAGCTGCTCAACCTTACCAGCGACTCCTACAGCGAGCTCACGCTCAAGCGCGCGCTGCACAACAGCTGGATGCTTTCGGCCGACGTGAACGCGCTATTCGACCCCATGTTCCCCTCCGTCTCCGACAAGCGCAACACCCCGCTCATCAACCACGGCGTCTGCGTGACCAAGTTCACCGGCAGCCGCGGCAAGTCGGGCTCCTCCGACGCCTCGGCCGAGTTCATGGCCCATATCCGCCGCATCTTCGACAAGGGCGGCGTGGTCTGGCAGACCGGCGAGCTGGGCAAGGTGGACCAGGGCGGCGGCGGCACCATCGCCCAGTTCATGGCCCGCTACGGCATGCAGGTCGTCGACTGCGGCGTGGGCCTCTTCTCCATGCACGCCCCCATGGAGCTGGCCGGCAAGCTGGACATCTACATGGCCTACAAGGGCTACCTGGCCTTCCTCAGGGACGGCAGGAAATAGGGCGCGGCCATGACGATCAAGCTCTTCATCACCGGCGGGACCTTCGACAAGGAGTACAACGAGCTCGACGGCAAGCTGTTCTTCCGCAAGACCCACCTGCCGGAGATGCTGCGCCTGGGCCGCTCGCGCGTGCCGGTGAAAGTGAAAACGCTGATGATGATAGACAGCCTTTTCATGACCGCCGCGCACCGGCGCCGGATCCTGAAGGAGTGCCTGGCCTCGAAAGAGAAGCACATCGTCATCACGCACGGCACCGACACCATGCCGGAGACGGCGCGGCTGCTCGGCTCGCGCGTCACGGACAAGACC
>CAYSYJ010000301.1:0-2246 GCA_964435105.1 uncultured Elusimicrobiaceae bacterium
GCCAGTACCTCGCCATACTCCTGACCGCCGGTTTCGGCCTCGCCGTGGCCGCCGGCATGACCCTCTTCTCCGTGCTGTTCGGCCCGAAGAAGAAGTCCCCGGTCAAGCAGGAGCCTTTCGAATGCGGCATGCCCCCGGCCATGGAGCCGCGCGGCATGGCCCGCGTCAATTTTTACCTCGTGGCCGTGCTGTTCGTGATGTTCGGCATCGAGATCGTATTCCTCTACCCCTGGGCGGTCTCGTTCGGCGAACTGGGCCGGACGGCCTTCTACGCGATGAGCGGCTTCCTGTTCGTCCTGTTCGCCGGCCTGGTCTACGCGGTCAGGAAAGGAGCCCTGCGATGGGATTAGAGACCGCCTTCGGACATTCCTACCTGACCACGCGCCTCGACGAGGCCGTGAACTGGGCGCGCAAGTATTCCTTCTTCAACTACCCCTTCGTGACCGCCTGCTGCGGCATGGAGTTCATGTCCACCTTCGCCTCCACCTGGGACATCTCTCGCTTCGGCGCGGAATACCCGCGCTTCTCGCCGCGCCAGGCCGACGTGCTGTTCGTCGTCGGGACGGTCAACGAGAAGCTGGCCCCCGTGCTCAAGCGCGTCTACGACCAGATGTGCGAGCCCAAGTGGGTGGTCTCCTTCGGCGTCTGCGCCACCTCGGGGGGCTTCTACGACAACTACGCCACCGTGCAGGGCATCGACAAGATCATCCCGGTGGACATCTACATCCCGGGCTGCCCGCCGCGGCCCGAGGCCGTGCTGGACGCCCTGATAAAGCTCCAGGAGAAAGTTTCAAAGGAATCCGTGCTCGACAGGAAGTACAAATGACCGCCAGCTACCTCCTGGAAACCCTGAAGAACAAGTTCCCGGCCGGGGTGCTGGAGACCCACGCCTTCCGCGGCGACGAGACCGCCGTGGTGCGCCGCGAGGATTACGCCGCAGTGGCGGCCTTCCTGCGCGACGAACTGGGCTTCGATTTCCTGATGGACCTGACGGCCGCCGACTACCTGCCGCGCGAGCCGCGCTTCGAACTTGTCTGCCATTTCTATTCCTCGCGCCACAATTACCGCCTGCGCCTCAAGGTGCCGCTGCCGGGCGAGAACCCCGCCGCCGCCTCCCTGACGCCGCTCTGGGCCGCCGCCGACTGGTTCGAGCGGGAGGCCTGGGACATGTTCGGCATAAAGTTCGAGGGGCACCCGGACCTGCGCCGCCTGCTGATGTACGACGGCTTCGAGGGCCACCCGCTGCGCAAGGATTACCCGCTCACCAGGCGCCAGCCGAGGATACCCCACAGGGACTAGCATGCAGACCGCCCCCGACCAGCAGAAGCACTGGAACCTCGAAAAGCTCGAGGACGGCCGCATGGTGCTCAATATGGGCCCGTCCCATCCCGCCATGCACGGCATCGTGCGCATCCTGCTGACCGTCGACGGCGAGCGGGTGACCGACGCCGACACCGAGATAGGCTACCTGCACCGCGGCTTCGAGAAGACCTGCGAGAACGTGACCTGGAACCAGTGCGTCCCCTACACGGACCGCCTCAACTATGTCTCGCCCTTCATCAATAACGCGGGCTTCGCCCTGGCGGTGGAGAAGCTCATGGGCATAGAGGCCCCGCTCCGCGCCCAGTACATCCGGGTGATCATGAGCGAGATCTCCCGCATCACCGACCACCTGACCTGCATCGGCGCCAACGCCATGGAGCTCAGCGCCTTCACCGTCTATTTCTACCTCATCAACGCCCGCGAGGCGCTGTACCACCTGGGGGACTCCGCCGCCGGCGGCCGCGTGACCCCGGCCTACGCCCGGGTGGGGGGGCTGACGCGAGACCTGCCGCCGGACTTCAAGCGCGACACGGCCGAGGCCCTCAAGCTGGTGCGCAAGAACCTCGACGACGCCGACAAGCTCCTGACCCGCAACCGCATCTTCCACGACCGCCTGCGCGGCACCGGCCATATCTCCAGGGAGGAGGCGGTCTCCCTGTCCTTCACGGGCCCCGCGCTGCGCTCCACCGGCGTGCCTTTCGACGTGCGCAAGGCCACGCCATACCTGGTCTACGACCGTTTCGATTTCGACGTTCCCGTCGGTTCCGAGGGCGACAACTACGACCGCTACCTGGTACGCCTCGAGGAGATCCGCCAGAGCATGCGCATCATCGAGCAGGCCCTGGCCCAGCTGCCCGACGGGCCCGTGAACCATCCGGACTTCGGCGTCTCTTTGCCTCCCAAAGAGGAAGTTTACGGCAAAA
>CAYSYJ010000302.1:0-2236 GCA_964435105.1 uncultured Elusimicrobiaceae bacterium
TGTTCACGTTCAACGCGGCCCTGCCCGAGAACCTCTCCGACGCCACCGCCGGCATGATCACCTCGCCGGGCTCTTCCGCCCCGGCCTGGTACCTGACCTCCATGAACAGCGTGATGTCCAATACCCTGGACAAGGTCACCGAGGACGCCTCCGGGGGCGCCATGGTCTATAACGGCAGCCTGACCGACCCCCGCTTCAACCTGGTCTTCAACAGCTACGCCTTCTACGCGGCCGGCCCGGCCGAGGCGAACGACAACGGCGGGCTGGGCAAGCTGCTCTGGACCAAGACGGATTACAACGTCTACAACAACAGCCAGTCCAATATCACCTACCTCGGCGGCAGCGCGCCGGCCATAACGGCCTCCAGCCCTTCCGGGGCGGACGCCTTCCATACCTACGCCAAGAACACCTACTCCGACGGCACCTGGATCTCCGCCGAGGACTATGTGCTCTTCGACGACGGGGATATCCTGTCCACGGGGGATTTCTCCAGCGGCCTGGGGCAGGGCGATACGGTCGACGCCGTCACCGACCGGCTCAATTTCCAGCGCGTCTACGCCAGCTCGCTGTTCGGCGGGCGCACCATAGACCTGGTCTACTCGGCCAAGCTCCTCAAGGACGCCGGGCTGCTGCGCTTCGAATAACCGGGCCATTCAAGGAAACGATATGATGAACAAGAAAACGCTCATAGCCGCCGCGGCCGCCGCGGCCTTCTGCGCCGGCGGCGCCTCGGCCGGGGTCAAAGTGATGCCGGTGGCCAGCGCCTCGCTGCTGGGCGGCAAGTACTACCTGGATTCCGACGCGGCCTCGTTCAACGGCCGGTTCGACGCCTTCTTTTCCCCGGTGCTGCAGCTCGGGGAGGGACGGGACCTCATCCCGGTCTATTCCGGCAATTACTCCGGAACGCAGGACATACAGGAGCTGGCCGGCGGCGGCGTGCTGACCCGCAAGAGGCAGACCCACACCTTTTCCCTGAAATACGTTCACACCGACGAGTTCAATAAGTACAAGCCCCGCGTGTCCTATTCCCTCTCCCGCATCAAGGAGACCAAGGACGAGAGCTGGGGGGACGGGCTGTTCGATTACGATACGATCTCGGCCGGGTTCGAGGCCGAGCAGGAAAGGCCGCATGGGACCTTCACCGAGTCCTACGACTTCTACAAGGTCAGCTATCCCAATTACAGCACGCTGCTGAGCGACTCGCAGTCGGTCTTTAACGACACTTCCACCTTCAACCAGCTTTCGACCAACGCCGGGGAGAACCCGCTGGACAATACCGCGCACCGCCTGGCCTTCTCTTACGCCTGGTTCCCCAAGGCGGCCGACATGAAGGCCTCTTACGACGTCACCTACAGGTACTTCGGCGACCAGTCGGTAGCCGCCAGGCCGGTCACCGGGGCCTCGCCGTTCAAGAACGACAAGCGCGCCGACCTGCTGCAGAACTTGTCCGTCCGGGCGAGCCGCGCCCTGAAACCGCTCTATTTCAGCGCCGGGGCCCGGCTGGGCTGGCTCAGCTCCAACCAGGGCTCCTATGACAGCACCCGCCAGGAATACATGGACGACTACTACAGCTACGTGGACGTTTCCGTCAACCCGGCCGTGACGCTGGCCCTGAAGAACGGCTCGCAGTTCGGTTTCGCCATGGAATGGCGCCGCCTGCAGTACCTGGGCCGCCTCAAGCAGGACGCGGCCGGCAATTACGGCGGGGACGAGATACTCCAGAATACCTGGCTGACCTCGCTTTCCGCGCGTTACCCGGTGGCCGGCAGGTTCTTCGCCCGCGCCTCCTACAATTACCAGGTGTCGTCCTCCAATATGAGGTACGAGGATAATTATAGGTATAACTACCGGACCAGCACCTACCTGCTGGGCCTGGAGTGGGAGTTCTGAACCACACTTTCAGGGGCCATTGAAGGCTGATTTTTTCAACCGTATCGGTCGGGAGCTAATTATGAGAAAGAACAGGAACATTTTCTTCGCGCTGTTGGCCGCGGCCTGGCTGCTGCCGGCCCTGGCCCGGGCGCAGTTGGGAGCCGGGGTGACCGTCGAGACCCTGGCTAACGGCACCACTGTCTTCCTGACCAATACGGGCACCTGGCAATTGGACGACTGGAGCAAGGAGTCCAACATCGCGCGCGACGCGGCCGGCAATATCTACCTGGCCGGCACTTTCCAGGACGGGGGCTATAACCGCCCCTTCCTGCGCAAGATCTCCCCGGCGGGTACCGAGATCTGG
>CAYSYJ010000303.1:0-2215 GCA_964435105.1 uncultured Elusimicrobiaceae bacterium
CCCTTCTGCCGCAAGGCCGCCCCGGCCGTAGAGAACCTGCACAAGACCTACGGGCCCAAGGGACTCAACGTGATGGGGATCTGCATACAGGAGGATCCCGAAGCCGCGCTTAATTTCGCCAAGTCGCTGGGGGTCAGCTTCCCGCTGGCATACCAGGGCCGCCCCGTCTACAAGACCTACAAGGCCCGGGGTGTTCCTTATATCTACCTGCTCGACAGAGAGCATAAGGTCTACGACGTCTGGGAAGGCTACGACCACGTCTACGACGAACCGATGAAGAAAGCCGTGGAAGCGCTGCTGGCAAAGAAATAAGACTACGGGGCCCGGGAGGGCATATGGCAGCAATTATCGACAAAGGCACGATACTCGTGCACAGGGTTTTCGACATAGGCGGGGAGATCTCGCTCGCCCGCGCCGAGCAGCTGCTGAGTTCCGACAGCGGCCCGCGCCTGAAGTTCTCCACCAACACCCGCAAGGCCGTCATCATCAAGGACTCGCCGCTCAAGGCCGACCTCGGCGAGGAAACCCTGGACCTGCCCTCAGGCAAGCTGCCGCTGCGCATCTTCGCCCGCCTGTGGAACTACGGCGTCATCTCCATCACCCTGGAGATCCCCATGCCCGCCGGCATAGCCTGGGGACAACTGGTCAGGACGGCCTCCGAGCTGGAAGCTTCCGAAGAGCTGGACCTGATCGCGGTCTCCCGCAAGGACGCGCTTAAGAGGCGCCTGATGCCGGCGGTCACCAACCCCGCCGAATGGGAGATCTACGAGGACTATATCACCTATATCGTGGAGAAGGCGCAGGGGATAGAGAACCCCAAGGAGTTCATCAAGAAGGTGGACGTGGCCGCCCTGATCCTCGCCGAGGACAAGGAGCGCCTCAGCGAGGAATCCCGGAACTTCATCCTGGAAAGCGCCATCCAGTACTCCAGCTCCGACCTGGCCATCATCGACTGGAACTCCGCCCTGCTGATAGAGCCCGAGGGGCAGCGCGACGTGGCCGACGTCATAGAGTTCTCGCTCACCCACCTGCTGGAATTCCGCTACTACGACGAGATGCTCTCCCGCAAGCTCGACGAGCTCTACGACGCCATGGACAAAAAGCGCGAGACCGCGGCCAAGTTCTTCAAGAACTTCTACGCGGATATCGCGGAAGATTCCAGCATGAAGTACATGGAGTTCTCGGAGTTCCTGGAACGCGTGGAGAACTCGATCAAGACCGTCGGAGACCCCTACCTGGCCGTGGCCTTCCGCGCGGCCGCCCTGGAGTTCCACTTCGACGACTGGCGCAAGAGCATCTCCCGCAAGATGGAGACGCTGGCCCAGATCAGCCAGATCCTGCACGGCGAGGTGAACGCCCGCCGCAGCCACTGGCTGGAGATAATCGTGATCGTCCTGATCGCTATAGAGGTGGTGCCCTTCCTCTACATCCTGCTGAGGGAAGGCAAGGCGGGTTAGCCGCTACTCGTTCAAAGCCGCTATCGCCGCCGCGACCGCGGCCTTGGCCGTACCGCTCACGCTCCCGCTTGAGCGGTACTTCATTTTCAGGAAGTTGAGGGGGGTGCCGTTGAGCTTGACCCTGAAATCCAGGTGCGGGCCGCTGGAAAGGCCCGTAGAGCCGACATAGCCGATCACGTCGCCCTGGCCCACCCGCCGGCCTTTGCGCACGCCCTTGGCGAAGCGCGAGAGGTGGCCGTAGGTGGTCAGGTAGCCGCCGCCGTGGCGGACCATCACCAGCTTGCCGTTGCCGCCCTTCCAGCCGGCGAAGGTCACCGTGCCTTCCGCCACCGCCGAGACCGGGGTGCCGGTGGGCGCGGCGTAGTCTATGCCCTGGTGCGGGCGGTAGTACTTGAGCACCGGGTGGAAGCGCCGGTTGGTGAAATAGGAGGAGATGCGCCGGTAATGCAGCGGCGCGCGCAGGAACATGCTGCGCAGCGAGTCGCCTTTCTCGTCGTAATAGCCGCCTTTCCAGGCCGCGGCGCATTTGCGGCCTGTCTCGGCGCCCTCGTAGCAGGCCGCGGAGACCTTCTGGGACACCACCTTGCCGCCCGGGGCGGTCCGGTAAGCCCAGGCCAGCGACCAGCGGTCGCCGTCGCGCACTTCGGTAAGGAAGTCCACCGACCAGGAGAAGATGTCGGCGTAATCCAGTATCGCGCCGGGGGGCACGCCGGCGGCGCTCATGGATTCCCAGAGCGAGGACTTTATGACGCCGGAAA
>CAYSYJ010000304.1:0-2205 GCA_964435105.1 uncultured Elusimicrobiaceae bacterium
TATATTGATGATATTGAGGCCGGATACCCCGTTGGGCAGGCCGTTGAGGGTGGCCGAGGTCTTGATCATGTCGTAGAGCGTGGCCCCGGCTATGGCGCCGTAGCCCTTGCGCTCGAAGCCGCTGAACTTGGAGCCGAAAGCCGGGAAGAAGGCCTTGTCGGTGCTGCCGGCGCCGGGATTGCCCGAGGAGCGGCCATAGCCCAGGCGCAGCTTGGACTGGCCGAAGAAGGTGACTTTCTGCGTCCAGGCGCCCTTGAGCATGAAGGCGTGGGCCTCGTACTTGCCGGTCCCCCCCGCCGCCAGGTCGGCCGTGCCGCGCTGTATCACGGCCTCGCCGTCGAAGGACAGCTGGTGCTGGGTCAGCACATAGCGCAGGCCGGTGAACTTCTTGGTCTTGGCAGTGGCGCTGAAAAGGATGTCCTGCTGGGCCGCGCCGCTGACCCCGTCCTGTTCCCAGAAATGGTAGGCCTGCCACAGGCCTTCGCTCGCCGGGTAATAGGCCGCGGCGCCGTAGACCTTTATGAAGCGGTTGGTCCTGAACTGGCGGAAGAAGAAGACGTCCGCCTTGATGCGGCGGTAGAGGTCGGCCACCTCCAGGCGGCCGCCGGGCAGGCCCAGGTCGCCGCCGGAGAGGGTGATGCCCTGCCCCAGCGTGAAATCCTGCCGGCCGAAGGTGGCCGTGATCTTGGGGTGCAGGAACTTGTAGATCCTGACGTAGGCGTTCTTGATATAGGGCGCGCCGGTGCTGTTCTGCAGGCGGTCCGCGGCGTCGGAGAATTGCGGGGTGGTCAGGGTATTGGAGGAGGCGCCGGCGCCGACGCTCTGCAGCACTATGCCCACGTCCATGCTGGAATCCCGGGTCTTCTCCAGGCGTATGCCCTTCACCACAAAGCCCAGCGTGGCGTTCTCGGAGTAGAGGGCCTGGGAATTGCGGCCGCTGCCGTAGGGCAGGTGCTGGTAGTTGGAGGCCTTGACCTCCACGTTGGAGGAGAGGTCCAGCTTGGCGGCGCGGGCCGGGCCGGCGGCCGAAAGCAGGAGCAGGGCAGGCAGAATGACCCGTCGTTTCATGGCTCTTTATTATAACAAAAAAGGTAGCTGCTACCTTTTTGAGGCGGGAAAATTGCGTTCCCCCCTATGAGCGGGCAAAGGTAGCAGCTACCTTTTGGGCAAATAAAAACCCCGGGGTTTTGAGGCCCCGGGGCTCTTATGTCTATTAACCTTTCGGCTATTAGAACTTCACGTTCATGTACATGCCGGCCATCGGGACGGTGTCGTCCTTGGTGCCAATCTTGTACTCATCGGGCATGAACATCGCGAGGGCGGCCTTGAAGGCCAGGTTCTCGCTGTGGTTCCAGGTCGCCACGAAGTCCGCCTCGGTGCCGACATGCTCAACGGCGCCGACCTTCTCCGTGTAGGAGTAGTCGAAGTACTTGGCGCACAGTTCGAGCTTCTCGACCTTGGAGGGGTTCCACTTGGCGCCGATGTTCCAGGTGGTGAGGTTGTTCAGGCCGGTGGGCCTGAAACCGCCGGCGTTCACGCCGCCGCCGCTGGCTATGAGGCCGGGGCGGTAGTTGGCGTTGATGGCCTGGAAGGACTTGTCGGAGGAGTCGGTGGTGTTCTTGTCACCGGTGCCCATCGCGTACTCGCCCATCAGGGTGAGCTTGCCCATGAGGTCCAGGCCGTAGGCGGCGTTGAACTTCATGGCGGAGCCCTTGTATTCCTTGTTGGTGGTGGAGGTCAGGTTGCGGTTCATGCCCATGTTCATGGCATATTCCGCGCCGTATTCCACGCCCATGTACTTGCCCATGGCCTTGACGCCGAGCACCTGGGTGTCGTCGATCTTGGCGGCGGTGTAGTCCTTGGACTGGTAATAGTAAGCCGAGGGCTTGACTATTTCCGAGTGGTCGTAGGCCAGGGTCACGCCGTAGACGTCGATGTCGTTATTGGCGTCGGGGGTGACGTTGGTGATGGTGCCGGCGGTGGTGTCTTCGTCAGCCTTCGCCATCATCGCCGTGGCGGTCCACTTGTCCTTTTTCCAGTCGGCGTACCAGCCGTCCAGCGCCACATTGAAGGCGCTCAGACCGCGGGTATACCAGTTGGCGGGGCCGTAGTAGATAACGATGTCGCCATCGTTGCCGTAATACTGGCGGCCGATCTTGTGGTCAACGCCGAACACGCCTTTCAGGTTCAGGTAAGCTTCCTCGA
>CAYSYJ010000305.1:0-2167 GCA_964435105.1 uncultured Elusimicrobiaceae bacterium
GCTGCTGGGCGTGGACGAGGCCCGCCGCAAGGCCGGGTCGCTGATGCGCCGGGCCCTGCCGGCCCTCGCCCGGGTGCGCGGCGCGGCGGCCCCCAAGGCGGCCCTCGCCGGGATAGCCGAATTCGTCTACAGGCGGGAAAACTGATGCCGATACTTCCGACCATACGCGGTTCCGAGGATATCAAGCGGCTGGGCGTGGACGCCCTGCCGGCCCTGTCGGCCGAAGTTCGCCGCCTCATCATAGAGACCATAAGCCGCAACGGCGGCCACCTGGCCTCCAGCCTCGGCGCCGCCGACCTCATCCTGTCGCTGCACTACGTCTTCGACACGCCCAAGGACAAGCTGGTGTTCGATACCGGCCACCAGGCCTACGCGCACAAGATCCTGACCGGCCGGGCCGACAAGTTCCCGACGATACGCACCAAGGGCGGTCTTTCCGGCTTCCTCAAACGCTACGAGAGCGAGTACGACGCTTTCGGCGCGGGGCACGCCTCCACGGCGCTCTCGGCGGCGGCGGGCCTGGCAGCGGCGCGCGACCAGGCCGGCTCCCCGCACCGCGTCGTGGCCGTGGTGGCCGACGGGGCGATGACCGGCGGCATGGCCTGGGAGGCCATGCAGAACGTGGGCCAGCTCAACACCGACCTGCTCGTCATCCTCAACGACAACCAGATGTTCATCTCGCAGCGCGTAGGGCGGCTGGGCCGCATCCTGACCAAGCTGCTGACCATGGGCACCGTGCAGAACGCCGAGCGCAAGGCCGAGCTCTTCCTCAACCGCTTCCAGTTCTGGGGCAAGAGGATCCTGCGGGTGGCCAAGCGCGCGCGCGTGCTCTTCTTCCCCGGCATGATATTCGAGGAGATGGGTTTCACCTACTTCGGGCCGGTGGACGGGCACAATATCCCCGAGCTCGTCGAGGTCCTGGGCTACGTAAAGAACCTCAAGGGCCCGGTGCTCCTGCACGTGGTGACCAAGAAGGGCCGCGGCTACGAGCCGGCCGAGGACGCCCCCACGGATTTCCACGGCGCCCCCAAGTTCAATATCGAGACCGGGGAAGTGGTCAGGAAGGCGGCCTCCCCCGAGGGCGGGGCGCCGACCTTTACGTCGGTTTTCGGCAAGACCCTGGTGAAGCTGGCCCAAAAGGACCCGCGCATCTGCGCCATCACCGCGGCGATGCCCGAGGGTACGGGCCTGGACCTGTTCCGCGACACCTTCCCCAGGCGCTACTACGACGTCGGCATAGCGGAAGAGCACGCCGTCACTTTCGCCGCCGGCCTGGCCGCCGACGGGATGAAGCCGGTCGCGGCCATCTACTCCTCCTTCATGCAGCGCTCCTTCGACCAGGTGCAGCACGACATCTCCCTGCAGAAGCTGCCGGTGGTCATCGCCATGGACCGGGCCGGCCTGGTGGGCGAGGACGGCCCCACCCACCACGGCGTGTTCGACCTGTCCCTGTTCCGCTCGCTGCCGGACACGGTGCTGATGGCGCCCGCGGACGAGAACGAGCTGCAGCATATGCTGGCCACCGCCTTCGCCTGCGGCCTGCCGGCGGTGCTGCGCTACCCCCGCGGCAAGGGCTTCGGCGTCAAGATGGACGAGGAGCCGGCCCCGCTGCCGCTCGGCAAAGGCCGGGTGCTGCGCCGCGGGCGCGACCTGAATTTCCTGGCGGCGGGCAACCGGGTGCACCCGGCCCTCAAGGCGGCCGAACTGCTCAAGTCCCGCGGCATAGACGCCGGCGTGGCTGACGCCCGCTTCGTGCGCCCCCTGGACGGGGACCTGGTCCGCGAACTGGCCGCCCTGCCTCTGGTGACCGTGGAGGACAACGCGCTGGCCGGAGGTTTCGGCTCGGCGGTGCTCGAGTTCCTCAACGCCGAAGGCCTGTGCGCCAGGGTGCTGCGCCTGGGCATACCGGACGCCTACGTGGAGCAGGGCAAGCCGGAAGAACTCTACGCCGACCTCGGGCTGGACCCGGAGGGGCTGGCCGCCGCGGCCGCGGGCTGGCTGGCGAAAAAAGATCCCGTAACCAACATCAAAGCTTAAGGAGTCAACGTGAAAAAGAAAAATCAGGTGAGCAAGCAGGTGCTGGCCCTGCGCAGGTCCAAGGCCTACCGCAAAGCCTACCTCGACCCGGAATTCCTCAGCAGCGACCCCATGCGCCCCGTGCGCCTGC
>CAYSYJ010000306.1:0-2156 GCA_964435105.1 uncultured Elusimicrobiaceae bacterium
GACCGCGTGGTCATCTTCGCCGGCGGCACCGGCAACCCCTATTTCACCACCGACACCGCGGCCGCCCTGCGCGCCGCCGAGATCGGCGCGGACGTGATCTTCAAGGCCACGCAGGTGGACGGCGTCTACACCGGCGACCCCAGGAAGGACCCCAAGGCCACGCTGATCAAGGACATCACCTACATGTCGGCCCTCAACAAGGGCCTCAAGTTCATGGACGCGAGCGCCCTGACGCTCTGCATGGAGAACCGCATCCCGATCCTGGTCTTCAACCTGCACACGCCCGGGAACATCGGCAAGGCCCTCTCCGGCAAGAAGATCGGCACCCTCATAAGGCAGGGCTAGGCTATGGAAGAGAAGATCTCCGCCGCTATCGCGCAGCACCAGGCCGGCGTGGCCGCCCTGGCCGATGATCACATCTCCGTCGCCCAGATCGCCGAGGCCCTGGCCGCCGTGGCCAAGGCCGGCGGGCGCATCCTCGTCTGCGGCAACGGCGGCTCCGCCGCCGACAGCCAGCATATCGCCGGCGAGCTCGTCGGGCGTTTCAAGAGGGAGCGCCGCGCCATCGCCGCGGTGGCCCTCTCCACCGACACCTCCATCCTCACCTGCCTCGGCAACGACTACGGCTTCGACCGGGTCTTCGAACGCCAGGTGGAGGCGCTGGGCCGCCCCGGCGACGCGCTGATAGCCATCTCCACCTCCGGCTCCAGCCCCAATGTCCTGAAGGCCGCCTTAAAGGCCAAAGAGCTCGGCGTGAAGGTGATAGGATTCTTCGGCGCCAAAGGCGGGGCCATCCTGGAACACTGCGACATCGCTTTCCTCGCCCCCGCCACCGATACCCCCCGGATACAGGAGCTGCATATCCTCGCCGCCCACATCGTCTGCGGGCTGGTCGAGGACGCCGTAGCCGGCTGACCCCCCTCCGGGCGCTTTTGCCCGGGCATATAAAATAATATAATTATCCTTGCGCGGACGGCCGGACGGCCGGCGCGCAGGAGGGCCGTTTTATGGCAGAGAACATTCAGGACGTCATTTCCGAAGCCGAGATGGAGATGATGGAGAAAGTCGAAAAATTCAGGCGCGAGCTCACGTCGCTGCGCACCGGCCGGGCCAATCCCCAGCTGCTCGACAGCGTCTACGTGGAGTATTACGGCGCGCGCGTGCCCCTCAAGCAGGTGGCGGCGGTCTCCATCCCGGAGCCGCGCACCCTGGAAGTCCGGGCCTGGGACGCCGGCGCCGTGGACGCCATAGAGGCCGAGCTCAGGAAGGTGGACTTCGGCTCCTCCCCCAACCGCAACGGCGGCATCATCCGCATCAACCTGCCGCCCATGACCGAGGACCAGCGCAAGAAGATGATCAAGGTCGTGCACTCCATGGGCGAGGATTCCCGCGTGGCCGTGCGCGGCCTGCGCCGCGACGCCCTGGAGAGGATCAAGAAGGCCCAGAAGGCCGGCGAGATCTCCGAGGACGACCTGGCCCGGCACGAGGAAGCGGTGCAAAAGCTGACCGACGCCTACGTCAAGAACGTGGACGAGGTCGTGGCCGCCAAAGAGAAGGAGCTCAGCACCGTCTGATGCCCCGCGCCGCGCCGGACCCCGCCAAGCTGCCCGCCCATGTGGCCATCATCATGGACGGCAACCGCCGCTGGGCGAAGAAGCGCGGCCTGCCGGCCATAGCCGGCCACAAGGCCGGCGTCGATTCTGTGCACGCAGTGGTGAAGGCCGCGAGCGACGCCGGCGTGAAGTGCCTCACCATCTACGCCTTCTCCACCGAGAACTGGAACCGCTCAAAGATCGAGGTGGGCGCCCTGATGTTCCTGCTGGAGCGCACCATCAAGGCCTACGTGGACGAGCTGGAGAAGGAGAACGTGCGCCTGGCCTTCAGCGGCCGCCTGGGCCAGCTGCCTGAGAAGGCCCGCGCGGTGATGGACGCCGCCGTGGAGCGCCTCAAGCGCAGGACGGGCATGACGCTGAATATCGCCCTCAACTACGGCGGGCGGCAGGAGATAACCGACGCGGTCAACAAGGCGCTGGCCTCCGGGGTCAAAAGCGTGGACGAGGCCGCCTTCGCGAAGCTGCTCTATTCCCCCTCGCTGCCCGACCCGGACCTGGTCATCCGCACCTCGGGGGAGATGCGCGTCTCCAATTTCCTGCTGT
>CAYSYJ010000307.1:0-2144 GCA_964435105.1 uncultured Elusimicrobiaceae bacterium
GCTTGGGGTCCTTGAGGTGCACGTATTCGAACTGGCTGCGGGTGGTCACGGTCAGGTGCACTTCTATCTGGTCCCCGACCTCCACCGTATCCCCCCCGGCCAGCGGGCGCAGCTCGTAGCCGGCGTCCTTCCTGGCGCGCAGGAAGTAGCGGCGCGAGACGTTCATCATCCCGGCCGGCGATTCCTCGGCCGGCTTATCGGTGGTGTAGATGCCGGAGAAGGAGGCGAAGGCCAGCCCCGGGCCGCCCTTGCGCACCACGGGCGCCAGGTCCCGCTTCGTTATCTCGGCGCCGTACTTGGACCAGCGCAGGGGCTTGCCTACCCAGTCGAAGGGCTTCAGCGCCAGCTTCTCCTCGGCCGCGCCCCATTTCACGTCGAAGGTCTCGCCCTTGTCCAGGGCGCCCTTGGCCTTCATCACGTCGAGCAGGGAGTAGATGGCGGCCGCGGCGGCCTTGGTGGATTTCCACTCGTTGGCCTTGCGGTTGAAGAGCAGCCAGCGGGTCAGGCCGGGGATCTTCGGGTCCTTAGGCCGCACCGCCAGCAGCGTGCGCAGGATGAAGGCGTGCTTCTCCACCGTGTCGTTGAACCAGCGCCAGGAGATCTTCTCGGGGGTCCAGTAGACGCCGGCCACGGCGTCCTCCCTGGCCCCGTCCATGGCCCGGTCCAGGTAGCTTTCCGCCTTGGCCCTCTCGCCCAGGCGCAGGTACACATAGGCGGCGTAGGCCTTGCCGAAGGCGGTCATGGCCCCGGCGTGGGTGTCCGCGTAGTCCGCCCAGGCCTTGGCGTAGGCGCGGGCGGTGCGGCTCTCGACCCAGTCCTCGGGGAAGGAAGTCACCACGTAGGCCGCGTAGAGGGCCGTGGAGGTATTCTCCTCGCCGGGCTTGAGGCGCAGCGGGATCTCGCGCAACACATAGCTCAGGGCCGGCCGCGCGATGTCCTTGGGGATCTCCACGCCGTAGCGGGCGGCCTCTGTCAGCCCCTCCAGCACGTAGAGCGTCATGTAGAGGTTCTCGTGGCCGCCGGGGAACCAGGGGAAGGCTCCGCCCGGGAGCTGGTAGGACCTCAGCTTGCCCAGGGAGGCCTCCCTCTCGCCGGCCACCGTGGCCGCGTCCAGCATGTCCGTCACCGGCCAATAGGAGGCCTGCCCCCGGGAGCGGCGCTCCCACGGCGTCTCCATGAGCGACATCAGCCGCACGGGGTTGTCACGCTCCCACTCCGGCGTGACGGTGGTCCGCTTCGGGACCTTGGCGGCCGCCGCGGCCAGCTCCGGGTACTTGCGGTAGAAGGCGTTGGTGATGGCCAGCGGCACGTAACGGTTCAGCAGTTGCTCGGTGCACTCATAGGGATAGTTCACCAGGAAGGGCAGGCTGTTGAGCACGGTGAGTATCAGCTGCGGCTGCACCTCCAGGTGCAGGGATTCTATATCCCGCCCCGGGTCCGCCGTCTCCAGCTCCGGCAGTGAGAACTTGCGCGTGCCGCTGCCGTCGAGGGCCGCAACCGACGAGGCGATCAGGCGTTCGCGCGAGGGCAAGAGCGGCAGGTCGTTCTCCTGCGCGTCGGCCAGACGGCCGGAACGCGCCACGGCGCGGGCCTTGTAAAGGCCGGTGCCAGTGGGCGCCTTGATGTCCCAGTAGACGGAGACCGTGCCGCCGGCCTTCACCGTGAAGGGGCGCGCCGGGTCCTTGACGCCGAAAGCGGCCAGGGCGTCGGCCTCTTCGCGCGCGAGGAAGAGCGTAACCTCGCCGGACAGTTCCGCCTTGGCGTCGTTGGTCACCACGGCGGTCAGGCGCGAGACGTCGCCCTCGCGGAAGAAGCGCGGTATGTCCAGGCGCACCATCAGGTCTTTCTTGGTGACCGTCTCGGCGGCCGCGGCGCCGTGGCTGGCGTTGCCGGTCAGGATATAGGAGGACACTTTCCAGGAGGTCAGGCGCTCGGGTATCCTGAAAGAAAAGCCCGCCTCCCCCTTGAGCACCTTCAGCTGCGGGTTATAGTAGGCGGTCTCGGAGAAGTCCTTGCGCACCTGCACCGGGGGCGGCGCGTCGGCCTTGGCCCCGGGGGCGAAAGAGTTGCGGGCCGCGCCGGGGGCCGGCGTCTCGGCCTTGGACATCCGCATCTCCGGCATAGCGCCGGCCCCGGACAGTTCG
>CAYSYJ010000308.1:0-2143 GCA_964435105.1 uncultured Elusimicrobiaceae bacterium
CCTTCACGTTCACCTGCTCGGTGCCTTTCTTGATGCCGAGGATCTTCTCTATCTTGAGCGGGGTCAGCGACAGCGAAACGAGGCTGGCGATCTTGTCCCCCTCTTTCAGGTCTATCTTGCCTTCCAGCGCGGGGCCGATCTTGGCCACCTTGCCAATGAACATGCCGCCGGAGCCGGTCACGGGGTTCTGCATCTTGCCGCGCTCGCCGACGATCTTGAGGATGGCTTCCTGCACCTTGCCCTCGTCGCCGCCGGCGGCGTCCTTGAGCTGGGTGAAAGAGGCGGAGTCGATGTTGAGGGTCTCCACGTCCACCAGGATCTCGTTGTCGTAGATGGCGTCCATGCTGTTGGAGATCTTTACCGCGGGCTGCGGCAGCACGCCCTTGGGCTCTATGACCCGGTGCGCGCCGAAAGGGTTCCCGTTCTTGAGTATCTTCATCGTGCCTCCATGGTTACGCTCCTCTCAGACCGAAGAACTTGCGCACGTCGCCGGGCTCGGCTATCTCGAGCTGGGCTTCTTTCGAGAAGCGCGCCGCCCGCTCCACGAACTCCGCGTTGGAAGCGGCCAGCCGCCCTTTCGCGTAGTAGATATTGTCTTCGAAGCCCACGCGGATCCAGCCGCCGCCCGCTATGGCAAGGCAGATGCCCGGTATATGCGCCCGGCCTATGCCCATCACCGTGAAGCGGCTTTCGGCCGGCATCTGGTCCATCATGTAGCCGAGGGTCTTGGGCGTAAGGGAGAGCGCCGCGGGCACCTGCATCACGAAGCCGTAGTGGTAAGGCGGCCTGATCAGGCCTTCCTTGATGAGGATATGCGAGGACTGCACGTGGCTCACGTCGAAGCATTCCAGCGTGGGATGGACCTTGTGCTTGTTCATCTCGCTCGCGAACTGGCGCATGATAGGCAGCGTGTTGACGATATAGTCGTTGCCGAAGTTCACGGTGCCGCAGTCGAGCGAGGCCATGTCCGGTTCGAGCGCCACCGGGGCTATGCGCTCTTCGGGAGTCATGCCCACCGCGCCGCCGGTGGTGATCTCCACCACCACGTCGGTCTTTTTGCGGATGAGCTCTATGGCCCGCTTGAAGACCTTGACGTCGGCCGTGGGGCTGCCGTCGTCGTTGCGGGCGTGCAGGTGCACTATCGCCGCGCCGGCCTTCCGGCACTCGGCCGCTGACTCGGCGAGCTCCTCCGGGGTGACCGGCAGGGCGGGGCACTGCTTCTTGGTCGTCTCCGCGCCCGACAGGGCGCAGGTTATCACCATCTTGTTCATCAGAAAGTCCCCAGCTTGCCGGCTATGTGCAGCGGGGCCTCGGTGGCTTTGACCACCTCTTCCACGGTCACGCCCTCGGCGAGTTCCTCGAGCACCAGGCCCTTCTTGGTGACCCGGATGAAAGCCATGTCGGTGACTATGATGTCCACCTCGCCCTTGGCGGTCAGCGGCAGCGTGCACTTCTTGAGGATCTTGGGAGCGCCGCTCTTGTTGACGTGCTCCATGGCGACTATGACGTTCTTCGCGCCGGCGACGAGGTCCATGGCGCCGCCCATGCCGGGCACCATCTTGCCGGGGATCATGTAGTTGGCGAGGTTGCCCTCCATGTCCACCTCGAGCGCGCCGAGCACGGTATAGTCCACGTGGCCGCCGCGGATGATGGCGAAGCTCATGGCCGAGTCGAAGAAGGCGCCTCCGGGCACTATGGTGACCGGCTGGCCGCCGGCGTTCACTATGCTCTGGCTCTCCTTGCCTTTTTCCGCCGCGGGGCCGAGGCCGGTGAACCCGTTCTCCGAGTGCAGCAGTATCGTGCGGTCCTTCGGTATGTAATTGGCCACCATCGTCGGCATGCCTATGCCGAGGTTCACCAGCGCCCCGTCGGGCAGTTCCTGGGCGATGCGCTTGATCAGACGTTCGCGGCGAAGTTCTTTTGCGTCCATGATGTTTCTCCCTTAGGGTTTGAGCTGCAGGTTGGAGGCGGGCAGCGTAGACTTTACGATGGCGCTGACGAACACGCCGGGGATGGTGACCTTCTCGGGGTCGAGCTCGCCGGGTTCCACGATCTTCTCCGCTTCGAGGATCACGTGGTCGGCGGCCATAGCCATGCAGACGGCCATGTTACAGCGAATGCGTGGTCCTTCAGTATTCATATC
>CAYSYJ010000309.1:0-2138 GCA_964435105.1 uncultured Elusimicrobiaceae bacterium
CTCGATCCATCGCGGGCGACTGCAGCAGGTGCTGTACGAGGCCCTGACCCAGCGCTACAACTTCATGAACTCGCAGGTGGAGGACCTCAACCGCGCCAAGGCGGACCTGCGCAGCGCCATCAACAAGATCAACGATACCACGCGCGAGAACTTCAAGAACACCTTCGACAAGGTGCGGGTCTACTTCAAGGAGATCTACTCCCTGCTGTTCAACGGCGGCGAGGCGGACCTGGTGCTGACCATGCCCGACAACCTGCTGGAGACCGGCGTGGAGATCCTGGCCCACCCGCCCGGCAAGAAGCTGGTGAGCATCTCGCAGCTCTCCGGCGGCGAGAAGGCCCTGACCGCGCTGGCCCTGCTGTTCAGCTTCTTCCGCGTCAACCCCTCGCCCTTCTGCATCATGGACGAGGCCGACGCCCCGCTGGACGAAGCCAACGTGGAGCGCTTCGTGCGCCTCATCCGCGAATTCGCCGCTACCACTCAGTTCATCGTGATCACCCATAACAAGCGCACGATGGAAGCGGCCGACACCCTCTACGGCGTCACCATGGAGGAACTCGGCGTTTCCAAACTCGTCTCTGTGGACCTCAAACGGGCGGCCGGCATGGTGACCGGCGCGCCCCAACCGGCGGGCGTTAACTAGGACATAATGCGCTACGGCGTCTTTTCCGACGTGCACGGCAATTACGAGGCCCTCAAGGCCGTGCTGGAATTTTACCGCAAGAACGGGGTGAAGGATTTCATCTGCTGCGGCGACGTCATCGGCTACGGGCCCCAGCCGCGGGAATGCGCCGAGGCCCTGATGGGCCTGGACAGCCTGACCGCGGTGATGGGCAACCACGACGCCGCGGCCGTGGGCCGCCTGGAGCTCAAGTGGTTCAACGCCGCGGCCAGCTGGAGCATAGAGTTCTCCCGGACCCAGCTGAGCGGCCCGGCCCTGGATTTCATCGCCCGCCTGCCCGAGAGGGTGGTGCGCCAGGAGTTCACGCTGGTGCACGGCTCGCCCCGCAAGCCGCTGACCGAGTACCTGCTCAGCGAAAGCCAGTTCTACGACAGCGCCAAGGCCTTCGAGGTGTCGCCCTGCTTCATAGGGCACAGCCACATGCCGCTCTATTTCCGCGAGAAGAGCCGGGGGATGCCGGCGGCCGACTTCATGCGCCCGATGGACCGCATAATGCTGGCCGAGGGCCAGGTGCTGATCAACCCGGGCTCCGTGGGCCAGCCGCGCGACGGCGACCCCCGCGCCTCCTGCGGCATCTACGACGCGGAGAGGCGCCAGTTCGACCATTTCAAGGTCTTCTACGACATCGGGGCCACGCAGCGCCTGATGGGGGACATGAAGATGCCCGGCATGCTCGCCGAGCGACTCAGTTACGGTTTCTAAAACTATGCCGACCAAGATACTGATAGTAGACGACGACAAGAACTTCATAGACACGCTGGAGGACGGCCTCAAGCTCAAGCACGTGGACGCCGAGGTGACCGTGGCCAAGAGCGCGCGCGAGGCGCTCGACGCCCTGGCCGAGGAAGTCCCGTCCGCCATCATCCTGGACATCCAGCTGCCGGACATGCACGGAGTGGAGTTCCTGCGCGTGATCCGCGAATCGGCCCGCCTCAAGAAGGTGCCGGTGCTCTTCATCTCCGCCAAGTACACCGAGCCGGCCGACCGCTCCGAGGCGATGCTCGCCGGCGCGGGCGCCTTCTTCTCCAAGCCCATAGACATAGAGGAGCTCTGGAAGGAGCTCCGCTATCTTATTGACAAGAAAAAGTAAGTCTTATACTATGTTAGGCAGACTCTCTCACTGCCGGCGAAAAACACAAAAAGCGAGGACTACAATGTCTAACGAAATACAGGTTACGGACGCTAATTTCGAGGCCGAGGTCATCAAGAGCCCCCTGCCGGTGCTGGTGGATTTCTGGGCGCCCTGGTGCGGCCCCTGCCGCATGATCGGCCCGGTGATAGACGAGCTGGCCAAGGAATATTCCGGCAAGGTGAAGGTCTGCAAGCTCAACACCGACGAGAACCAGGAGACGGCCTCCAACTACCGCATCTCCGCCATCCCCACCATCCTGCTCTTCAAGGGCGGCAAGCTCGCCCACGAGCTGGTGGGCCTGCAGCCCAAAGAGGAGCTCAAGAA
>CAYSYJ010000310.1:0-2113 GCA_964435105.1 uncultured Elusimicrobiaceae bacterium
TCTCGAAGATCGTGCTGGCGCAGCAGGCGCATGTGTTCGGCTTCCTGAACGGCTACGATTTCGAACGCACCCTCAAACTCGCCACCGGCGCGGCCTCCTCCGACTGCCTCACCGTGGGGGCCGGCCTGATAGACCGGGCGCAGGCCCTGGCCTACGCCGCGAAGGCCAGGGTGACAAAACTGCGCTAGGCGGCCGGGCCGCCAAAAAAGGGAAACATGGAAAACTTCGAAGCTATAGAAAAAATTTTCGCCTACGCCGGCGGCCAGGGGCGCAAAAGCCTCAGCGAGCCCGAGGTGTACGAGGTGCTGGCCCTGGCGGGGCTGCAAGCCCCCAAATTCAAGCTGTTCGGCGCCACGGGCCTGGACCCGGCCGCCGCGGCCGCGGAGGCCTGCGCGGCGCTCCCCGGCGAGAAGGCCGTGCTCAAGCTGGTCTCTTCCAAGACCCTGCACAAGACCGAATCGGGCGGCGTGAAGGTGCTCGACAGGACGCCCGCCGCGCTGGAGGAGGCCCTGAAGGCCATGGCCGCCAAATTCCCGGAGGCCGAGGGATTCATGGCGGTGGAGTTCGTGCCGCACGCCGCCTTCGCCCTGGGCGAGGAACTGCTGCTGGGCGCGCGGGCCGACGAGGCCTTCGGCCCCGTGGTGACCATGGGCCCCGGGGGCACCAACGCCGAGGCCCTGATAAGTTCCCTGCGGCCGGGCGTGACCCCTTCCGTGATACCGGCGGAGCTGGCTTTCAACGCCGAGGCCTGGCAGGATTTCCTGGCGGGCAGCTGGATCTGGCGCTACGCCGCCGGCGAGGTGCGCGGCGGCCGGCGGCTGGCCCAGGACGGCGAGATCGTGAAATGGCTGGAGGGCTTCTCCCACCTGATGAAGCGCTTCTCCGACGGCGGCGCCTCGGACTGGGCGATAGAGGAATTCGAGATCAACCCGCTGGCCGTGAGCAAGGGCCGGCTGACGGCGCTGGACGGGGTGCTGCGCTTCCGCCCGGCCAGGAAGGCCGCCCCGCGCCGCCGCCCTTCGAAACAGGGCGTGGACGGGCTGATCCACACCCGCAGCGCGGCCGTGGTGGGCGTCAGCGAGAAGAAGATGAACATGGCGCGCATCATCCTCAATAACATCTCCAAGGCGGGTTTCCCCAAGGAGCGCACCTATATCGTCAAGGAAGGCGCGGCCGAGATAGACGGCGTGAAATGCTTCGCCTCCCCGGCCCAGCTGCCGGAGAAGGTGGATATGTACGTCGTGGCCGTCCCGTCGCCGGAAGTGCCCAGGGTGCTGGCCGAGGCCGGCGCCTCCGGCAAGGTGAACGGCGTGGTACTGATCTCGGGCGGCATGGGAGAGAAGTCCGGCTCCGAGGGCATGGCGGGCTCCGTGGTGGACGCGATAGCGGCGGCCCGGGAGAAGAACCCGGACTTCGCCCTCTCCGGCGGCAATTCGATGGGCATCGTGCTCAACGGCGTGAAGCTCAACACTTTCTTCATCCCCGAGTACAAGATGGAGCACCCGCTCGGCGTGAACCCGAACATGGCGAAGACCGCCTTCGTCAGCCAGAGCGGGGCCTTCGTGATCTCGACTATCAGCAAGATGCCGTGGCTGAAGCCCGCCTACAGCATCACCGTGGGCAACCAGCAGGACGTGACGGTGCCCGACTACGTGGACCGGCTGGCCGACGAGGACGACCTGAAGGTGCTGCTGGTCTACATGGAGGGCTTCAAGCCGGGCGACGGCCTGGCGCTGGCGAAGACCATGGAGAAGGCCCGCGCGAAGGGCAAGAAGGTGGTGCTCTACAAGGCCGGGCGCACGGCGGTGGGGCAGAAGGCGGTGATGGGGCATACGGCGTCCATCGCCGGCGACTACCTGGTGACGCGGCTGATCATGGAGAAAGCCGGCGCGCTGGTGGCGGAGACCTTCGACGAGTTCAACGACCTGGCGGCGCTGGCCTGCTCTTTCGGCGACCGCGAGCCGAAGCACGGCAATACCTTCTTCATGAGCAACGCCGGCTTCGAGGCGGCCGGCATGGCCGACTGCGTGGGCGGCCGGATCGCCGCCGAGATGAGCAAGGAGCTGGCCGCGGATATCGACGCGGTGCTGAAGGAGCACAAGCTGGATTCCAT
>CAYSYJ010000311.1:0-2110 GCA_964435105.1 uncultured Elusimicrobiaceae bacterium
CCGAGGCCGAGGTAAACAGGAGCGCGCACGGTGTGCGCGACTCCGGTTTTGGAGCACCTGCCCTTGAGGCGGGTCATGCCCAGGCGCTAACACCGTATGCCCTGCGGGTTGACTTGATATTTGAAAGTAGTATATATTGGCTTTAGGCAGCGAGTTGAGGAAAGTCAAATGATCAAACTGCTTCTCCCCCTTGTCCTTCTGCTCCCCGGCGCCGCACAGGCCGACGCTTTCCCGCTGAACGGGTTTAATGTCCCCGCCCTGCGCGAGCTGCGCCTGCCGGCCCCGCCGGCGGTCTCCGTGCCGCTGAGGGCCGACCCGCAGCCGGCGCCCGGGCCG
The DNA here is from genome assembly GCA_964435105.1 of uncultured Elusimicrobiaceae bacterium. Lineage (GTDB taxonomy): Bacteria > Elusimicrobiota > Elusimicrobia > Elusimicrobiales > UBA9959 > UBA9959. The sequence continues at coordinate 337 of CAYSYJ010000311.1, forward strand.
GAAAAGTACTTCAACGGCTATGTCCTGAAGGCGGTGGACTATCTTTACAAGAACTACGGGCTGAAAGGCTACGACATCAGTTCCATCCTCACGCACGACATCGACTATAACGGCGGCGTGATAAAGGCCCGCCGCCCGCCTTTGACCATGTGCGTGGCCGCCCAGATGGAGGTGCTCCTCACCGCTTTCGCGATCTATACGGCGGAGACCGGGGATCTCGCTCCTTATTACTACCTGCCAAAGCGCAGCTATGAAGGGCTGGCCGTCACTGACCTGAAGGGCCATATCTGGGTTAACCCGGAGTTCAACGCCAACGGCACGGCCGACGCGCTGATCAACTTCGGCATGGGCGAGCGCCGGACTTTCGAGAACCTGACCCCGGGCGATTTCGTGAACATCAACCGCACCAACCGCACCGGGCACGCCGTCACTTTCCTGGGCTATATCGACAAGGCCGGCAAGGTGCTGCCGAAGCACGACTCCTCGGTGGTCGGTTTCAAGTATTTCTCCTCGCAGGGCAGGCTCGCGGCCGGCCAGGGCGGGCTGGACTACCGCTACGCGGTGTTCAGCAAGTTCGGCTGCCCGGAGATGCCCTATAAGCGCGACTGCGAGGTCATCTACTCCGCGGACCAGCGTATGCTCAATACCGGCACCATGCTCGCGCCCAGGTTCTGGACCGGCGTGAAGCCCGAGGCCTCCGCCGCCGCCCCCGGCGCCCAGACGGTGCTCGACCGCTCCTACTTCCTGGGCCTGACCACCGACGACTGAGCGCTTCCCCGGCAATGAAAAAGGCCGCCCGGTAAAGGCGGCCTTTTCTTTTCCCCTCCGGCTCTCAGTCCCGGGGCGGCGATTTAAGCAGGAACAGGGCCGCGGCGCAGAAGGAGCCCAGCCCGTCGGCCAGCATGTCCTTCTGGGCGTCCCATACGTCGCCCTGGCTGCCCAGGAAGGCGATGCCGGCGGCTGGGTCGGCCGAGGCCGCGTACCACCACTCTATGATCTCGTAGACGGCGGCCACCGTGAAGATGGCCGTGACGCCCGTGAAGGCCGCCAGGCCCCCGCCCTCCGAGAGCCGCTTTCGCCAGATGAGCTCCGCTATCGGGTAGGCGTAGAAGCCCACCGAGAAATGCGCCACCCGGTCATAGTGGTTGCGCGCGAAGCCGAACAACTCCGTGACGAAACCGAATGGGACCCGCTCGAAGGTATAATGACCCCCTATGGTGTGCAGGAAGACCAGCACCGCCATCAGGGCGTAAGAGGCGTTGGAGAACCTGAACAGCCTGTAGGTCGAGGCCAGCCCCAGCACGATGATCCACATGGGCAGGTTCTCGGCGAACCAGACGTCCCGGGCATAGGGATTCACCGCGAGCACGGCGAAGTGGACCAGGTAAAGCCCCAGCAGGGCGAGCGGGAATTTAGCGCCCTTCACGCGGCCGCCTTCAGGCCGGCCAGCAGTTCCTTGTAGCGCGCCAGTTTAGGGGCCAGGCCCTTGATGGCGGTCTCCCAGAATTCCGGCTTGCCCAGGTCGGCGCCGAGCGAGCGGCGCGCCACGCCCTCCGCCGTGTCGGAACCCGTCAGCCGCAGGAAGGCCTCGTACTTGGGCAGGAAGGCGGGGCCCTCGGCCTTGAACCTGGTGAACAGCGTCGCCGCCATCAGGAAGCCGAAGGTATAGGGGTAGTTGTAGAAGGACACGCCGGCCATGTAGAAGTGCAGCTTGGAGGCCCAGAACAGGGGGTCCTCGCCGCCGGGCTCCAGCGCGTCGCCGAACACTTCCCTC
>CAYSYJ010000312.1:0-2102 GCA_964435105.1 uncultured Elusimicrobiaceae bacterium
GAACAGCGCGAGACCGCCGAGATGGAACTCGTCATCTGCGGCACCTCCAAGAGCATACTGATGGTCGAAGGCGGCGCCAAGGAAGTTCCCAACTCCGACCTGGTCGCAGCTCTCGAGGCCGCGATGCCCGAGCTGGGCAAGCTCTGCGACATGCAGATTAAGATGAAGGAGCAGGTCGGCAAAGTTAAGACGCCGGTCGCCACCCCCACGATCAGGCCCGAGCTGAAGGCCGAAGTGGACGCCATGGCGCGCGCGGAGATCACCCGCATCCTCTCCTCCCGGCCCGAGAAGCACGCGATGGAGAAGGCCCTGGACGAGGTCAAGAACAACGCCGTCAAGGCGATGACCGAGAAGTACAAGGAAGACGCCACCGCTTCCTACCAGGTCAAGACCGTCTTCGAGGACATCCTCTACACCGTCTGGCGCGGCATCGTGCTCAGCACCATGGTCCGCACCGACGGCCGCAAGACCGACGAGGTCCGCCAGATCACCATCGAGCCCGGCTTCCTGCCCCGCACGCACGGTTCCGCCGTGTTCACCCGCGGCCAGACGCAGGCCCTCGTGGTGGCCACGCTCGGCACCTCGGACGACAAGCAGATGCTGGACGCGCTCGAGGGCAAGACCTTCGACCGCTTCATGCTGCACTATAACTTCCCCAGCTGGAGCACCGGCGAAGTGAAGCCGGACCGCGGCCCCGGCCGCCGCGAGATAGGCCACGGCCACCTCGCCAAGCGCGCCCTGCTGCCGCTGCTCCCGACCGAGGAACAGTTCCCGTACACGATCCGCCTGGTGAGCGACATCCTGGAGTCCAACGGCTCCTCGTCGATGGCCACCGTCTGCGGCGGGTCGCTGGCGCTGTTCGACGCCGGCGTGCCGCTCAAGGCGCCCTGCTCCGGCATCGCCATGGGCCTCGTCACCGACGGCGCCAAGCACGCGGTCCTCTCGGACATCGCGGGCCTGGAAGACCACTACGGCGACATGGACTTCAAGATCACCGGCACCCGCAAGGGCGTGACCGCGTTCCAGATGGACGTGAAGCTCGCCACCGGCATCCCGATGAACATCATGAAGGAAGCCATAGAGCAGGCCACCCGCAGCCGCCTGCACATCCTCGACCTGATGGAGAAGGCCCTGCCGGCTCCCCGCCCGGACATCTCCGAGTGGGCGCCGCGCATCGTCAAGCTCAGCATCCCCAAGGACAAGATCGGCGCCTTCATCGGCCCCGGCGGCAAGAACATCCGCGGCATCATCGAGAAGACCGGCGCCAACATCGAGGTGGAGGACGACGGCAGCGTGTTCGTCTCCAGCGTCGACAAGGCCAGCCTCGAGGCCGCCAAGCAGATGGTGGAGTACTTCACCATGGAAGTGGAAGTCGGCAAGGTCTACAAGGGCCGCGTCGTCTCCATCGTGGACTTCGGCGCCTTCGTGGAAGTCCTCCCCGGCAAGGAAGGCCTGCTGCACATCTCCGAGATCGACGTGAAGCGCATCAACCGCGTGGACGACGTCCTCAAGATGGGCCAGGAAGTGGAAGTGAAGTGCGTGGACATGGAGAACAACGGCAAGTTCCGTCTCTCCCGCCGCGTGCTGCTCCAGGGCGGAGCCAGGAAGTAAGCCCGTAATCCGGCCCCCGCGGGTTCCGCGGGGGCCGGAAATAAATTTTTCAGGATCACAGAGGCGACAATGAAAAAAGCGGCCAAAACCCAGTCCGAAAACGCTTTCGACCAGGTGCAGAAGTTCTACCAGTTCATGAACTCCAACAAGCTGGAGGTCATCGAATTCTCCAAGGACGAGACCTACATCAAGCTGGTGCGCAAGCACAATAACGCCGTGCACCAGATCCCCGTTTTCGCGCCGGGCGCCATGGCGCCGGCCGCCGCTCCCGCCAAGGGCGCCGCCGCCCCCAGGCCCGCCGCTCCCGCCGGCGAGACCATAAAGGCCCCGATGTCCGGCATCTTCTACCGCGCGCCCAGCCCGTCCTCGCCGCCTTACGTGCGCGAGGGCGACTCCGTCAAGGAAGGCCAGGTCATCTGCGTCATCGAGGCCATGAAGGTCTTCAACGAGATCAAGGCCGAGTTCGACTGCGTCATCGAGAAGGTGACCGC
>CAYSYJ010000313.1:0-2100 GCA_964435105.1 uncultured Elusimicrobiaceae bacterium
ACGCTGGATCGCCCGCAGCTTCGCCCTGCCGCCGGCCGCCGCGGCCGCCTGGCGCATAGGCCTGCTCTGCGTGGCCTTCCTCTCGCCCTTCACCATGTACCTCAAGCGCCAGCACCACACCCCCACGCTGGAATTCTTCTATGCCGTCGGTTATGCCTGGATGGGCGTCATCCTTATCGCCGGCTTCATCTTCCTCTGCTCGGACATCGCGGCTCTCGCCCTGAAAAAGCTGGGGCGGCCCTGGCCCCACCTGCCGGCCGCCACCCTGGCCGCGCTCGGCCTCGTCGTCGCCTGGTCCGTCTACGGCGGCCTGCGCAACCCCGGCCTCAAGCCCATAACCGTAACCCTGCCGGACCTGCCCCCCTCCCTGGACGGTTTCAAGATAGCGCAGATCTCGGACATGCACGTGGACTCCGGCTGGAAGTTGCGGCAGTTCAACGCCATAGTCCGCAGCATCAACGCCGCCAAGCCGGACCTGATACTCATCACCGGGGACCTCATAGACCCCGGCATCACCTGCAACGAGGACCTGCGCGAGGCCATGGCCGGCGTGCACAGCCGCCTCGGCATCTACGGGGTACTGGGCAACCACGAATACTATTACGGCCTCGACAAAGCCATGGCCTGCTACGAGGCCTTCGGCATAAAGCTGCTCCGGAACGCCCACACGGACCTGGGCGACTTGAAACTGATCGGTTTCGGGGACATCCATACCGAGCGCCTGGAGCCGGAGGATATCAAGGCCGTGCTGGACAAGGCCGGCAACGGCAAGTTCCGCCTGGTCATGACCCATCAGCCGGTCTACTACCCCGAAATAGCCGCGGCCGGGGCCGGGCTGACCCTGTCCGGCCATACACACAGGGGCCAGATCTTCCCCTTTAACTTCTTTACGCGCCTCGCCTATAAGTACTTCTACGGGACATACTATATAGGTAAAAGCGCGTTTTACGTGACCTCCGGCACCGGCAGCTGGGGCCCGCCCCTGCGCCTGCTGGCGCCAGCCGAGATACCCCTCATAACCCTAAGAGGGACGTAGATGAATCATTCCTAACTCCGACTCTGCACCAAAAACCGGTTCTCCCCCCTTAGATACGGGCAGTTAGGAATGATTCATCTACGTCCCCACCCAAAGGGCCCAGAAAGGCCTAGTCTATTTAACGCGCGGGGGCTGGGCCCCGCGAACCTTGCCGTTTTTCCTCCCTCTGATAAACTATCCATGTAGCCATGCGCAAGCACTGGAGGGAGTTAATGAAGCTCAAGAACCTTACCCTGATAGCCGCCATCCTCGGTATGCTGACCCAGGCCTTCCCGGCCGGGCTCTTCGCGTCAGAGACGCCGCAGACCGAGACCCAGGCCGTCCTGGAGCGGGCCACTAACGGATCCACCCAGTCCCGGGAAGCCGCGGTGAACGAACTGCTGGCCAATATCGAAAATTACCAGGGCGCCTCTTTCAACAAGGGCCCCTACGAGGACAATCTCAAGGCCCGCCTCAAGGCCATCGATTCCATCTGGGCGCTGGGCGAAGTCGGCGACCCCAGGCTGATGAACAAGCTGGCCTCCTTCTACAATTCCTCGGACGACGTCCTGAAGATCAACCTGATCATCAGCATGGGCAAGCTCAAGAAGAACAATAAGGCCGGCCCCTACCTCTTCGACATAGCCGCCAACTCCCGCGAGGCCGAAGTAGTCCGCGCCGCGGCCTTCGAACTGCTCGAGCAGATCGGTTACCCCTCCACCGTGGTCAACCTGCAGCGCTCGGCCCGCGTGGGCATAGAGAAGGCGGACCTGCTCTATACCGGCGGCATCACCGGCACCATCAGCGGCTGGTTCAGCCCCGACCTGCCCATAGGCCACGCCGGCCTCTTCGTGGGCACCGAAGTCAAGGACGGCAAGATCAAGGTTCTCATCGCGGACTGCGTGCCGGACAACTTCAAGCCCGGAGGCGTGCGCAACATAGATTCCTGGTACAACTTCACCCATCACTATATGTACCCCTACTATGGCCACCGCTCCACCCCGGTGCGCCCCACCGCTTCCCAGCGCGTGCACATAGCCAGGCTGGCGGTGACCATGGGGAAAATGGGGCTCACCTACAGCGAC
>CAYSYJ010000314.1:0-2085 GCA_964435105.1 uncultured Elusimicrobiaceae bacterium
CGGGGAATCAGCAGCAGGTTAAGCGCGGTACCCGTGACCAGCCCGGTAGAAAGTATCGGGATCTGCAGCCAGGTCTTCTCCCGGTGATAGTAGATCAGCCAGTGGGACAGCATGCCCAGCCCGCCGAAAATGTGCGAATAGATATAAAGCGGGGCCACATAGATGACGGCCCGGAAATCGCCCTTGATGAGCAGCAGCACGAGCTCCTTGGAGAAAAGCATTATCAGGAGGGCTAGCCCCAGGACCGCCGCCAGCGCTTTGAGGCTGATGTCCGCAAGCAGGCGGCCCGACTCGGGGGTTCCCTCCTTCAGCAATTCCAGGGTCTTGGGGGAGAGCACCCCCCCTACGCCGTCAAGCACCATCTTGACCGTGGAGGCCAGGCGGGCGCTCATGTCCAGCACCCCGACCTGAGGCAGGCCCTGCGCCCGGCTCATGATCAGCCGGTCAAGGTAAGTATAGCCGAAACCGATTATCCCCGCCGGCACCTGCGGCCAGGAATAGCGGACGTTTTCGCGGAGCATAGCGCCGCTGAAGCGCGGCACGTAGAGGTCGCGGATAGGAAGGTAGGAGGCGAAAGCCCTGAGCGCCTCTCCGGAGAGGCCAGCGATGACCAGGGCCTCGAAACGAAATCCTCCCACTAGCACCAGCGCCAGGGACAACCCGACGTAGAATACCGTGAAGACCGCCTCGTTCACGAACCAGCGCCGGCCTTCGTGTCGGCTCTGGAAGACGTACTGGTTGGTCGCCGCGAAGTAGTTGAATACGACCTGCAGGAACCCGAGCAGCAGCCACCGGAACTCCAACCGCCCCTTGAAAAGGAAACCGTTCAGCGCGGGATAAGCGAGATAGAGCAGCAGCGAATATACTGCCGCCGCGCCGAGCACGAACCACGCCGCGGTAGAAAAAAGGAGCGCCAGGTTCTCGGGCTCGTCCTTATACTTGAAATAGTAGCGGTAGCAGGCTGTACCGACCCCGCAGAAAGCGAAGGCGCCGAAAGAGGAGACCACGGTTATGAGCCCGACGACCCCGTAATCGGAGGGGGTCAGGACGGAGGTGAGCAGGGGCAGCGTGATGAAGGCCAGGCCGTTGCGGATGAACGGCATGGCCGTGTAATAGGCCGTATTGGCAAGGACCCGGGAGCGCATGCGGCTCAGCCCCGCCCGCCGACCGCCGCCTCGACGAGGCCGCGGACATAATTATGGGCCAGGTTGACGGGGTCCCAGGTGACAAGGTAGCGCCTGTTCTCGCCCGTCAGCGCGGCGTACTCTTCGTGCGTCATACCGCGCACGGCGTCCAGTTTCTTCGCGTACTCTTCGTAGGAACAGCCGTCGGCGAGGCAGGCTTCCGCGACGGGGATGCGGAAACGGACGGTGCCGGAATAGTTGGAGAACAGCACCTTCTTGCCCCAGCCGTAGGCCTCCACCGCGGCGGTGGAGTCGAACACGACCACGACCGAGGCTTTATCCATCGCCTGGTATGTCGAGAACGCGGCGCGGTCGTTCTCTATGAGCAGCACGTCCTCGCCGTAGACTGACCTGTAATAGCGCTTTTCCCGCTCGTCCGAAGACCGCAGGGCCACGGCCAGGGTGACTTTGCGCTCTCTCACATAGCGCGAAAGTTTTTCGTCGAGCCCGCTCACCGCCTTCCGGATTTCGGGATAAATCTCGCCGTACATTATCTCCGGCACGGCCTGGGAGACCAGGCACAGTTCGAACTCCGGGAGCGGCAGAGGCGGGACGTTCCCCTCCTTGAAATAGCCGGCCTGAACGGAGCCGACGGGGTGAAAACGGTCTATCTGGTGGCCGTACTTGCGGTAGAGGTCAGCCTCGAAGCGGCCGAAGCAGACCATGTCCGGCATGGAATTCCGATATTCGCCCGGCCCCACCACCACCGGGTACTCGTAGCGAAAACCATTGGAGATGCCGTAGAACCCGGCGCCGCGATAGCTGCGCGAAAGGAAATGGAAGAAAGGCGAGTCCTCGACCCAGGTCAGCACGATCTTGGGATTTATCTGGAGCAGGCAGGAATAGAGATATACCCGGTAAAGCTGCCCCAGCGCTCTCCGGAACGTGCCGCACCTGGAGA
>CAYSYJ010000315.1:0-2084 GCA_964435105.1 uncultured Elusimicrobiaceae bacterium
TGGCCCCGCCCGGACCGGGTATTTAGGCTCATGGCCCGCCTCCGGCGGCCGCTTACTCCCCCTTCTCCAGCTGCTCCGCTATCTCGTCGAGGACCCGGCCTTTCTCCTCGTCGAACGGCCGCGTGAAGCCGGCTATGTAGCCCGCCGCCATGACAAGGATCAGCGCCGCGCCGGCCAGCAGCGGGCCGCGCTCGCGCAGGTAGGTTTTAAGTGCGGCGCGGTTGAGGAACAGGTGGCAGAGCCCGGCCGCAACCATCACTACGGCGAAGACCTTGTGCACCGGGTGCACCCGGAACTGGTAGGCCAGCGACTCGTTAAGGAGCATGAGCAGGCCGGAACTCGCCATGGCCGCGAAAGCGGCCGCCATTGAGACGCTTATTATTTTCCTGAACATTTTCCCTCCTAAACCGCCAGGCGCCTTCCCAGCGCCCTGGCCTTCTTTTTTTCCGAGCCGGTCAGGCTCGGCCTCTCCCGCATGGCCGCCTGGCCGATGAACATCACGCCGCCTACTTCCGCGCCCAGGTTCCGGGCGCAGCATTTCAGGGCCCGCACGGCCCCGGTCAGGAAGCGTCCGAAAAAGGCCGGCATGGCCGCGGAGGTCACGAGGACGGCCTTCTTGCCTCCGACCGCCCTCCTGTATTTGGGCGCCGCCGCGCCCCAGGGCCAGTAGCCGTAGACGGCCATGCGCTCCAGGAAGCGCCTGGTCAGGGCGTTGACGTTGAAAAAGTTGACCGGCGCGCCGAAGAGGACGCCGTCGGCGGCCTCCAGTTTGTCCAGTATCCCGGCCATGTCGTCGTTTTGCGGGCAGAGGCCGCGCTTCTGCCCGGGGTCCTGCATGCAGCCCCGGCAATTGGCGCAGAACTCTATCTTCGCGTCCAGCAGGTTCACGGTCTCGGTTTCGGCGCCTGCCTCGCGTGCCGCGGCCAGCGCTTCCTCCAGCGCCTGCGCCGTCACGCCGGCCCGGCGGTAGCTGCCGTTAATGGCTATCACTTTTTTCGGCATACCCTCTTCTCCTTGTCCATGCCCAGGTCGCGGCGCAGGCGGGCGATGGCCAGTTCCTTGGCCTTGGCCTCCACCTCCACCGTGATGTCCAGCCCGCGCCAGGCCCGCGGGAAGTCCGCGGGGTCGATATAATCGTGATGGGGCCGCGGGTCCGCACCGCTCCAGCCATCCCTGGGGCTGGAGACGTGGAACAGCGGCTCCCGGTCCCAGGTCTTAAGGGCCCGGCGCGTGACCTCCTCCTCCGTCAGCCCGTCGGGCAGGCAGCGGTGGTGGTGCGCGTCGTAGACGAAAGGCAGCCCATGCGCCTCGCAGAAAGGCAGCAGGTCGGCCGGGGCGTAAATGCGGTCGTCGTTCTCGAAAGCCAGCCGGGACCGCGCCGCCGGGCTGAGCAGCTTCAGGGCGGCGCCGGCGCGGGCCAGGGCGGACTTCTTGTCGCCGTAGGCTCCGCCCCCGTGGATATTTATCACGTCCGCGCCTATCCACCCCGCCACTTCGGCCTGGTACTCCAGTTCACCCACGGAAGACCCGGTTATCTCTTTCTTCTCCGCGCTGAGCAGGATGAACTGGTCCGGGTGGAAAGTGAGCCTGACCTTAAGGCGGCGGGCCAGCTCCCCGCATTTGCGGAATTCGGAAATTATCCCCGGGCCTCCCGGGAGTTCCGCCAGGTCATAACCGGCCTCCGGGTGGGTCTTGAGCGGCAGTATCTGGCTGTTGACCCGGAAACACCCTATCCCGTTGGCCGCGCAGAACTCAAGCGCGGCCTTCAGGGCGGCGGCGTTCTCCCGGCATAGCCCGGCCAGCCGGGCGGCGCGCTCCTTCGGAGGCAGCCTCATGGCGGCCAGGGCCGTGGTCACCGGGAACTTGATGGGTTCTTGCGCGAACTTGCAGCAGAGGCCGAATCTGAGCATTTCTCTCCCCGGAGCCGGGGATCTGGCTCCGGCCCGGCCACACTATTTCTAGCATTATGACGCCGGCATTGGCAACCGGTCCGCCCGGCCCTTGACATTTCCGGCATTAGCCCTATACTATTGGGTATCTATGGGAAAGATCCGTTTCTCTCTTTTTTTTGCGCTCCTCCAGCT
>CAYSYJ010000316.1:0-2082 GCA_964435105.1 uncultured Elusimicrobiaceae bacterium
AGGCCAGGGTCGGCAGCGGTCCGGTCGCGGTCAGGAGCAGGAAAAGCGGGAAGTATTTCACCCTGATATTGTATGCTATGGGTTGACGCCGGTCAAGGGCCGTTCGGACCGGCCGGGTCCGCTAAATTGCTATTATCTGACTGCACTACCGCGTTCGAGAGGAGACACCGATGAAAAAAATACTGCTAGCCGCCGCCGCGCTCGCCCTGGCGGGCCAGTCCGCCGCGCAGGAGGCCGTGACGTCCAAGTACAAGGTAAACTTCTACGGTTTCGTAAAGACCGACGCGGCTTATGATTCTCACGGGACCGGCGGCAACGACTACCTCTATTATGTGGATACGGACAAGGCCTCCGCCCGGGATTTCCGCGTGAGCTCCAAGGGCACGCGCCTGGGTTTCGATATTACCGACGGCGACAGGGTGTCGGGCAAGATCGAGACCGACTTCCAGGGCGACGACGCTTCCAACGCGGGCCTGCGCCTGCGCCACGCCTATATGGCGCTCAAGGCGGACAAGTTCGAGCTGCTGGCCGGCCAGACCTGGCATCTGACCCCCCTGGAACTTTCCGGCACCGTCAACGAATTCGGCATGGGCTTCAGCGGCGCGCTCTGGATGCGCGCGCCGCAGCTGCGCGTCACCTACAAGCACGGCGACAGGCTCTCCTTCGCCGCCGCCGCGGTGCGCCCCACCCGCGTGCTGACCGACAATGAAGGCACCGGTTCCGGCCTGCCCCAGGCGCAGGTCCAGGCCCAGCTTAAGCTGGGCAAGGCCAGGCTCACCCTTATGGGGGCACTCGGCCAGTGGCGCAAGAATACCGGGGAGGAAGGCGAGGTCAAGCTCGTCGACCTGGGCTACAATATCCCCCTCACCCCCGCCCTGGCCCTCAACGGCCAGCTCTGGGCGGGCCAGAACCTGTACGACTTCCTCGGCGGCGCCGGCAACGTCAACCAGTACGGCACCATGGCACTCAAGTCCGCCGGCGGTTTCGCCAACCTGTCCGTCAAGCCGGGCGGGCGCTTCAGCTATAACCTGGCTTATGGCGTGGACAACCCGGTGAATTCAGATCTGAGCGCCGGCACCGCGGCCAAGACGAAGAACGAGACCCTGCTGGCCAATGCCAGCTGCCTGGTCTATGAAAAGGTCTCGGTTACGCTGGAGGCATCCCGGATGACCACCGAGTATAAGCTGACCACAGGCATGGAGGATTTCGAGACCATGCATTACCAGCTGAGCATGAAGTTCCCCTTCTGAAAGAAGTCGGTGAAAATAGAAGAAGGCCCGGTCAACCGGGCCTTCTTTATTTCCGCTTTCAGGCTGCCGCGTCAGAGGGGCAGGACCTTGCGGCCGTATACCTCGTTGAGGATCTGGGCGATGGCCGCGTAGAAAGCGGACAGGCCGCAGAATATTCCCTCGTAGCCGGCCAGGGTCTTGCTGCCGCCGGTGAAGTCGGCGTAGGCCAGCATGAAGAACAGCACGGCCAGCGACAGGAAGACCACCTGCAGCGCGCGGTTGAGCTTCAGCGTGCCCACGAACATGCAGGCCGTGAAGAGGCCCCAGACCGAGAGGTACCAGCCCATGGCGTAAGGGGTGGAAGCCTCGCCCATACCGAGCCTGGGCATCACGAGCAGCGCCACCAGCGAGAGCCAGAAGAAGCCATAGAGGGTGAAGGCCGTGGTGCCGAAGGTGTTCTTTTTCTTCCACTCCATGGCGCCGGCCATCACCTGGGCGAGGCCGCCGATGAATATGCCCATGCCCATGATCATGGTGTCCATCCCGTAGAGGCCGGCGTTGTGCAGGTTGAGCAATATCGTGGTCATGCCGAAGCCTAGCAGGCCGAGCGGCGCGGGGTTGGCGGTGGTGTCTGCGATAACGGTCTGATTGTTCTGGTCCATGTTGTCTCCTTGATAAAAGTCTGAAAATTATAGCAGTTTAACGCCGAAAATTGGCCGGCTTAAAATTTGAAAAATTTTGTATAATTATACCTGCAGTATTCGCCGGTAGCTCAATGGTGGAGCATTCGGCTGTTAACCGAAGGGTTGCTGGTTCGAGTCCAGCCCGGCGAGCAAATTTAAAAACCCCCTTT
>CAYSYJ010000317.1:0-2070 GCA_964435105.1 uncultured Elusimicrobiaceae bacterium
CACATTGCGGAAGCCGCCGGCGAAAAGCACCGAAACGGGAATGTTCCCCCCGGGCTCCCCGGGCCGCGGCGGCCTCGGCGGCACGCGTTCCCCATCTACGGGCGTGGCGCTCTCCCAGGCCTCCCAGAAGAGGCGCTCCACGGCGGCGACGGCGGGGCCGCGCACGGCGGCCTGCGCGTCCTTCCAGCCGCGGCCTCCCAGAGAACGCGGCGCGTCGTACTCGGTGATATTGAAGCCGCCCACGAAAGCCACGCGCCCGTCGACGCAGACCGTCTTGCGGTGGTCGCGCTTTATCCAGTTCCAGTAAGGCTTCCAGAAAATAACGGGCCGGAACTCGGCCACCCTGACCCCGGCCGCGGCCAGGTCCCGGAAAAAATCCCTGTCGGTCAGGATGGAGCCGACCGAGTCGTAGACCAGGTAGACGGCCACGCCCTCGCGCGCCTTCTCCTTGAGCAGGTCGGCCACGGCCCTGCCTATGGAATCGTCGGCGAAGGCGTAAAATTCCAGCAGCACGAAATCCCGCGCGCCGCCTATGGCGGCGAGCATGGCCGGGAAAGCCTCCTCCCCGTCCTTAAGCAGCTCGGCGGAGTTGCCGGTCAGGGCGTTTTCCGGCCAGGCGCAGTAGCTGCGCCAGTCCTCTTTTTCCCGCATAGTTCCTTTTTCATTTTTCCGGCCGCGGCTTCGTCGCTCTCCGCCAGGGCCCGCAGGTAGGGCGTGCGAAGCGGCACTTCGGGCTCGCCGCCAGGGGAGGAGAGCGAGGCGCAGGCCTCCCCGCGGCGGCCCGCGGCGGCGTATATCCCCGCCAGTCCAAGGCGGGCGCGCTTGAAATTCGGCTCCAGGGCCAGGGCCCGGGAGAAGGCGGCCTCCGCGCCGGCGCGGTCGCCCATGGCGGCCAGCAGGCGCCCCTCGGCCTCAGGCAGGAACGGGTCGCGCGGGAGGTCCAGCGCGGCGGCGCGCGGCAGTGCCAGGGCGGCGGCCGGGTTGGCCGCCGCTTCGGCGGCGGTCAGCGCGGCGAAAGCCCGGCGCCCGCCGGAGCCGGCCGGCAGCAGCGGCGCGAGCAGGGCCAGGGCCAGCGCCGCGGGCAGGGCGGCGGCGAGGCCGCGCCGCGGCTCCCCTCCCGGCTCCTCGGCAGAGGCGAAGCCCAGCGAGCCCCAGAAAAGCAGCGCGGCGGAGCCGGACCAGAAGATCATGTCCGCCGAGGCCTGCAGCAGGGCGGCCAGGGCGCAGGCCTTCAGCGGCAGGCTGCCGCCGGGGCGCAGCAGGCCGCGGCCGGCGGCCAGCAGGAGGAAGGCCGCGGCCGGGAAGCCGGCTTCGGCCGCCAGGTTGAAGAATTCCCCGTGCGCGTGAGGCGTGTTATGGCCGAAGTAGGAGAGCCCGTCGAAGAAGGGGAACTTGAACAGCTCGAAGGCCGCGCCGAAGCGGCCGGGGCCCCAGCCCAGCAGGGGGCTGGCGGCCGCGGCGTCGAGGGCGGCGCCCCAGATGCGCGGCCGGGCGAAGGCGCGGGGGTCGGAAAGTTTCAGCAGCCCCGACAGCGCGTCTCCGGGCAGCAGGGCGGCGGCCAGCAGCGAGGCGCAGGCCAGCGCGGCGAGCAGCCGCCAGCTGCGGGCGGCCGCGAGCGCGGCCCCGGCGGCCAGCAGGCCGGCCAAAAGCGCCCCGCGGGAACCGGAGGCCGCCATCCCGGCCAGCAGCATGGCGGCCAGCGCGGCGCGCGCCGCTTTGTCCGCGCGGCCGCCCCCGGAGGCGAGTTCCGCCGCGGCCGCGGCGAAACCCGCCGCGCAGAATACCGCCGAGTAATTGGGGTTCCCGCCTATCAGCCCGGTCACCTCCCCGCCGGACAGCCGCTGCCAGAGCAGGACCGCCGCCGAAACCGCGCCCAGGGCCCGAACGGCCGTAAGCCACCATCCCGCCCCCGAGGGCGTCCCGGAGAAGGAGAGGAACAGGGCCCCCAGCAGGGCCCAGCGTGAAAAGGCCGCCAGCGAAACCGCCGGTTCGGGGGAGAACAGGGCGGCGGCCCCCAGCCACAGGAAGAAGAGCGGCGCCCATACGCCCGCCGCCCGGGAAGGCCGGGGC
>CAYSYJ010000318.1:0-2055 GCA_964435105.1 uncultured Elusimicrobiaceae bacterium
GCAGTACGCGCCCTCGCACGGGCGCTGCGGCGCGGCCGAAGGGGCCGACGCCTGCGCTTTCTCCGGCCATAAGCTGGGCGCTCCCTATTTCACCGGGGCGCTGCTGCTGAAGCGGCCGCTGCTGGAGCGCCTGCGGCCTTTCCGCGTGGGCGGAGGCACGGTGGAGAGCGTGAAGTCCGCCGGCGGGCGCTACGCGGCCAGCTACCTGGGCGGCTACCCGGGGCTGGAGGCCGGCGTGCAGAACTATTCCGGCGCGGCCGGGCTCGCCGCGGCGCTGGAGCGGCTCGACAGGACCGGCTTCGACAATATCAGGGCGCATGTCTCGGGCCTGGTGCGCGACGCGCTGCCGAAACTCGACGGCGTAAAAGGGGTAAAGGTCCTGGGCGGCAGGGCGTCCGTGCCGGACGGCTCGCTGATCTCGCTCGCGCCGGCGGCCAGGGGCTTCTCGGTGCCGGATTTCAACCTCTCCCTCAACCGCGCGGTCAAGGGCCGGCTGATCGCCGTGCGCACCGGGCGGCATTGCGCCGATCTCGCCTGCCTCAACTCCGGCTACAGCGAGACCATAAGACTCTCCTATTACGCCTACAATACGCCGGAGGATACCGACGCCTTCCTGGCCGCGCTTGAGGGATATATTAAGTCGCTGAAATAAGGGGGTCAGTCGCCGCCGAGCCGCTTGAGGTCGGCCTTGGCGGCGGCCAGGCCCTCCCAGTCGCCGGGGGCCGCGGCCAGCAGGGCTTTCAGCTCCGCAGCCGCGGCTTCCGTCTTTCCCAGTCCCGACAAGGCTTTGGCCCTCGCGTGGGAGGCCTCCGCCCGCATCCGGCCGCCCATGGCCGGGTAGTACTTGTCCGCCCCCCAGGCGGCCAGGGCGCAGCTGTCCAGCGCCCCGCGCAGTTCCCCGGCCGACAGGCGCAGGCCGCAGAGCGTCAGCAGGCCTTCGGCATTGGCGGGGTTGAGCGCCGCCGCCCTTTCCAGCAGGGGGCGCGCGCCGGCCCTGTCGCCGGAGCGGAGCCGCGCGACGGCCGAATCGGAGAGCTGCTTGGAGAGGGCCTTGTTCGACGGGGAAACCTGCGCGCCCGGGGAGGGCAGGCCGTGCAGCGAGGCGGTGAAGTCGGCCTCCCGCCGCGTGCCGGGTTCCGCGTACAGCGCGGCCAGCTCGCCGGCGGCTTCCGCTTTCCTGCCCAGCCCCAGCAGGGCGCGGACGCGGATGAAGCGGGCGAAGGCCCGCAGCGGCTGGGCGGCCAGGGAGGCTTCGGCCAGTGCCAGCGCGCGGGCGGGGGCGCCGCGCCGCAGAGAGAGTTCCGCCAGGTGGGCCAGGTAGACTGGGCGCAGCGATCCCAGCCGGGTGGCGGTGCCGGCCGACCAGGAGTTCCGCATGAACAGGCGGTCGAAGGTTTCGCGCGAAAGGGCCGCTTTCTCCAGCCGCCCGGCTTTTTCTTTCTCCAGGAATTCCATGACGGCCAGGGCGCGTTCGTAAACGTCCCCAAGGGCCTCGCCGGCCGGCGCCAGGGCGCCGGACCCGTTAAAGGCCTCGTCGAGGTAGGCCACGGAATAAGAGAAGGTCCTGCGCAGCTCCTCTTCGGCGGTGCCAGCGGCCGGGCGGCGCCCGGAGGGGCGGGGGAAGCCTTCCGCCCCGATCTCAGCGGCGGCGCGCAGCACCTCGTCCCAGGCAAAACGATTATAGGCGGGCCGCCAATGTATGGCGTCGCTGAACTGGGCGAAGCCCGTCAGCCCCCCGGGGGCCAGGCGCGAGAAGGCGGCGTCCAGGTCCGCCAGGCCGGCGCCGGCGCGCGCCGCCGTCTCCCGTATCAGCTTGTTGCGTTCCGCCGAGGCGCGGTTGGACAGGCCGTCCAGCTCCAGCGCCTCGCGGTAGGCCGCGGCGGCTTCGGCCTTTTTTCCGCCGGCGGCCAGGGCCCGGCCAAGGTAAAAACGGGAAAAGGGATCGGCCGGGTGTCCGGCGGCGCTTTCCGCGAACAGCGCGGCGGCCGCCGCGTGGCGGCCGTCGGCCAGGGCCAGCAGCCCCTGGCGGAAGGCGCGGGCGTTCTCGGGGGGGTA
>CAYSYJ010000319.1:0-2043 GCA_964435105.1 uncultured Elusimicrobiaceae bacterium
CTTCAACTTCAGGTGCTCGGCGCGGCCCAGCTCCAGCTTCTTCAGCATGGCCAGCTGCGAATCGTCCGCCCCTGTGGTCCGCACCTGGTAGCCGGCCTTGCGGGCCTTCGGCGAGGCCAGCAGTTCGGCCTTGAAGGTCTGGAACTTCACGGCATCGGCGCCGGCCTTCTTTGCGGCCAGCGCCAGCCGCCTGGCCAGCGAGAAAGAGCCGTTATGATTCACGCCCGCCTCGGCGATGATGTAAACCCTTTTCTTCATCTGGACTTTATCTTCCTCGCCGGACTGCCGACGCAGACGGCGAGCCCGGGCAGGTCCTTTACGACCGTCGCCCCGGCGCCGACCACGGTGTCCGGGCCTATCTTCAGATACTGCACTACGCTGGACCCCGCGCCCACGTGGGTCCGGTCGCCTACCTTCACGCCCGCGCAGAGCACCGCGCCCGGGCCGGCGTGCACGAAGGCGCCCAGCCGGCAGTCGTGCTCCACTATCGCGCCGGAATTGATGATGCAGCCGTCGCCCACTTCGGCGCCGGCGTTGACGATCGCGCCGGGCCCGACGTAGACGCCCCGGCCCAGCGCGGCGTGCGGCGACACGGCCGCCGCCGGGTGGATGACATTCGGGAAATCGCAGCCCTCCCGCTCGGCCTTTTCCCACAGGGCGATTCGCCGCGCGGGGTCGCCGGTGCTGCCCAGCGCCACGAAGGCCAGCCCGCCGCAGCTCCTGGACCAGAGGCGCAGGTCCTCGTCGGGGCCCACTATCTTCACGCCGAGCACGGACTCGCCGGCGCGCGCCGGCAGGTCCAGGATCCCGGCCGGGGCCAGCTTCTTCCCGAGGCGCATGGCGTCTATCACGCACTTGGCGTGGCCGCCGCCGCCCAGCAGTATGACCTTTCTCATTTGTTCACGCCCAGGCGGTCCAAAGTTTCCTGGAGCTGCTCCCACTGCCCCGTGTCTACCCAGGACTTCTCGGAGATGGGATAAACGCCCACCTTCACGCCCTGCCGCAGGCACTTGGCGATCAGGTCCGTCATGTGCATCTGGGTATTGTCGGGGATCAGCTTCAGGGCCGCCGGCTCCATGAGGTACATGCCGGTGTTCACGAGGAAATCGAACTCGGGCTTCTCCCGCACCGCCAGCAACTCCCCGCCCCTGGCTATCTCGCAGGTGCCGTACGGGATGGTGAAATGCTTCATCGAGCCGACTATCGTTACCGCGTTGCCGCTCGTTCGGTGGAACTTCGCGATGTCGGCGTAGTCGGCGTCCACCAGCACGTCGCAGTTGGTAATGAAGAAGGTCTTCTTCACCTTGCGCTTGAGCAGGTACAGGCTGCCGGCCGTGCCCAGCGGCTTGGGCTCCTCCACGAACTCGAAGTCGTAATCCCCGCCGAGATCGCTGAAGTAGGCCTTTATCAGTTTCGCCTTGAAGTTGACCGAGAAGTAGACCTTCCTGCAGCCGTAGCGGGCGAACCGCTCGATGATGTGCTGGGTGATCGGCTTGTCCCCGATAGGCATCAGCGGCTTCGGCAGGATGTTGGTGATCGGCGCGAGCCTGGTGCCCTTGCCGCCGGCCATGATGACCACCGGCAGGCCGAGGCGGCCGGCCGGCTGCTCTTTCTGTTCGAAAAAATCGTACCACCACACGGCGCCCTTGATGCGGCGCTCCTTGTCCACCACCGGCACGCACTCTATCTGCTCCTTCAGCACCAGGGCCCTGGCGTCATCGCCGGAATGGCCCTCGGGCAGGCAACGCGGCGTCCGCGTCATCACCATCGTGACTTTGGCGCCGATATTGCCGCCCTTGAGTATCCAGCGGCGCACGTCGCCGTCCGAGAGCGCGCCCAGCAGTTCCTTGCCGGGGCCGGCCACGAAAACCAGCTTACTGCCCACCGCGTCCATCAGCTTCAGGGCGTGCTTGATGGTGTCGCCCGGCCCCACCAGTATCTGTTCTATTTTTTTCATGGCTTCGCGGCCGCCTTTACCGCCCCGGCCACCCGGCGGGCCTGCGCGGCCGTCAGCAAGGAGCTGCACGGCAGGTTCAGCACCCG
>CAYSYJ010000320.1:0-2010 GCA_964435105.1 uncultured Elusimicrobiaceae bacterium
CTCACGGCCATCAGCGGCCCGAGGCCGGTGATATCGGCGCCGCTGCGCGCTATCAGGCCCTGGAAGAAACCGGTATCCCAGACGGCCCGCATCAGCACGAACATCCCGGCGAAGAAGGCCAGCGTGCTCCAGTCCACCCGGCGGGCCAGTTCCAGCCGCCTGGGGCTGAAGAGCAGCCCCGGCGCGGCCGCTGCCAGCGCTATCCAGGTCAGGCGGAAATCCCAGGCGGGGTTCAACGAGACCAGTATTATCTTGGCGGCTATGGCCGCGCCCAGCACGGCGGCGGTGACCCTGGCCAGGCGCGCCAGCGCGGCGTCGCGCACCGGCTCCTGGGAGTGGACCAGCCGCACCTTGAGGAATTCGTCCCGGTAGAAATGCCGCACCACCAGGAACACCGCGCCGAGGTTGAGCAGGGTCGGCAGGGCCAGGTATTCAAGGAAGGTCAGGAAGGGCGCCGCCACCTCCCCCCTCACGGCGACCAGCAGGTTCTGCGGGTTGCCGATAGGGCTCATCACGCTGCCCACGGTGATGGAGAAGGCGAGGGCGAGCAATAACGGCTTGGGGGAAATGCCATGCTTGCGGGCGAGCAGCAGCGCCACCGGCGTGCCGACTATGGCCAGCGTGTCGTTCATGAGCAGCGCGGAGGCCAGCCCCATGAAGAAGACCAGCACCAGGAGCAGGTCCTCCTCGGTGCCGGCCCGCTTGAACACCTCGAACTTGGCGTGGGCGAGCCAACCGCTCAGTTCCAGCGTCTGGCCGGCGGCGAACATGCCGAACAGGAAAAGCATCACATCCCAGTCCACCGCGGCCAGGGCCGCGGCGGGCGCGATGTCCCCGGAAAGCAGGACGGCGGCCGCCCCGGCGCACATCACCTGCCAGATCTCGAAACGGAAACGCCCCACCTGCCGCACGGCGGTGAGCAGGAAGACCAGGAGCAGGACGGTTATGGGGAACATCAGCCGGCTTTTACGAGGGCTTCGTAATCCTCCGGCGTGTCGAAATCGCGGATGACCTCCCGGTCTTCCAGGTCCAGGTCGGCCGCGCGCACGGCGGGGTGGTGGGTGACCCAGTGCAGCCCTTTTTCCAGCGGCCCCTCGAAGCAGAGCGCCCGGTGGGCCGCCGGGATGATTATCGGGTGCCCGCGCTTCATCCGGGCGTCGGCGGCGCGGAAAGCGCGCGGGATGACGATGGCGGACTTATCGGCGGCCCAGAAGTCCATGAGCCGGCGGTAGGTGCCGGCGGCGACCGTAGGCTGGTCGGCCAGGCAGACCATGAACCCTTCCGCCGCCGGGGAGGTTTCGCGCAGGCCCGCGCGCAGGGAGGAAAGCTGGCCCTCTTCGGGCCTGGGGTTGACCGTGATCTTCTCGCCGGAGGGGCGCCAGCCGGCCAGCACCTCGCCCGAGGCGCGGCCCAGCACCACTATCCGTTCCTCGACGCCGGCTTCACGGAGCGCCGCGCAGACATGTTCGATGAAAGGTTTGCCGCGCCAGTCCAGCAGGGCCTTGGGCCTGCCCATGCGGGCGGACTCGCCGGCCGCCAGGACTATCGCGGAGAGCATCTCAATCCCCGAAGCAGATGCCCAGGCTGCGCGCGGTGGCTATGCTGTCGCAGTCCACGGGCACGGTCTTGAGGCGCTTGGTGGCCTGCGCGAGCGGCACATAGCGCACCTTGGGCGGGTCGAGGGCCACCATCACGCCGCTCTTGCCCTCGGCCAGCGCCCGCACGGCGGCCGCGCCGAAGCGCAGCGAGATGAGGCGGTCGAAAGTCGTGGGGCTGCCGCCGCGCAGCAAATGGCCCAGCACCACGGCGCGGGCCTCGCGGCCGGTGAGTTCCTGCAGCTGTTTGGCCACCAGCTCGCCGCAGCCGCCCAGCTTTTCCTGGCGGCCCAACTCCTTGCCTACTACGCAGACATCCCCGCCCCTGGGCTTGGCGCCTTCGGCCACCACCACGATGGCGAAATATTTCTTGCGTTTCTCCAGGGCCTTGATCGAGGCCGCCACTTTCTTAATA
>CAYSYJ010000321.1:0-1999 GCA_964435105.1 uncultured Elusimicrobiaceae bacterium
CCCAGCTTCTTGGCGGCCTGGGTCAGCAGCTCTTCGTTGACGTCGAACAGCGCGACCTTCCACTGGCCGGACTTCAGGAACCTCTCGGCGCCCGCGTAGCCGAGGCCGCGCGCCGCGCCGGTGATAACAGCAGTCTTCTTGTTCATTTCGATTCTCCTTGAGTTTCCCCCGCCCTACCGCCGGGGACCTTGAATTTTTTACTTCGCCCTTGAACCTTCCCCACCCCGCGTCCGCGTCCGGAAGAAAAAGTGAATAGTGGTTCAGTATTCATTTTTTACCATAATCCGCAGAACCCTGTCAACACTTTTTTTATTTTTCTTTTCGCGGCGCCGCCCGGGCTTTCCTTATATATAGGGCCGTGCGCCCCCGCGCGCTCTTTTGCTATCCTTTTTTCATGAAGGCCAAGATCCTCCTCCTCCTGCTGGCCGCGGCCCTGCCCGCCGGCGCCCAACCCGCGCCCAAGGCCTCCCCCCTGGTCCCGGCCTATTACGATACCGGCAACCCGGCCGACCCGGCCTACCTTAAGGGCTTCTCGCTCAAAAGGGACGTTTTCGGGGCGGCGCTGGCGCTGCAGAAGAAGGGCCTGAAAGTCCTGCTGGCCTGGGACATAGACCTGACCCTGGGCACCCCGCTCGCCCCTGGCGCCCGCGTGTCCCTGGGCAGCGATCCCTGGTGGAACGAGCAGAGCGAGGCGCTCCTGAAAAGCTTCACCGACGCCTACGGCCCCCGCAAGAGCAAGGACGGGAAAGCCCTCTGGCCGGCCGAGGCGCAGGCCCGCTACGACGCCAGCTTCTCCAGGCTGGTCGCCCTTAACGCGAAACTGCACGAACAGATCGCGCTTAAGCCGGTGGAGGCCTTCGTGCCGGGCGCCATTAAAAAGGCGCAGCGGGCCGGCCTGCCCATGCTGGCCCTCACAGCCAGGGGCCCCGAGATGGAAGCCGCCACCCTGCAGGACCTGGGGCAGGACCTGGGCATAGATTTCTCCCCCACGGCCCCCGGCGGTCCGGACTTCGCCCTGCGCGACTTCAAGGCGGCGGAAGGCGCCCGGCCCTCGCTTTACCTCAAAGGTGTGCTCATGACCTCCGGCCAGAACAAGGGCGACCAGCTGCTGGCACTGCTGAAGGCCGCAGGCTTCGCCCCGAACCTGGTTTTCTTCGTGGACGACTCGGAGAAGAACACCCGCGCCGTGGCCGCGGCCCTGAAAGCCGCCGGCCTGCCGGCCCGCGTCTTCCGCTACGGCAAGGAGGACCCGCGCGTGCGGGCCTACTTCTCCGGGCCCCAGCCCTGCGTGGCGCAGACCCAGCTCAGGACCTTCGCCGCTTCCGGCCGGCTGCCGCCTGACGCGGGAATAAAGAACCCGGCCTGCGACGCGGCCGAGAACTTCCGCCTCATCTACGGCAGCACCGCCCCCGCGGCGGCTTTCTAGCCCTTCCCCGACGGGCCGCCGCTTTTTTTGTGGAAATCCCCCCGCGTTTTTTGCTATCCTAGTCCTTACCGCGGGGTCGTGGTGTAGCCTGGTTTAACACGTCGCCCTGTCAAGGCGAAGACCGCGGGTTCGAATCCCGTCGACCCCGCCAAATTTCTCCCCGGAGAAATTTGGCACTTGAAAACTCCGCTAGTTCCCGCAGTTCCCGCGTTTTCTCCGCCGGAAAATTAAATTTTAAATTTATTTTTTTCCCGCCTATAATCAAGTTCGAACCGATATTTTTCAATTTTTGCAGGTTATCGGCCGGACTTCCAGAGACCGCGGACTCTCCGACGTCAACACAGAGCTTATAGAACCGTTTCACCGGTTCGAACCGATTTGCCCCCTGCCGCGCAAAAGCTGCGAGTTTGTTTTCTATTTCCTTTTTTTCGTTGACCAATTGGGCCTTCTTTGTGAGGTACTCGGACTGATTTATCGTGCCTTGCAGTACCATGTCCAGCAACTGGCCCAATTGGTCTGTAAGGATAACCAACTTATCTCGCAGATTTTGGGCGGCCTCTTCCCCGGCCTGGG
>CAYSYJ010000322.1:0-1994 GCA_964435105.1 uncultured Elusimicrobiaceae bacterium
GGTCCAGGCCGGGCCGGGCCGCTTCCAGCAGCGGCAGCAGCTGCCAGGAGCAGTTGCGGTCGAAGAAATAGTAGGGGAAGGCCGCCTTGCCCAGCTCCCAGCAATGGCGCAGCAGGCGGTCTATCTCGTCGGGCTTGAGGTAGAGGGGAAAGCCCCAGAGGTCGCGGTTCTCGAGGTTGTGGTATTCCTGGATCTTCAGGTAATAGGGCACCGTGGAGAACTGGCCGGGGTAGACGCCGGAAAGGCCCTTGAGCGCGTAGAGGAAGCCGCCCTGCTCGTCGGTGGTGGCCGCGTAGTTGACCGTGTAGTCCAGCAGGTCCGCGCCGGCGCCGCCGCGCCGGTGCAGCCGCAGGAAGGTGTGGCCGTAAAGGGTGGAAGGGTTATTGAGGTAGCCGGCCGCGAAGAGCAGGCTGACGGACTGCACGTCGAGGGAGGCTTTCCAGTCCTCGAACTCCGCGCAGCGGCGGGGGAATTCGGGATCGGGGACGCCCAGCTTGTCGCGCAGCCAGCGGTAACGCTCCGGGAAGCGGCACTCGGGGCTGTCGTCGTCCTTGCCCTCGAAGAAGAAGCCGTCCACGGCCGCCTCCAGCTCCAGCCGGGGATTTATCCGCCCCCATTTGGCGAGGTAAAAGGCGGGATTCACCGAATGGCTCTTATAGCCGCCGAGGAAATTCTTTTCGTAGTAGACCAGGCGCAGCCAGCGCCGGTCTTTCCAGGCTTCGGCCTTAACGGCGGCCTGGCGCAGGGCGAGGCGGCGGAGTTCCTGTTCGGGGGTGATGGCCGCCAGCGGCGCGGCAGCGAGCAGCAGGAGGGAAAATAAAAAGCGGACCGGCAGCGCGAAGCGACCGGCCCGCTCGTACTTCATGACCCGCTGATCAGATCGAGCCCACGAGGGCGTCGATCTCGGTGACGGCGGAGTTGGCGCTGTTGCTGGCGAAGATCCGGGTGTGGTTCTTCTGCAGCAGCTGCGTGAACTTCCAGGCGTTCTCCGGCGTGTAGCCGTAGAGCTGGGCCAGGCTGGTCACGTACTCGCCCTTGCCGGCCGCGGCGTCGCGGGACAGGTCCTTGTAGTTGGCCTCGATGAAGCTCTGGCGAGCCATCGAAACCTTGACCAGGCCCTTGTTATTGCAGCCCGAGGTGCCGAACGTCATACCGAACGTCTGGCTGCCGAAGGTGCCGTTGGTGGTGGCCGCGAGCACCTGGGTCATGTCATTGTTCTTGAACGCGAGGCTGCCGAGACCGCAGCCGGCGCTGCCGTAATCGGCGGCGTAGGCGGCGGCGGCCGAAGCCAGCAGGACCGCGCTTAACAGTACTTTTTTCATTTCTTAATCCCCTATTTTCGCTTAACTTGTGCCAAACTAACCAGATTTTGCCACTTAAAGCTCGGCCTGTCAAATCAATGCAGGCCGATGCGGCACTTATGGTCCCGGGAGAAGTTCTCCAGGGATTCTTTTTCCAGCTCGCGGTAGGCGGCGGTGCGCTTCATGAGCTGGTCGAAGTTGGTCAAATGCGCGTCGAACATGGGCCCGTCCACGCAGGCGAACTTGGGCTTGCCGCCTATCTCCACGCGGCAGCCGCCGCACATGCCGGTGCCGTCGAGCATGATGGGATTGAGGCTGGCGAAGGTGGTGGTGGCGTGCGGCTTGGAAGTTTCGGCCACGAACTTCATCATGATAATGGGCCCGATGGTGAAGATGGCGTCCAATTTCTCGCCGGCGGCGTAGAGGTCCTTCATGGCGTCGGTGACCAGGCCTTTCTTGCCGGCGGAACCGTCGTCGGTGGTCACTATCACCTGGCCGAGCTCGGCCATTTCTTTTTCGAGGATGAGCAGGTCCTTATTGCGGGCGCCCAGTATCGAGACCACTTTATTTCCGGCCGCCTTGTAGGCCTTGGCTATGGGGTAAAGCTCCGCAATCCCCACGCCGCCGCCAACGCCCAGCACGGTGCCCCATTTCTTTATCTCGACGGGGGTGCCCAGCGGTCCGGCCACGTCG
>CAYSYJ010000323.1:0-1980 GCA_964435105.1 uncultured Elusimicrobiaceae bacterium
ACCAGGTAATATTCCGTGCGGAAGCGGCGGCGCTCCTCCCCGGGGGGCACCACCGGACCCAGTATCTCGCTGCCGTCGCCGCCGCGGCCCAGGAAATCCAGGGACTTCAGCAGGTCCGCGGCCGCCAGGTCCACGGCCGCCTCGTCGTGGGAGGCGAAGCGCACCTTAACGATATGGCAGAACGGGGGGTAGAAGAAATCGCGGCGCGAGGCCAGTTCCCCGTCGGCGAAGGAGGGATAATCCATCTCGGCCAGGCGGGAGAAGACGTAATGCGCGCTCTCGCGGGTCTGGATAAAGAGGCGGCCGTCGGGGCCCAGCAGGCGCCAGGCGCCGTAGAAAGAGCGGAAAGCCCGCTCGGAGGCGCGGAAATCGGGGTTGGTCAGCTCGGTGTCGGCGTCCAGGAAGGCGATGAGCCCCAGGCGCGGCGCGCCCAGCTCGCGCAGGGCTATGCGCGTGCCCACCAGCACGTCGGTCTCGCCCCTGCCGAAACTCTCCAGCGAGGCGCGCATCTCCTTGAGGGAGCCGCGCAGCACGTCGCCGTCGAAGCGGGCGATCCTGGCGGCCGGCAGCAGCTTGGAGACGGCCTCCTGCGCCTTCTGGGTGCCCGCGCCCAGGTCCCGGAACACGCGGCCCCCGCATTTGGGGCAGGTTTCCGGCTTGGGCTCCTTCTTGCCGCAGCGCCGGCAGAGCAGCACCTGGCCGCCCTCGGCGTTCTTGGCCAGGGTCAGGCCGGGGCCGCAATCCTTGCAGCGGGCCATCCAGCCGCAGTTGGCGCAGAACAGGCGCGAGGCGTAGCCTTTGCGGCCGGCTACCAGCAGCGCCTGGGCGCCGCCGGTCACGGCCAGGCGCAGCGCGTCGGCCAGCGGCCGGGCCAGCAGCTCGCCGGGATATTTCTCCATGTCCAGCACCCGGGCGTCGGCCCCGGGGCCTTTGCGCGCGCCCGGCGGCGCCGCGTCGAAACGCTTCAGGGCTCCGGCCGCGGCCGCGCCCCAGCTTTCCACCGAGGGGCAGGGGCTCGCGAGCACGCAGGCGCCGCCCAGGGCCTTCATGCGGCGGAGCAGCGCCTCGCGGGCGTGGTAGAAAGGCTCGGCCTCCGCCTGACGGTAAACGTCCTCGTGCTCACCGTCGAGCAGGGCGAAGCGCAGGGAAGCAAATGGCAGGAAAACCCCGGTGCGGGTGGCTATCACCACCCTGGAGCGGCCGGAGCGGGCGCCCTCCCAGGCCTCGGCCCGCTTCTTGGGCGTCAGGCGGGCGTGCCACTGGCCCACGCGGCCGGGGAAGAAAGGTTCCAGCGCGGCCGCGAGCGGGGGAATAAAACCCAGGTCAGGCACCAGCAGCAGGCCCTGCGCCCCGTCGCCGCCCAGGGCGGCCGCGAAAATGGCGGGATAGAGGTCCTCGCGGCGCTCCAGCGGCGCCAGGCGCAGCAGGCAGGCGGCAGGCCCGCCGGCGCGCAGCTCCGCCAGCAGGGCGGCTATCTCCGCCGGCTCCGCCGGCACGGCCGGCAGCGCCGGGGGCGGCGGGGCGGGCGCCGCTGGCGGCGCCTTGGGGGCGTGGGCGTAGAAGGCGCCCAGGCAGAGCCCGGGGGGCGAGCCCCAGCGCGCGGCCATCCAGGCCGACAGGGCCAGCGCGTCCTCGGGAAAAAGGGGTTCCTCGTCGAGCAGGGAGGTGACCGTCTTAAGTTCTTTCAGGCCGGAAAGGTCCGCGTCCTTCTCCGGCAGGACGCGCAGGATCACGCCCACGGCCTCGGGCCGCGCGCCGAAGGGCGCCGCCGCCCGCAGGCCGGGCGCGGCCTTCAGCTCCAGCTCCTCCGGGAGCCGGTAATAGAAGGTCCGCCGCAGCGGTATCGGGAAGGAAAGTTCGGCCAGCATGGGGTCAGGTCTTTACTTTTGACCTTTTTCAGGGGAATAACACCGCCCGGAGTCACCGGCGCAGGGAAAGGTCAAAAGTAAAGACCTGACCCCAGCTAGATTTTACCAGTTT
>CAYSYJ010000324.1:0-1955 GCA_964435105.1 uncultured Elusimicrobiaceae bacterium
CCGTCCCCGGGCTTTTTCCTCGCCGGCGGCGGCTCTCAGCAGGAGGCTTCCTTGCCCCTGAAAAGGCCGCGCAGGGCCTTGTAGATGCCGGCTATCACGCCGGAAACGGCGTACAGCGAGAAGAACAGGAACAGCGCGTCCTGGGGGTAGGCGATGATCATCGACAGCACCGCCGTGATCACCAGGATGCCCTTGATGGAAGTCGGCTTGAGCATGTCGCCCTTGAAGGCCGCGTAGGGGGCGCTGGAGACCATCAGGAGCGCCAGCGCGATCATGATGAAGGGGATGGCCGCGTAGACGAAAGGCATCTGCGCCATCACCAGCTTGATGCTGCGCGCCCCGCCCTCGCCCTCCAGCATGCTGTAGGCCAGCACGAAGGAGATGAGGATGCCGGCCGCGCCGGGGATGGGCAGGCCCTGGAAATAATCCTTGTCGCTGCCGCCGAAATGGGACTTCACGTTGTAGCGCGCCAGGCGCAGCGCGCCGCACAGCACGTACAGGAAGGCCACCGGGTAGCCCCAGAAACCGTAGTCCTTGAGCACGAACTTGTAGATGAGGTAGGCCGGGGCGATGCCGAAGGAGATCCAGTCGGACAGGGAGTCTATCTCCACGCCGAAGGAACTCTCGCCATGCACCAGGCGGGCTATGCGCCCGTCGAGCATGTCCATCACGTAAGAGAGCACGATGAACCACGCGGCCAGCACGAAGTTGTTCTCCGAGGCCGAGAGGATGGCGAAAAAGCCGAAGGCCATGTTCGCGATGGTGAAGATCGACGGCAGCACCACGGCGCCGGTCTTCTTTAGCTTGGCTATGTCTATGCGCTTCTTTTCCTGGGCGTTTTCCATTGGAGGTTCCTACCAGAGGGCCAGGGTCGTCTCGGCGCCTTCCACCTTGTCGCCGGGCTTTACCACCACGCGGGCGGTCTCGGGCAGGTAGACGGCGACCTGCGAGCCGAAGTAGATCATGCCGATGCGCTCCGAGATCTTCACGGCCTGCCCTTCCTTGACGTAGCAGGCGATGCGGCGGGCGATGGAGCCGGTGATCTGTTCCACCTCCACGAAGCGGCCGTACTCGCCCTCGATGCGGATCAGGTTGCGCTCGTTGTTGGCGGCCTCGTCCTTGTAGGCTATGGCGAAGCTGCCCTTGGTGTACTTGGTCTTGGTGACCTTGCCCTCCATGGGGGCGCGCTGCACGTGCACGTTCAG
This sequence comes from uncultured Elusimicrobiaceae bacterium, assembly GCA_964435105.1. Lineage (GTDB taxonomy): Bacteria > Elusimicrobiota > Elusimicrobia > Elusimicrobiales > UBA9959 > UBA9959. The sequence continues at coordinate 1,206 of CAYSYJ010000324.1, forward strand.
CACGGAGAGGAAGATGCGCACCACGGTCACGCCGGGGGTGCCCTCGTTCCTCACGCTCATCACGGTGCCGTCGGCGGGGCAGGCGATCTCGCCCGGGGCGAAGACCTTCTCGCGCTCCGGGTCGCGGAAGAAGTAGGCGGAGAAAGCCGCGAAGAACAGGCCCAGCGCCATCACGGGGATGCCGGCCCACTTCATCCAGGCCATCAGCATGGTGCCTATGGCCGCTGCCACGAGGCCTCCGACTATCAGTTTTATTCCTTCAGGAGCGAATCCCATATTGAGCTAACCTCCGGTAAAAATACCGCGCCTCGAAATAGGTCATGGGCAAGGCGGGACTCGAACCCGCACGGCCATAAGGCCAACTGATTTTAAGTCAGTCGCGTCTGCCAGTTCCGCCACAAGCCCGAAAGAACCGTTACGATAGTATTCTACTAATTTAGCGGGTTTCCTTGCGGAGTTCGGCGTTGGCCAGGGCGAGGAAGGCCTCGCAGGTCATGGTCTTCACCCCTTCCTCCGCGGCCCGGTCGCGCAGGCCGTTGTCCGAGGTCACGATGATGGCGCGGATACCCTCGTTCTTCATGAAGTAGCCGCGCTCCACCAGCGTCTCGTCGGCGGGTTCGGAATCGCTGTAGTAGACCGTTATGGAGGCCCCGGCGGCCCCGGCCGGCCGGTAGGGCCCGTCGAAGACCACCCTGAAGCAGGAGTTGCGCAGGGCCTCCGTGCGGGCGGCGTCCGCCAGCCAGGCCAGGA
>CAYSYJ010000325.1:0-1952 GCA_964435105.1 uncultured Elusimicrobiaceae bacterium
CTGACTTCCTCGGCCTCGTCGCTTACGCAAGCCTCGGCCTCCGGAGTCTTTTGCCTGACCGACACCGCAAGGGCAAATTTTATATCATCTAATCATGCTCGCTAAATATTTCAGGCCGGAGCTGCTGCGCAAGATAGCCGCCCGGGCCGGCACGCCGACCTATGTCTATTCCGCGCCGCTGTTCCTGCGGCAGGTGCGGGCCTACAAGAAGGCCTTTAAGGCGCTGGACCCGCTGTTCTGCTACGCCATGAAGGCCAATTCCAGCCGCGGCCTCTGCGCCTTGGCCGCGAAGGAAGGCTGGGGCGCCGACGTGGTGAGCGGCGGCGAGCTTTACCGCGCCCTGCGCGCCGGCTTCAAGGCGGAAAATATAATTTTTTCGGGCGTGGGCAAGACCCCGGAGGAGCTGGAGTACGCGCTCAAGGCCGGCATCCTTTTCGTCAACGCCGAATCCCTGGAGGAAGTGAAAGCCCTCGAGGCCGCCGCGGCCCGGCTCAAGGTGCGCGCCCCGCTGTCCCTGCGCATCAACCCGGACGTGGACCCGCATACCCACAAGTATATTTCCACCGGAAAGCTGGGCAGCAAGTTCGGGGTTTCCTTCCCCGAGGCGCTGGAGATCTACCTGTACGCCGCCGAGTCGCGCCACCTGCGGCCGGTAGGCGCCCATTTCCATATCGGCTCGCAGGTGCGCAGCGCCGGCCCCTACGCGCTGGCGGCCGGGCGCCTGGCCGCCTTCATGCTGAAGCTCGCCAGCCGCGGCGTCAACCTTAAGTACGCCGACGTGGGCGGCGGCTGGGGAGTGGAGGAGGGCCGCGAGATGCCCGACCCGGCGGCCCTGGCGCGCGCCGTGGCCGGGGTTTTCCACGGCAGCCCTTTCCGCGTCATACTCGAGCCGGGCCGTTCGGTGGCGGCGCCGTCGGGGCTGCTGCTGACGCGCACGCTTTACCGCAAGGCCGGCGGCAGCAAGAATTACCTGGTGGTGGACGCCGCCATGAACGACCTGGTGCGCCCGGCTCTTTACGGGGCGAAGCACCCCGTGGCGCCGCTCAAGCCCGGCAAGGGGCCGCTTAAGACCTGGGACATCGTGGGCCCCGTCTGCGAGAGCGGGGATTTCCTGGCCGAGGGCGCGCGCCTGCGGGAGCCCGGGCAGGGCGACCTGCTGGCGATCTACTCTGCCGGCGCTTACGGCTTTTCCATGAGCTCGCAGTATAATTCCCGGCCGCGCGCCGCCGAGGCGCTTATAACCGGCCCCGGAGCCTGGCGCCTGATACGCCGCCGCGAGACCTATAAGGACCTGGTGGCCGCCGAGAAATAAAGCCGCCCCGCCGCAAAAGAAGAACGCCCGCTTGCCGCGGGCGTTTTCTTTTCAAAAGGTACCAGGTACCTTTTAATCGAAGGAGTCTATGAGGAGGCGCAGGGCGCGCCGCTGGGCGGGGGTCATGGCGGGGGCGGGTTCGGCGGGCACCGGCAGCGGGGCAGCCTGGCCGGGGGCGGCGCCGGGCAGCGGCGGCGTGAAGATGAGGCTCCTCAGGGTGGGCTTCTTGGCGTAGAGCACGTCGCCGGGGCAGTCGCTCTTGCCTATCTCGCGGTGGGCGTAGAAGCTGCTGACGTGGACGGAGTAGGTCTCGCGCAGGTAGCGGCCCACCGCCACAAAGGAGTCCTGCGAGGCCTGTCTGACGGCGTTATTGGCCGGCGGGTGGTAGTTGCCGAGTATGGAGATGCCCACATTGTTGGTATTGCGGCGCAGCACATGGGCGCCTTCCACACCGACGGGGCGGCCTTCGTAGATATTGCCGAGCGGGTCTATCAGGAAGTGGTAGCCGATGTCTATCCACTTCTTGGCCTGCTGGTGGTATTCCTGGACGAACTGCACCTCGCTGACGGCGGCCTCGGCGGTGAGCGGGTAATTGCCCTGGGTATGGTGCAGGGTGAAAGCGGTGGGGGTATGGGTGCTG
>CAYSYJ010000326.1:0-1930 GCA_964435105.1 uncultured Elusimicrobiaceae bacterium
GATGACCGGCTGCTTGCAGCGCCAGCAGTGCGGGTAGCTGTGGTCTATCTTTTTCTGCGCCAGCAGCAGGCCGTCGGCCTTAAGGGTCTCGACCACTTTGTCGTTGGACTCGAAGACCTTCATGCCCTCGAAGATCCCGGCGTCGGCGTTGAAGGTGCCGTCCGCCTTGACCGGGCAGAAGATGTCGAGGCCGTGCTTCTTGCCGGCGTGGAAGTCCTCCTCGCCGTGGCCGGGGGCGATGTGCACCACGCCGGTGCCGGTGCTCATGTCCACGAAGTCGGTGTCGATGACCACCCGGGGGAAGCGGCGGCTCTCGGGCAGGTGCGGGGCGAGGCAATGGGTGTACTTGAGCCCGACGAGCTTTTCGCCGGGTATCAGCGCGCCCTTAACGGCTTCCAGGCCCGCGGCCTGCAGGAAGGCGTCGGCCAGTTTGTCGGCGACGAGCAGGTACTGCCCGCCGGTCTCCAGCACGCGGTACTGCTCGTCCCTGGCCACGGCGGCGGCCATGTTGGAGGGCAGGGTCCACGGGGTGGTGGTCCAGATCACTATGGAGGAGCGGTTCTTGCCGACGGCGGCGAGCTCCTCGGGCAGGGTCTCCAGCGGGAAGCGCACGTAGATGGACGGCGAGGCGTGGTCGTGGTACTCCACCTCGGCGTCGGCCAGCGCGGTCTCGCAGGAGACGCACCAGTAGATGGTCTTCTTGTCGCGGTGGATATGGCCCTTCTCCAGCAGCTCGCGGAAGGCCTTTATCACCGTGCCCTCGTAGGCGTTGCTCATGGTGATATAGGGATTCTCCCAGTCGCCCAGCACGCCCAGGCGCTTGAAGCCCTGGCGCTGGATGTCGAGGAAGCGGTTGGCGAAATCGCGGGCCTTGCGGCGGAAAGCGGGAATGTCGTCGATGTGGCGCTTGCCCATCTTCATCTCTTTGAGCAGGGCCTGTTCGATGGGCAGGCCGTGGCAGTCCCAGCCGGGCACATAGGGGGTGTGATGGCCCAGCAGGGCGTGGGACTTCACCACCATGTCCTTGAGGATCTTGTTGAGCGCGGTGCCGATGTGGATGGGGCCGTTGGCGTAGGGCGGGCCGTCGTGCAGCACGAAGGGCTCGGAGTTCTTGCGCTTGGCGGTCATCTTGCCGTACAGGTCCATCTTGGCCCAAGCCTCGAGCATGGCCGGCTCTTTCTTGACCAGGTCCCCTTTCATGGAGAAGCCGGTCTTGGGCAGGAAGACGGTCTTGGAGTAATCGGTGTTCTGGGTGGTCATGGCGCGTCCTTTATAAAAACTATTATTAATTATACAAAATAGTCCCTACTCCCCGGGCGCTTCCAGCGCCGCGCCCCATGTGCTACAATTCCGGTATGTTCTTTCCCGACGCCCACTGCCTGGTCACCGATAATTCCCCCATGCCGGCCGAAGCCGACAGGGAGGCCTACCTGCAGGCGCTGGCGCGCCTGAAGGCGGAGCTCGGGCTGAAACTGCCCGCCTACGCCCTGCTGCCGGACCGGGCGCTGCTCTATTTCGTGACGCCGGGGGCGGACCTGCGCGACGCCATGCGGCAATTCAGGCCGGACCCGGGCCGCTGCAAGTACAAGCTGCTGCAGCCGGAGCGCTACGCGGCGGCCCTGGCGCGCTTCATCCACCTGGAGCCGGTCAAGGCGGGCCTCGCGGCCCGGCCCGAGGAGTACCGCTGGAGCAGCGCGGCGCAATACGCCGGGCGGGCGGAAGGCCCCGCGGACGCGGGCCTGGTGCTGCCGTTCTTCGGGGGCAGGTACGCGGAATTCATGGCCGAGCCGGTGCCGGGCAAGCTGTGGCGGCCCTTCGCCAAGAACCGCGACGCGGTGCTGGGCGACAGGGATTTCACGGCGGCGCACTCCCCCCAGCATTTTCTAATCCAAGAATGAGCCTGAAATCACTCGTCGTGATTCCGTCGTGT
>CAYSYJ010000327.1:0-1898 GCA_964435105.1 uncultured Elusimicrobiaceae bacterium
CGCCATTCTTTAGCGGTCATTCCGAATAGCGCGAGGTTCAGCACGTCGGCTTCATTCGCGTAAATGTTATTAATCTGGTTTTTTGTCAATTCAGGTGGAATGAGGTTTTCCTTAATTGCGTCGGTATGAATGCGATAGTTGATTTTCGTCAGATTGCGTCGTATATCCCAGCCGAGCTGCTTGCGTTCTTCCTCTTTAAGTCGCTGGAATTCCTTAATGAGATATATTTTGAATTCGGCGCTGATCCACATTCCGAATTCAAACGCGATATCCTTATGGGCGTATGTTCCGCCATAGCGCCCGGCGGTCGCCTTCAGGCCGATAGCATTCGTTTTTTCAACCCATTCCCTGACGCTCAACTTGTAGCTGTTCAGGCCCGCCTGACTTTTAATTATGGCGAATTCGCCATAATTAAAATCCGGGTTGTAGACAGACTCCCAGATTCCAAGAAACTCAACCGTGTTTCTGTTTCTAAGCCAATCCGCTATAAAAAAATCCCCGTCTTTTGCCTTCAGCATATCCGTTAGCGAAATATAATCTCCGGCCGGTATGGAGACAACGGCTATGGAAGTCCCCTGCACATTTATGGTCAAGTGCTTGCCTTTTGTCATAGCGCCCCCCCTATTCCCCGCCAATAGCATAGCAGAGCACCCCGACAGCGTAGTGTCGGGGCGCAAAAAAGCCGGAGGGGGACGCCCTCCGGCCGGCAAAAGCGCCGCGCGCCGCGCGGCGAAAACGCCTACTTCTCCTTAACGCTCCAGAAGCCCTCGAAAATATAGCCCGCCTTGAGCCACAGCGCGGGCCGCAGCTCGGCCGCGCGCCCGGCCCCGGCGTTCTCTATGTCCACCCGCGCCGGCCGCCACACCAGCCCCAGCGTAAGCCCCGTGGGCGTAAGCGCTTCGCGGTCGGTCACATAAAGCATCCCCGCCGCCAGCGCGGGTGCCGCGTAAAGCGTGCTGTCCGACAGCCCCAGGTCCGCGAAAGCCCCCGCCGAGAACCTGAGCGGCCCCTGCCCCTGCGGCGTCAGGTACTCCATGCCCACAAGCAGGTCCAGCAGCCAGAAAGCCGAGCCGCCGTCGGTGCGCGCCGTGCGGTACTGCAGGGCCCCCGTGCGCGAGAACCGCTCCCCAGCGCCGGCCGCCCGCAGGCCGAAACCCCAGGGCCGCACCGTCTCGTTGCGGTCCGCGTCCTTAAAGCGCAGCTCCTGCGGCGCGGGCAGGATAAAATAGAACTCATTGGCCTCATTCCACTTGTAAACCGGCTTCTCCGCGGCCGCCGCCGGCCCCGCCGCCGCGCAAAGCGCCAAACACAGAACAAATAACCTCATTTCCCCCTCCCCCCGCCCCGCTCCAGGCAGGCCTTGTGGCGGAAACAGCCCGTAAGATGATCGTTCACCAGGCCGGTGGCCTGCATATGCGCGTACATCACCGTGCTGCCCGTGAATTTAAAACCGCGGCGCTTCAGGTCCGCGCTTAGCGCGGCGGACTCCGGGCTGGTGGCCGGCAGCTGACCCAGCGTCTTCCAGCGGTTCACCTTCTGCCTGCCGCCCACAAAACCCCAGATATATTTGGAGAAACTGCCGAACTCCCGCTGCACCTCGAGAAAGCGCTTGGCGTTATTCACCGCCGCCGCCACCTTAAGCCGGTTGCGCACTATGCCCGGGTCCTTCAGCAGGGTCCTAATCCTGGCCGGAGTAAAGCGCGCCACCTTCTCCGGGTCGAAACCCGCGAAAGCCCGGCGGTAGCCCTCGCGCTTATTAAGGATGGTGTTCCAGCTGAGCCCCGCCTGCGCGCTCTCGAGCGTGAGGAACTCGAACTGCACGCGGTCGTCGCGCACCGGCACGCCCCACTCCCTGTCGTGGTAGGGGATATAATGCGGGCTCGAGCCGTAAGCCCAGG
>CAYSYJ010000328.1:0-1876 GCA_964435105.1 uncultured Elusimicrobiaceae bacterium
TGATGCCGCCGGCGGTGGTGGCCACCAGCGGCAGGCCGGCGTTCATGGCTTCCACCAGCACGCTGCCCATGCCCTCCTCGCAGGAGGAGAGCAGGAACAGGTCCAGCGCGGCCAGCACCTTGTAGGGGTCGCTGCGGTAGCCGATGAGCTTGAAGCGGTGTTCTATCTTGAGCATGCGCGCCAGGCGCGCCACGCGTTCCTTGAGCGGGCCTTCGCCGGCGACCAGGAAATAAACGTCGGGTTTGGCCTTGAGCACCTCGGCCGCGGCGCGCGCCATGTTCTCGGGGTCCTTGTGCGGGACCAGGGCGATGAGCGAGCCGGCCCAGAAGGCGTCCGCCGGGACGCCCAGCTCGGCGGCCAGGGCCGCCCGGGCGGCCGAGCGGTAGGCCTCGAACTCGCCGGGCTGCCAGGGGGTGTCGTCGAGGTCGATGGTGCTGTTGACCACGGCGATCTTTTCGGCCGGCACGCCGGCCTTAAGGAGTATGTCGCGCACGGCCTCGGAGATGGCTATCACGCCGTGGGCGCGCCCGTACTTGAAGGAGGCGGTGAAGCTGCCCGGCACGAAGTCCACCCGGCGGTGGGCTATGCGCACGCAGTCGAGGCCGGCCGAGGCGAGCCACGAGACGGCGGCGGTATGCCCGGTATGGGTATGGAGTATCGGCGGATTTTTGCCCGGGGGCAGGGCCTTGAGCGTGCGGCGCAGCAGGAAGGCCGAGACCGGGTCCCACTCGGTGAGGTAGGGGAGGGTCAGGACGCGGAAATTCTTGCGCAGGGCGGCTTTGTGCAGCGGCGAGCCGGCGCGGCAGACCACGGTGTTGCGGTGGCCGAGGCGGTCCAGCTCCTTGACGAGGTAGAGCATCTGGCGCTGGCCGCCGCGCAGCTCTTTGCCGTCGTCGAGGTGGAATATCTCCAGTGGCGCTTCCATCGTTCTATATTCTAACAATTACCGGGGGGCGCGGTCAGCGAGGGCCTGGCGGTAGACTCGGGCTACCGCGGCGGCGGCCGCGTCCCAGGTGACCGGGAGGGCGCTGCGGGCGGCTGCCTCGCCCAGGGCCCGGCGGCGCTCCGGGGCGGCCGCGAGGGCGGTGAGGCGGGCGGCGAGTTCCTCTTCGGTTCCGAAAGAGAGTTCCGCGCGCAGGCCGGGTTCCAATACTTCCGCCGCGCCCACGCGGGGCGCGCGCAGCAGCACCGGCAGGCCGCAGGCGCAGGCCTCCAGCACGGTGATGCCGAATTCCTCGTAAAGGGCGGGGTAGGCCATCAGGTCCAGGGTGGCGTAGAGGCGCTCCACGTCGGGCCGCGGGGGGGTGAAGACCAGCCGCCCTCCCAGGCCCAGTCCGCCGGCGAGGGCGCGCAGGGGCTCCGCCTGCGCCGGGGCGGCCACAATGAGCCCCCTGAGGGGGGCGGCGGTGCGGGCCAGCGCCGCACGAAGCAGGCCGCGTCGCGCTTGGCCAGGTCCCCGGAGGTGACCAGGCCGGCCACCACGTCCGAGGGGGAGAAGCCGAGCTCCGCCCTGAGGCCCGCAGCCTTGCCGGCGAAGCGGGCCGGGTCCATGCCCGGGTAGACCACCGTGACCAGCTCCGGCGGCACGCCGAAGCGGCCCGCCACCTCGTTCTTCATCAGGTTGGAATTGGCTATGAGCCGGCGGAAGGCGCGGCCGCGCAGTTGGCGCTCATGCAGGCGGCCCACGGCGTTGGCGGCCGGCAGGGGGGAGCCGTACACCGCCTCGTGGGCGGCGTGCACGCAGTTGTGCAGGCTAAGCACGTCCTGGCGCATGGTGTCGCCCTGGCCGTGCACCAGGTCCAGGCCCCGGGCGAAATAGCCGGCGGCGGCGGAGAAAAGGCGGCGGCCGCCCATGCCGCCGAAGGGCAGCGAGGGG
>CAYSYJ010000329.1:0-1867 GCA_964435105.1 uncultured Elusimicrobiaceae bacterium
GGCGATGCCGACGATGATCAGGGCCGAGGCGGGGAAGGTCAGGAAGAAGTACTTCAGCGCGCCTTCCAGGCCCTTGCCGGAGTCGTCGGTGGTGATCAGCGCGAAGGACGTGACCGCCAGGACCTCGATGAACACGTAGAGCGTGAAGAAGTCGGTGGTGGTGACCACGCCGGTCATGGCCGAGACCGAGGCGAGGATCAGGGAGTAGTAGGCGGCCCGGTTGGGGCGGTCCTCCTCCATGAACCACGCCGAGAAGAAGGTCACGCAGAGCCCGACCAGGTAGACGGCGCCCACCAGCAGCAGCGAGAAGCCGTCGCCCGGGATGTCGGCGAAGCCGCCCGCGATGACCGATGGCCGCAGCGCCAGCCAGCCCAGGTTGACCAGGCCGGCCAGGAGCGTGACATTGGCGAAAATGTCCGCCAGGCGCGCGCGGTGGCGGGCGATGAACGGTATCAGCACCGCGGTGAATAGCGGGATCAGCAGGTAAGCCAGGAGTCCCTTGTCCATTATTTCAGCCCTCCAGCCAGCAGGATGTAGACCGCGGCGCCCAGCAGCGTCAGCGCCATGTACAGCGGGTAGGAGCCGTTGTGGAAGCGGCCCGAGGTCCCGCCGAAGAAAGCGGCCAGGCCGGTCGGCAGGCCGTCTATGACCCAGTCGAAGAAGCGGTCCGCCTTATAGAGCAGGCGCGAGACGAAAGGCACCGCCTTGTCCATGCCGAGCTCGTAGATGTCGAAGGCGCGGCGTTCGGCCAGCGCGTAGGCTTCCTTCAGCACCGGGGCGTAGTGGATGTGGTCGGAGGCCTTGTCGGCCTTCCCCCCGCCCACGGCCAGGCCGATCATGTGGTTGATGACCGCCGCGAGGATGACTATCACCGACATGAAGTAGAGCTTGTCGGCGTGGAAGCCGCTCAGCGCGGGCGTGACCACGCCCATGCCGGCCAGCGCCGGGGAGATTATCCAGTCGAGCGGGAGCTTGGCGCCGAAGCCGAACAGCACGCAGATCGCGGCCAGGACGGTCATGGGCAGCAGCATCGAGAAGGGCGCCTCCTTGACCTCCTTCAGGCCCTCCGGGCGGGCGCCGAAGTAGACCGAGTGGCCGAGCTTCAGGAACGAGGCCAGGGTCAGGAAGGAGCCGAGTTCGGCCGCGAGGAAGAACACCGTGTAGCCGGTGTCCAGCGCGCCCTTGTAGACCAGCTCCTTGGAGAAGAAGCCGTTGAGCGGGGCGATACCGGAGATGGCCGCGGCCGCGATGACGAAGCAGACGCCGGTGAGCGGCATCGCGCGGAAGAGGCCGCCGAGCTTGGACAGGTCGGCGGTGCCGGCCTGGCGCTCCACGGCGCCCGAGGTCATGAACAGGCAGGACTTGTAGGTCGCGTGGTTGATCATGTGGAACAGGCCGCCCGCGATACCCACCGGGTTAAGCGTGCCGATGCCCAGGATCATGTACCCGGTCTGGCTGACGGCGTGGTAGGAGAGCAGGCGCTTGTAGTCCTTCTGCACGAAGGCCATCATGACGGCCACGAGGATGGTGACCGCGCCCAGCGTCATCAGCACCACGCCCATCGCGTTATTGAGCTGGAAGAGGTAGACGCTCGCGCGCGCCAGGAAGTAGATGCCCAGCAGCTTGTCGATAGCGGCCGGCACGTAGGCCATGAAGGTCGCGCTGCTGTCGGTGGCGGCGTCGGGTATCCAGGTATGGAACGGGAAGGCGCCGGCCTTGGAGACCGCGCCGATCATCAGCAGCACGTAGGCGAAGACGCTCCAGCCGTAATCCAGCGTCAGCTTGTTGCGGGAGATCTCGCCCATGCTGGCGGTGCCGGCGATGTAGGCGGTGATGGTGATGCCGACCAGCAGGCACAGGTCGGTCA
>CAYSYJ010000330.1:0-1836 GCA_964435105.1 uncultured Elusimicrobiaceae bacterium
CCGATAGCGATCCTCTCGGCCGCGCAGGCGCAGATAAAGGCCCCGCGCAAGAACAAGTAAGTGCGCAGCCGCAAGTTCAAGTACTTCCCGATGGTCATTGCCTCCCCCTCGGGGGGAGGCAAGACCGTCGTGCGTTCGGGGCTGCTGAAGCTCAATAAGAAGTTCGCTTTCAGCGTGACCTGCACCACGCGCCCCCGCCGGCCCGGCGAGGCGGAAGGCAGGGACTACTATTTCGTGACGGTGCCGCAGTTCCTGAAGCTCAGGAAAGAGGGCAAGCTGCTGGAGTGGGCCAAGGTCCACGGCAATTACTACGGCACCCCGGTCAAGTCGGTGATGCAGGTGCTGGGCGCCGGCCGCATCCCGGTGATGACCATAGACGTGAAGGGCGCGCGCTCCGTTAAGCGCATCTTCCCGGAGGCGGTGACGGTGTTCCTGCTGCCCCCGGACCTGAAGACGCTGGTGCAGCGCCTGCGCGGCCGCGGCGAGCGGCCGGAGAACGTGGCGGTGCGCCTGCGGACGGCGCGCTCGGAGATCAAGGTGGCCTCGACTTTCGACTACCTGGTGATCAACGACAAGCTGCCCGAGGCCGTGCGCGAAGTGGCCGCCATCGCCGAGCTGGAGACGCGCAAGATAGGCCGCAACCTGGACAAGGTCCGGGCTTTCGGCTCGCAGCTGGCGCGAAGCAACAAGTTCTGACTGGAGGTTCCCAAATGACGACGCAGACCAAGACCGAGAAGAAACAGGACGACCTGGAGAAGCTGATCAGCGACTACGGCCCGTCCAAGTACCAGGATATCGTGCGCGCCATGCAGTGGGCCCGCCACCTGCGCCGCCAGGACGAGTTCCGCAACATCCCCATGGCCGAGCTCATCGACCGCTCCCTGCTGGACGTCGTCAGCGGCAAGATCACCGTCGAGGAGATCGAAGAGGCCATCAAGAAGGACATGGCCATGATGGAGAAGCTCGAGTCCAAGCGCGCGGACGATATCCGCAAGCCCCGCGCCGTTAAGGACGAGAAGGCGGCCAAGGAAGCCGCTTAATCCGGTGAAGCGGGAGCTCGCGGCCGCGGCCAGGGACCTGGCCGCCTACCTGAAGACGCAGGACGAGAACCTGGCCGAACCCGCGCCGGGTTCCGCCTCCCGTCCCAAGGCCGCCCCGGCTCACGTCGCCCCGCCCCCCGCTCCTTCGCTTTCCCCGGCTCCTGAAACCAAAATGCCCAAACCCCCGGCCGACATGGATTCCCTCGCCGAAAAGGTCCGCAACTGCCGCAAATGCGGCCTGGGCCACGCCCGCCTCAAGGCGGTCTTCGGCGTGGGCAGCTACAAGGCCAGGGTGGTCTTCGTCGGGGAAGGCCCCGGCTTCCAGGAGGATCACCAGGGCGAGCCTTTCGTGGGCCGCTCGGGCCAGCTGCTCGACAAGATACTCGAGACCGTGCTGGGCCTTAAACGCTCCGACGTTTACATAGCCAATATCGTCAAGTGCCACCCGATGAAGAACCCGGAGACCCCGGAGGCGCACGGCAACGACCGGCCGCCCACCCCGGAGGAGATCTCCGCGTGCCGCCCCTACCTGGACGAGCAGCTGCGCGCCATCCGCCCCGCCTGCATAGTCACGCTGGGCTCGGTGGCCACCAAGGTGCTGCTGGGCACCGACAAGGGCATCTCCACCGTGCGCGGCCGCTCCTACGATTATCCCGTCGAGCTTTTCGGCCCGGGCCACCCGATCAAGGTGATCCCGACCTATCACCCCGCGGCCCTGCTGCGCAATCCCAACCTCAAACGCGACACCTGGGAGGACATGAAACTGCTGAAGTCCTTCCTGGAAACTGGTAAAATC
>CAYSYJ010000331.1:0-1758 GCA_964435105.1 uncultured Elusimicrobiaceae bacterium
TTAGCATCCGGAAACCGCAATTGGTCGTGGGCTAGTTTAGCGGGAGAGGGTCAGTTTTGTATAATTGAGGGATGGAAAACAAGCCCAAGAAACCTACTCCAGCGATAAAGCAGAACCATGGGCGCCACCAGGACCCGGTGGCACGCCGTTCCAATTTCGACGAGGTGGCGCTCGGCTTTGGCCTCGAGGAGGCCGTGACCGAGGCGGCCAGGTGCCTCGGCTGCAAGACCAAGCCCTGCGAAGTGGCCTGCCCGGTGAACGTGAAGATACCCGAGTTCGTGGACCTGGTCCATAAGGAAGACCTGGGCGCCGCGGCTTCCAAGATCTTCGAGACCTCCCTCTTTCCCGCCATCTGCGGCCGCGTCTGCCCGCAGGAGACCTACTGCGAGGACGCCTGCGTGCTCAAGGAGAAGTTCGGTCCCGTCTCCATTGGCCGGCTCGAGCGCTTCACCGCCGACTATGCCCGCAAGAACGGCCTCATCAAGCCCCCCGCCTGCGCCCCCGACACCGGCAAAAAGGTGGCCTGCGTCGGCTCCGGCCCCACTTCTCTCGCCGTGGCGGCGGAGCTGCGCAAGCTCGGCCACGCGGTGACCGTCTTCGAGGCGCTGCACGAGTTCGGCGGCGTGCTCAGCTACGGCATCCCCACCTTCCGCCTGCCGCGCGAGGTGGTGCGTTTTGAGGTGGAGATGCTCCGCAAGATGGGGGTGCGCCTGCTCAAGAACGTCATGGTGGGCAAGTCCATCTCGATAGAGGAACTGAAGAAGGATTTCGACGTGGTCTATATCGGTTCGGGCGCGGGCCTGCCCACCCCTATGAACGCCCCCGGCGAGGATCTCGTAGGGGTCTACAGCTCCAACGAGTTCCTGACCCGCGTGAACCTGATGGGCGCCTACAAGTTCCCCGAGAACGACACCCCCTACTACATCGGCAAGAAGGTCGTCGTGGTGGGCGGCGGCAATACCGCCATGGACTCCGCCCGCTGCGCCATGCGCCTCAAGCCCGAGGAGGTCACCCTGCTCTACCGCCGCACGCGCGCCGAAATGCCGGCCCGCGGCGAGGAGGTGGAGAACGCGATGGAGGAAGGCATCAAGTTCGAGTTCCTTACCGCCCCCGTGGAACTGGAAGGCGACGAGAAGGGCCGCCTCAGGCGCGTGAAGTGCATACGCATGGCGCTGGGCGAACCGGACGCCAGCGGCCGCCGCAAGCCGGTACCGCAGAAGGGCTCCGAGTTCTATATCGAGGCCAGCAGCCTGGTGGTGGCCATCGGCTCCAGCCCCAACCCGGTGATACAGCAGACCACGCCGGGCCTGACTACCAACAAGTGGGGCGCCATAGTTGTGGACGAAGCCACCGCCCAGACCTCGCTGGACGGCATCTACGCCGGCGGCGACGTGGTGCGCGGCGGCGCTACGGTGCTCCTCGCCATGAAGGACGGCAAGGCCGCGGCCAGGGCCATCCATGATAAGCTTTCCGGGAAGGTGAACTGAAATGAAACACGATATCTACTCCACCGAGGGTCTCTATAAGATCGTAGAGAAGCAGGACCTCTCCCCCACCATCTCGCGGCATGTCATCTACGCGCCGCTGATAGCCGCCAAGGCCAAGGCCGGCCATTTCGTTATCCTGCGCACCAAAGAAGGCGGCGAGCGCATCCCCGTGACGCTGGTGGACTGGAGCGCCGAGGCCGGTACCGTGACCGTTATCATCCAGAGCATCGGCAAGTCCACCACCGAGATGAACGCCCTTAAGCAGGGCGAC
>CAYSYJ010000332.1:0-1752 GCA_964435105.1 uncultured Elusimicrobiaceae bacterium
TCGAAGGTCAGCGCCAGCCCCGACACCGCCACGCTGCTGCCCGACAGCACCCGCAACACCACCCGCTGCTCCAACGGGTCCATCACCATGGTGCCGGTGGCAAGCGCCACGCCCTGCTCGAGCAAAGCCTGCTCAGCCGTCCCCGTAGACGGCGTCACCCACCGAAACTGCGGGAACGGGGAGTACATCCCATATCCATCATCCGGTCTTGCCAACAAAGTCCTGCCCACCACGCCACCCGTTAATGTCGCGCTATCCCGAACAACCCGATATTTATATACCCCTTCAGAGAAGTGCTTGTACGAGGCGTGAAGTATCCGGGCAACACTGGGAGAATCTATCCATTCGACAAAAAGAGCGACATGATCAGCGGCTTTACCGATGATATCTCCGGCTTTAACCGAGTCGGTGGCGATTTTAATCGATTTACCGATTAACTGCGTAGTGTTGTATTTGTAAACCCCAGGCAGCACACGCGGGCTAACCCCCAAAGCGTTTCCAGCAAGGCCAGAACAGTCAATGCCCGCATACCCTTTATAATCAAAGGGGACCGACGTCACGCCCTCGGCTGGTATTTCCTCTCCCTTTCGTCCACCAATGATCCATTTATCAGTAGCGAGGCGCTTTGTATTGTATTCCCCGATTGTGTCCGCTCCCCATACTGCGCCGCCATAAGTCCACCCGCCCCATGCATACGCCTCGCCGTGATACGTGCACGTCGAGCACACCTCGAAGGGCCAATTTTTGGTGGAGAAAACCCAGCGGGGAGGGTTCTTGGTGTCATCCCACTTAAAAGCCCGGTCGTCTATTCCATCAGACCCACCTATTAAATCCTCATCTTCCTGCGTGGGATTGTCTCTGTGGTTCTTTACATCCAGCAAATTTCTCTCTTTTGGGGTCCAAACAGCCGTGGAGTACGACACCGCGGCAGCCACCACCTCCTCCCGAGTGGCAGCGAAACCGACATCAGCCAGGCATAAACTTATGGCGGCCATCAGGGCCGACATTTTCAAGCAAGATAAAATCCGATGCGCCATTTCTGCCCCCAAAGATGTACCTACTCTTTAAAAACCCTTACCCCACCAGAGAACACTTCCATATACACACGGTATTTTTGGGGTTTCGATTTTTCTTTCGCACGAATCTTTTTATATCGTTCAATACGTTGCCGACCGGAAAAACTTTTGCCTTCCTTAACCTCATAATTTTTATATCCGCTAGTCACGGGGTTTTTAGCATTCAAAATCCATATCGAGTCATCCTCATCTTGTCGCACAAGCCCCTGCCCTTGTGAAATTGACCCGCCAACAGGCACCGTGGTCTTCTTAACCAGTTTGTCATTGCGGAACTGCCACACCTCGCCGCTTTCCTTGCCGTCCCTGGTACGCTTCAGGTAATAGTAGAGGTCATCCTTAGCATCAATCACAATATTAATCCCAAGAAGACTATATACATAACCATCACCGCCATCCTCTCTAAGTTTATACCCGCTCCAAGAATCAACTTTCAAAGAAAGCAGATATTTCCCCTCTCCACTAAACTTCTGTATTCTCTGATTGGCGGTGTCCAACACATAAACATTGCCTTTAGAATCCACTGCCAAACTCCGGGGATGTATAAAATCATCCGGCGAGAACGACGGGCTCATTGGGTAAAAATCCTCTGGACTAGCCCCCTCCGGCCTAAACCCATCATAGCCGAACTCGCCGGGGCCGGTGCCCCACTTGCCCTCAATGATTACCTTGGGCACAT
>CAYSYJ010000333.1:0-1751 GCA_964435105.1 uncultured Elusimicrobiaceae bacterium
CGATCAGAGCCAATTTTGGATACTGCCTACCCCCTGAAACCTCTAACTTGAACTCTATGAAACTGCCGTTGGGAAGTCAAGACTCCCGTCCACCGACTCGCCCGAGAGGATAAGCGGTGGTAAATTATTTCTGCAGCTGCAGGGTGTCCAGGACTTCGCCGTCCTTGTTATAAATGGTGATGGCGAGGGAGCGCTCCTTCACTTCGCCGAACGCGTAATGGTAGGTGGGAAGGAACTTCTCGGACCAGTCCTCGTTGCGGCGCTGTATGTAGGGGGTGCTGCCGCCGCCGCCCAGGGTCAGGTAGACTATCCCGGCCTCTTCGTCCGGGATGCCTTCCTTTATCGGCATGGTGCGCTCGTAATTGTGGTCGTGGCCCTGCAGGACCAGGTCCACCTTATGCTTGAGCAGCAGCGGCTCGAGGGCCTTGGTCTGCGCCTCCGCCCCGCCGTGCGCGCCGGTGGAATAAAGCGGCTGGTGTACCGCGACGATCTTCCAGGTCTTGTCCCCCCGCCCGAGGAAATGGTCGAGCCATTTATACTGCTTCGAGCCCGGCTCCAGGCCGGGGGCGAACTTGTTGCCGTAGAAGGCGTTCGCGTCCAGGACGAAGAACCTGGCTTTGCCGACGTCGAAGAAATAGTAATGCGGCGGCCGGCCGGTCAGGGGCGTGCTGTGGAAGGGCGTGAAATTGGCCTTCAGAAAGCCCTTTCCCGCGTCGTTGCGGGAGTCGGGCCCGTAATCGTGATTGCCCAGCGCCGGGAAGAAAGGCACCCTGGCCTGCAGGCCGGAGTAGGCCCCGAAATATTCCTCGTCGGCGTCCTCGTCCAGGCCGCTCTCCACCATGTCGCCCAGGTGCAGCACGAGATCGGGGGAATGCGCGGCCATCCGCTCGGCTATCTGCAGGCGGGCCGGATCGGAACCGGCCGAATCGCTCACCGCCAGGAAGGAGAACCAGGGTTTGGTCTCGTCGCGGAAGGTGGTAAAGCGGCCCTCGTAGGCCTTGTAGACGCCGGTGCTCTGGTCGGCGGGCAGGTAGATGCGGTAGCAGTGGGTGGTGTCCGGCATCAGGCCGAAGAGCGGCACTTTCTGCTCCTTGGCCGCGGCCGAGATGGTGAGGAAGCGCTCGCAGTCGGGCAAGGCGCCGATTGAGACCCAGGCCGGGGTAGCGGCGTCCACCCTGAAGCGTACCGTGACCATGTCCTTGGTCATGTTCTCCAGGTAGGGGCCGCGTTCAAGGCTGGCCGCCAGGGCCGGCGCCGCCGGCAGGAGGAGCAGCAGGGCGAGGGCGCGCTTCATTTCCCCCCGGGCCCGCAGAACAGCGGGGTGACCTTGAACTTGACCGCGTCTATCACGCCGCGGTCGGTGATCCTGAGCTCCGGTATGGGCGGCAGGGTCAGGAAGGCCATGGCCATGAAGGGGTCGGAGAGCTTCGAGCCCAGCATCTTGGCGGCCTCGCCGAGGCGCTTGAGTTTCTCGCGCACGAAGTCGGAGGAGCGGTCGCTCATGAGGCCCGCCACAGGCAGAGGCAGCGCCTCCAGCACCTGGCCGTTGAGCGCGGCCACGATGCCGCCCTGCATCTTGACCACCTGCACCGCGGCGGTGTACATGTCCCCGTCGTGCGTGCCGATGACCACGATATTGTGGGAGTCGTGGGAGACGGAGGAGGCGATGGCGCCCTTCTTGAGGTTGAAGCCTTTCACGAGACCCTTGGCTATGCGGCCGCTGGCCATGTGGCGTTCGATGACGGCGATCT
>CAYSYJ010000334.1:0-1739 GCA_964435105.1 uncultured Elusimicrobiaceae bacterium
GCTCGAAGAGGTCCTTCATCTGGCCCTTGGCGGTCAGGATGACTATGGGGATGTGGCTGAGCTCCTCGATCTCCTGGAGCTTGGACTGGAAAGTGTAGCCGTCCATCTCGGGCATCATGATGTCCAGGATGATGGCGTCGGGAATGACGCGGCCCGGCTCCTTGGAGGTCAGTTTATTGTAGGCCTCGAGGCCGTTATAAGCCTCCAGCACCTCCAGCTTCTCGCGCTCCATGAGCACCTTGATCAGGTACACCACGTCTTTCTCGTCGTCAACCACCATTACTTTGGACATAGGTCTCCCGTAACAGAAAACTGCGGCGCTCCCGCTGGGCGGGGCCCCTCTAACTATATTATTTTATCAAGAAAAAAACCGGGTTTACAAGGCGCGGCCGCGGCGCGGGCCGGCGGCCGAGGGAAAATACTCCGCCGCGAAGGAGCGCAGCCAGGCCACCGCCTCCCCCACGTTCGAGGCGTTGAGCTTGTCTATATAGCAGAGCTCCGCGCTGCGCAGCAGCGCCAGGCGCCGGGCCACCTCCCTGTGGCGCGGCGCGCCGTAAACGCGGGCTTCCAGCAGGCGGTCGTTAACGCTCTCCAGGGACGCCCCGGCGGGGCAGAACACGCCGCGGGCCGCGCACAGCCGGCGCAGCAGCCCTTCCAGCATGGTGCCGGCCAGGGACATGGCCGACGCGTAGTGGCCCCTGGCGGCGAGGGCCTCGGCGCGGGCGAGCACGTCCTCGACGAGGTCCGAAGCGTAGGCGGGCGCGGCGGGAGCGGCCGAGTACTCGGCCGCGGCCTGCTTCAGCGTCCCCAGGAACAGGCTGAAGACGGAACCGGGAGCCCTGCCGCCGAAGCCCTTCTCGGCTTCGGCCAGCGAGGAGTACAGGCCGCTGGCCGGGCCGAAGGCCTCCCTGAGCAGGGCCAGGCAGTCGCGCTTCCAGCGGGCGTAGCCGGCGTTAAGCGGGGAATAGCGGTACCAGCGGTAGCGGTAGCCGTCCAGGAAATCGGCCCGGAAACCCTCCCCTTCCTCTATCAGCCTGTCGAACCTGCTTTTCACGCAGGAAACTATACCATAAAGCACCCTGTGGGCCGCAACGGCGGCCGGCCTTTGCGGAAAAGCCCCAAAAAGGTAGAATGGGGATTCGGCGGCGCATTTTGGACCGGAGGCGGGAATGGCTATAGAGAGAACACTGGTACTGGTAAAGCCCGACGGCATGCAAAGGCACCTGGCCGGCCTGGCCATCGACAGGCTGGAGAACACCCACATGGAGCTGGTCGGCGCCAAGATCGCCGTGGTGACCGACAAGCTGGCGAGGGAACATTACGCCCTGCTCGAGGGCGTAGGCCCTTTCAAGGACAAGAACTTGTTCGAGCACCTTATCAATTTTATAAAGGGCGAATACCACGGCGACCCCAAGCGCCGCGTGCTGGCCCTGGTCTACCAGGGCGATAACGCGGTGAAGAACATCCGCGCGGCCGTGGGCGCGACCAACCCCGAGGACGCCTCCCCGGACACTATCCGCGGGGCTTTCGGCCGTATCTGCCACAAGCACGGCTACTTCGAGAACGTCGTGCACGCCTCCGGCAACGCCGGGGAAGCCGAGCGCGAGATCGCCATCTGGTTCAAGGACGGGGAGATACTCCCCTGAGCCCCGCCGCCATGCGCCGCCAGCTCCCCCCACTGCTGCTGCTCGCCTGGGCCCTGCTGTTCCCGGCCGCCGGCCGCGCCGCGGAGCGCGAGG
>CAYSYJ010000335.1:0-1733 GCA_964435105.1 uncultured Elusimicrobiaceae bacterium
CGCTGCTGGCCCCGGCCGTGCTGATGAGCGCCCTCATCGTGGCGCTGGGCCTGCTGTTCCCGTACTTCTTCACCTACGTGCGGATGGTGGCTGAAAGGATAATCTTATGATCTACCACAACCTGCTGTTCGTGCTGGCCATCGTCTTCGCCATGTGGGCGGTGATGGCCCGCAGGCTGCTGACCAGCGCCGTCATGCTGGCGCTGCTGAGCGTCTGCGTCTCGCTGATCTTCTTCAACCTCGGCGCCCCCTGGGCCGGCGTGTTCGAGCTCAGCGTCTGCGCCGGGCTCATCACGGTCCTCTTCATCGGCGCGGTCAGCCTGATCCGCCACGAGGACGAGGCGCACCCCGAGAACCGGGCCCGCTTCTACGCGCTGCCGCTGGCGGCCGCGATCTTCGCGATAGCCGGCTGGTACTACCTGCCGCCCTTCTTCGAGGAGCTGGCCGCCTGGCGCCGCATGGCGTCGGGCTCGCCGGCCATAGGCCTGGCGCTGTGGGACCTGCGCCGCCCCGACCTGCTGGGCCAGATCCTGATGCTGGCCGCCGGCGTGTTCGTGATCAAGTCGGTGTTCCCGAGGAGGACCGAGAAATGAGCGTTTTCGCGATGGACTGGTACCTGATAGCCCTGCTGATCTTCATCGGCTTCTACTGCATGCTGGCCTCCCGCAGCATCGTGCGGCAGCTCATCGGCCTGGAGATCGTCTCCAAGGGCGCCATGCTGACCGTGATCTCGGCCGGGGCCCTGACCGCGAACATCGTGTTCGCGCAGGCCCTGCTGATCACCATGATCGTCATCGAGGTCGTGGTCGTGGCTGCGGGCCTGGCCCTCCTGGTCAAGAACTTCCGCGTGCACGGCACGGCCGATATCTGGAAGCTCGACGGCCTCAAAGGATAACCTATGCTGATGGACATACTGCTCTTCCCGCCGGTCGCCTTCGCCGTCTCCCTGCTGTTCGTGACGGCCCTCTCAGCCCTGCTCTCGCCGCTGTCCGCCAAGCCGGCGCGCGTGCCGGGCTCCGCCAAGCACAAGCCCTACGGCTGCGGCGAGGACGTGCCCGAGGACCAGGCCAAGGCCATCCCCGACTACCAGGGCTTCTTCCCGTTCGCCATCTTCTTCACCCTGCTGCACGTGGCGGGCCTGATGCTGGCCACCTGGAGCTTCAACCCGCTGTCCGCGGGCCTCGAGATGGTGGGGGCCTACCTGGCCGCCGTCGTCGTGATCCTCGCGATACTCTTCGTCGGATAATACCATGAAAACCATAGACAAACTGATAACCTGGTCGTTGCTCAAGTCCCCCTGGATCCTGCACTTCAACTCCGGGGCCTGCAACGGCTGCGACATCGAGATCGTGGACGCGCTGACGCCCAAGTACGACATCGAGCGGTTCGGCATCGTGCAGAAGGCCACCCCGCGCCACGCCGACATCCTCGTAGTCAGCGGGCCCATCACCCGCCAGCAGGCCAAGCGCCTCAAGACCATCTACGACCAGATGCCGGAGCCCAAGTTCGTCATGGCGATAGGCGCCTGCGGCTGCTCCGGCGGCGTGTTCGACGGCTGCTACGGCGTGGTGCCCGGCAGCCTCGGCTCGGTGCTGCCGGTGAGCGTCTACATCCCCGGCTGCCCGGTGCGCCCCGAGGCCATCATCGACGGCGTCGTGAAGATGATACAGAGCGTGGAAGGCAAGTAGGAGGCCCAATGAGCGATTTAGAGAAAGAAGAGAAAATGAAGGCCGG
>CAYSYJ010000336.1:0-1731 GCA_964435105.1 uncultured Elusimicrobiaceae bacterium
CGGCGGCGCCCTGCCGGCCGGGGCCCCGGAAAGGGCCGGCTATGACTGGACCGGCCTGCCCGCCTATGTTTTCACCGAGAGGGAGCCTCTGGCGGCGCCCATAGTGAGCGCCATAGACAGGACCTCCCGCACGCTGGACGTGGCGCTCTACAACCTGCAGATCGACGGCACCGTGGCGGCCCTGGTCCGCGCGAAGGAGCGCGGGGTGAAGGTCCGGGTCCTCTTCGACGCGGCCCATGTCTACCCCCAGGCCGGCAGGCAGATCCAGGCCGTAATCGACTCCGGCATCGAGACGCGGGCCATGAACGGCCGCGGCGGCAGCGGCGCCATGCACTGCAAGTACGCGGTTTTCGACGGGACCCTGCTGCAGACCGGCTCCGCCAACTGGAGCGGCTTCGCCGAAAGCTTCAGCTACGAGAACATAATGTTCACCGCCGACCCGGATATAGTCGGCGGCTACGGCCGCAATTTCGACTGGATGTGGGCCCAGGCCCGTCCCGCCGGCCAGCCCGAGGCGCCGGCCGCCAAGCCCACCCCCCCGCCTTCGGACCCCACTCCCGACGTGCAGTTCAACGGAGTCTCGCTCCCCGACTACGCCTTCTCCCCCCGCGGCGGCACGGAGGCCGCCATCGTCAAGGCCCTGGACGCCGCGCGCTCATCGGCGGACGTGGCCATGTTCACGCTCACTTCCGCCAATATCATGGACGCCCTCAAGCGCGCCGCCGGGCGCGGCGTGGCGGTGAAGCTGCTGCTCTTCCGCGGCCAGAAGTTCCCCTTCTTCCAGGAGGCCAAGGCCAGCCATATAGCCCTGCGCTGGAAGGACGGCCGCAAGGAGAAAGGCCAGATGCACAACAAGTTCGCCGTGCTCGACGGCCGCCTGCTCATCAACGGCTCCTTCAACTGGACCGTCACCGCCGAAACCTCCAATACGGAGAACACCATCTTCACCGCTGAACCGGAATATGTCCGCGCCTACCAGGCGGAGTTCGACGCCCTCTACGGCGGGTCGGACTGACCCCCGGGGACTGGCGCCGCGTAAAAGAGAAAAGGCCGCCCGGGTGGGCGGCCTTTCTCTTTCGCTTTAAGTCCTGGCTCAGCGGCGCCTGCGGCCGCCGCCTCCGGAGGGCCGGCGGGCGGAGCGCTGGTTCCAGCCGCGGCCCGCGGCCGCGTGATTGTAGCCCCACAGGGTCTCGGCCGGCACGTCGGGGTGGGTGACCTGGGTCATGGGGATGCCGGTCAGGGTCTCGATGCTGCGCACGTCGCCGCCCTGCTCGGGCATGGCGAAGGTAACGGCGCGCCCGGGCTGGCCGGCGCGGCCGGTGCGGCCTATGCGGTGCACGTAGGCGTCGTCCTCGGCGGGCATTTCGTAGTTGACCACCAGCTCGATGCCGGTCACGTCGATGCCGCGGGCGGCGATGTCGGTGGCCACCATGATGCGGTACTTGCCGCTCTTGAAGCCTTCCATCGCCTCCTTGCGCTGGCCCATGGAGCGGTCGGAGTGCAGCTCGGCCACGGCGTAGCCGGCGTAGCTGAGGTAGCCGGCCACCTTCATGGCGTCGTAGCGGGTCTCGACGAAGACCAGCACCGTGCCGGCGTACTTCTCGAGCAGCTTCATCAGGAGCATCGGCTTATAGGAGGAGCGCACGATGTAGAGCTCCTGGACCACGTTCTGGGCGGCGGTCCCGGACTTGGCGACCTCGATGCGGATGGGCAGCTGCATGTGCTGGCTGG
>CAYSYJ010000337.1:0-1715 GCA_964435105.1 uncultured Elusimicrobiaceae bacterium
CGGCTATCTCGACGATCTTATCCATAGCGTATGGCGTCCACCGGGCTTACCCGGGACGCCCGCAGCGCCGGGTACACGGCGCTGAGCATGCATAGCAGGTAGCTGACGGCCGCGGTGCCCAGGATGTCGGCCAGCTCCAGGCGCACCGGCACCTTGGTCACGTAATAGATGTCGGAAGGCAGCTCCACCACCGGGTAAACCGCGAGGAAGACCGAGATCCACACGCCCAGCAGCACGCCCAGCGTGATGCCGGTCAGGGCTATCAGGTTGCCTTCCCAGAAAAAGACCCTGCGGATGAAGGCCGGGCCGGCCCCCATGGCCCGCAGGATGCCGATGTCCCGCAGTTTCTCCACGCTCATCATGAGCAGGTTGGAGGCGATATTGAAGGTGGCGACCAGGATTATCAGCGCCAGGACCAGCGTCATCACGAACTTCTCCAGCTTGAGGGCCGCGAAGAGGGTCTGGTTCATGTCGGCGTAGGTCTTCACCGTGTAGCCGAAGCCGAGGGTCCTGCGCAGGTCGGCCGCGGCGGGCCCGGCCTCGTCGATATCCTTGAGGCGGACGCCGGCGCCGTTGGCGCCGCCCGGCGAGCCGAAAAAGTCCCCCGCGGCGGCGCGGGAGCAGTAGGCCATCGTATTGTCGAACTCGTAGTAGCCGGTGCGCAGCAGCCCGGCGACCCTGAATTTCCTCATCTTGGGCAGCAGCCCCAGGCCGGCGGCCGCGGAGCCCTGGGGCGAGACTATGATGGCGTCGTCGCCGACCCAGAGGCCGAGGTTCTTGGCCAGCTCCTCCCCCAGCACTATCGGCGGAGGCTGGCCCTTGGCCGGGTTCTCCAGCGGGGCCCAGGAGCCGCGGGTCAGCGCGCCCCGGAGGTTATTGACCGAGAACTCGGCGGCGGGGTCGAAGCCCTTCACCACCACCCCGGTGGAGCGGTTGTCGAAAGTAAGTATGGCCTGCCCGAGCACGAAGGGCGAGAAGGCGGCGACGCGCTGGTCGCGGCCCAGCGCCGCCCGCACCGTCTCCAGGTCCCGGGGCTGCATGCGGCCGTAGACCGTAATGTGGGCCTGGGCGTCTATGACCTTGCGCTTGATATCGGACTGGAAACCGTCCATGATGGCCAGCGTCACGATGAGCGCGGCCACGCCCAGGGCCACGCCGGCCACCCCGATGAAGGTGGTGATCATGGCGAAAAGGCCCTTCCGCTTCGCCAGCAGGTAACGGCGGGCTATGAAGAATTCCGTGGACATGGTCATGGGCCGGCGGCGCCGGCGGGAGCTCACTTCTCCGCGGGGGCGTCGGCCGGGCGCAGGAGAGGGAACAGCACCACCTCGCGGATGGACGGCTTGCCGGTCAGCAGCATCGTGACCCGGTCTATGCCGATGCCGATGCCGCCCATGGGGGGCATCCCGTACTCCATCGCGGTGATGAAATCCTTGTCGAGGATGTCGGCCTCGCCGTTGTTCTCCTCCTGCTGCTGGCGGAGCTGCTCCACCAGGCGGCTCTTCTGGTCCTCGGGGTCGTTGAGCTCGGAGTAGGCGTTGGCGATCTCCTCGGTGCCGGCGAAGAACTCGAAGCGCTCCACTAGGCTCTCGTCCCCGGGCTTGCACTTGGCCAGCGGCGTAATGGCCGTCGGGTGGTCGAAGACGAAGGTGGGCTGCTGCAGGGCGCAGAGGATCTTGTCGTCCAGGATGCGGTCGAAGATCTTGGCCGAGGTG
>CAYSYJ010000338.1:0-1714 GCA_964435105.1 uncultured Elusimicrobiaceae bacterium
AGTTCAGCCCGAATGGAGTTCAGCCTTCCGGCGTAGACGCGGTCCTGCGAGAGGAACTGCGAGGCTTCCGCCCCCAGCCGGAAGTAGTATGGCCGCGGCAGGGGGCCTGAAAGGTAGGCCGAGAAAAAATCCTTCAGCCCGGCCGTTTCAAGGTTCAGGGATTCCTCGGCCCGCGCGCCGTAACCGGCTGAGAATTCCGCTTTGAAACCTTTCCGGAGCGCCCGGGAGGCCTCCAGACCCGCCGTGAAGAACTTTTCCGAGGCGCGGCGGCCGCCCGCCTTCAGTGCCGCGTCCCAGCGGCGCCCGTCCCAGGCCAGGCCGGCCCAGGCGTCCTTGTCTTCCTTGCGGGCTAGCAGCAGCGCCCCGCCGGCGGCGGCGTTACGCCGGAAAAAGGAACCTCCGGCGGTTATGGCCAGATTCTCTCCGGCCGGCGCGCGCAGTGCCAGCGCGGCCGCGGAAGTCTCCAGCGTTTTTCGCTTACGGTAAAGAAAGGAGTGGGTGAGGGAGGGGGTTGCCGGGTCCAGCAGTTCCGCGGCTTTCAGGTTCAGGAAAAGGTCCGTGCCGTTGCGCCAGTACAGGCTCGCCGTTTCCGCGGCGGCTTCGTCGTCCAGGCCGGCGAGCTGCAGCGCGTTTATCCTGTCCCTGAAAGGCAGGGAGTCGAAGTCTTCCCGCAGCAGGCCGGAGATTTCCGCGGCGTCCCCGGCTTCCAACGCTTCGGAAAGGCGCAGCCAGGCGGGCCTTTCCCGCAGCATCCGGCCCAGGCGGGCGGCGGCTTCCGTCTCTCCCGCCAGCGAGGCCCGGGCCAGGCGCGCGTTGAGGGCGGCTTCCGGCGGCAAGGCCGGGCCCAGCAGGGAGAGTTCGGCCGCGAAGCGCGGAGCCGCGCAGAAACCGGCGCACAGCCTCAGCCAGGCAGCCCCTTCCGAGGCGGAAAGGGTCCCTGACTTGCGGGCCGCGGCCAGTTCCAGCCACCGGGAGAAACGGATATCTCGGGCCTCGTCCGCGCGGCCGGCGGCTTCGGCGGCGTCGGCGCGCAGTTCCCCGTCCGCGGGCTGCCGGCGCAGCGCCGCGTAGGCGGCCAGCCTCGCCAGCGAAGCCTGAGGGTCGTCGATGGCGAGATAGGCGTAGGCGAGGGCCAGTTGTTTCTCCGGCATCTCCCCGCCCCCGGCCGAGAGGATCCCCACGCGCTCCCGCAGCCGGGCGTCCAGCCCGGCGGAGGACAGGAACCACAGCAATTGTATCTTGGCCTCTTCCGAGTCGGGCTCCAGGCGCAGGGCGGTTTCATAGGCCGCCAGGGCCCCCTGGGGGCGGCCCGCCGCGGTTTCTGCCAGGGCTTTCAGCGACCAGTAGTACTGAGTTTCCCCGGCCTGCGCCTCCTGTTGCGGGGTGAGGGAGGACACGGCCCGCAGCAGGGCGGGGTTGTCTCCCCGCGCGGCTATCAGGGACAGCCAGTTCATCAGGAAATATGTCTTGTACGTGGCGGTCCAGGCTTTGGCATAAGCCGCTTCGGCCTCCCGGTCCAGGCCCATGGCGCGGTAATAGGCGGTCAGCCGGTCGTATTCGGGCTCGGCCGCCACGCCGGCACTTTCCAGGGTCAAGGCGGCCTTGACGGCGGTGTCTATGTCCCCGAAATGCCAGGCCAGGTCTCCCAGGATATTCCAGAAAGAGACGTCCGAGGCTTTGGCTTTGGGCTCGGCCCGCTTCAGCAGTTCGAGGG
>CAYSYJ010000339.1:0-1711 GCA_964435105.1 uncultured Elusimicrobiaceae bacterium
CCACCCCCCGCGGCAAGATCACCGTGCTGGACACCCCCGGCCACGAGGCCTTCACCGCCATGCGCGCGCACGGCGTGAAGATCACCGACATCGTCGTGCTGGTCGTCTCCGCGGTCGACGGCGTCATGCCCCAGACCCTGGAGGCCATCAACCACGCGAAGGCCGCCGACGCCCCTATCATAGTGGCGATCAACAAGATAGACCTGCCCACGGCCAACTCCCAGCAGATCAAGCAGCAGCTGTCCAACCACGGCCTGCTGCCCGAGGACTGGGGCGGCAAGACGCCCATGGTGGAGATCTCCGCCAAGAAGCGCACGAACCTCGATAAGCTGCTCGAGATCGTGAGCATCCAGGCCGAGCTGATGGAGCTGAAGGCCAACCCGGACAAGCCCGGCCAGGGCATCGTCATCGAATCGCGCCTCGACCCCAAGAAGGGTATCGTGGCGACCATCATCAACGTGACCGGCACCATCAAGGTGGGCGATCCGTTCACCGTGGGCGCCGCGCACGGCAAGGTGCGCGCCCTGGTGGACGACCGCGGCGCCAGGCTCGACGAGCTCAAGCCCAGCATGCCGGCCGAGGTGCTCGGCATCAGCGGCGAAGTGCCCACCGCCGGCGACGTCATGAAGGTGGCCGAGAACGAGAAGGAGGCCCGCCATATCGCCGACAAGCGCAAGCTTAACCGGCGCGAGGAGGCCCTCAGCCACCAGAAGCACGTCTCCCTCCTGTCGCTCAAGTCCCAGGTGGACCAGAAACTGCTCAAGAACCTGAACGTCGTGCTCAAGACCGACGTGTTCGGCTCGCAGCAGGCCATCAAGGACTCGCTCGAGAAGATGAGCACCAACGAGGTGGCCATCCAGATGCTGCACACCGGCATCGGCAACATCACCGAGTCCGACGTGCTGCTGGCCAAGGCCAGCTCGGCCGTCATCCTCGGCTTCCACGTGGACGCCGACAGCAAGGTCCGCGAGGCCGCCAAGTCGGCCGACGTCGAGATCCGCGAGTACAGCATCATCTACGACCTGCTGGAGGACGTGCGCGCCGCGATGAGCGGCCTGCTGGCCCCCGAGATCGTGGAGACGGTCACCGGCCGGGCGAAGATCCTGCAGATCTTCGACCTCAGCTCCGGCAAGATCGCCGGCTCGCGCCTGCTCGAGGGCAAGCTCGTGCGCAACCAGCAGGTTCGCGTCATGCGCGGCAAGGAGATCGCCGGCACCGGCAAGATCAGCGGCCTCAAGCACTTCAAGGAGGACGTCAAGGAAGTCGTGCAGAAGGATATGGAGTGCGGTATCCTGATCGACGGCTTCAAGGACTTCCAGCCCGAGGACATGGTCGAGGCCATCACCAAGGAGGAGCGCATACGGCGCCTGTCGGCGCCGTCCGCCTGAGAACGTGGCTTCAAAACGCAACGAAAGGCTGAAGGAGCTCTTCCTGCAGGAGATCAGCGGGGCCCTGCGCAAGGTCAACGGCGTAAATACGCACGGCATCCTGACCCTGACCGGGGCCACGCTGACCAGCGACGGCAAGGTGCTGTACGTCTACTACTCCGTGCTGGGCACCCCCGAGGACCGCAGGCGCAAGGAGCTGCTCCTGGCCGCCAACGCCCGGGAGCTGCGGTCGCTGCTGTTCAAACGCCTGCGCCTCAAGAACGTGCCGGAACTGGTCTTCAAGTTCGACGACACGCCGGAGAAGGCGTCGCACATCGAGGATA
>CAYSYJ010000340.1:0-1679 GCA_964435105.1 uncultured Elusimicrobiaceae bacterium
TTGAAGAAGCCGCCCGGGATCTTGCCGGCGGCGTAGGTGCGCTCCTTGTAGTCGCAGCTGAGCGGCACGAAGGCCGGGGGCGTGTCCTTGGGCTTATTGGCCTGGACGGCGGTCGAGAGGATCACGGTGTCGCCGATGCGCACCGTCACGGCGCCGCCGGCCTGCTTGGCCAGCCAGCCGGTCTCGAAAGAAATGGTCTTATCCCCCACCTGGACGTCCAGGTGGAGCGGTTTGTTGTTGTGGGTCATGGTTATTTCCTCAGGCCAAGGGCCTTGATGACCTTCTTGTACTCCTCGCGGTTGTTGGCTTCGAGGTAGCTCAGAAGGCGCTTGCGCTGCGACACCAGCTTGGACAGGCCGCGCTTTGAGGCGTTGTCCTTGGGGCTGGCGATGAGGTGCTTGGAAAGATACTGTATGCGCTCGGTCACGAGCGCCACCTGCACGGAGGCGGAACCGGTATCGTTGGGTTTAGCGGAGAACTTTTCCGCGATCTCTCTTATCTTGTTCTTGGTTAATGCCATTGTTTTCACTCTCTTTTGTCTTAGTTTCAGGTTTTTATCCTTTGGTTCTGATTATATTAATTATACCCTTTATCAGTCAACGAAAAGCCCCCCGTCTCCGGGGGGCTTCGGCCCGAAAAGCGCTTGTTTTTGCGGCTATTTTATCTCCCAGTAGCCGCCGGCGTCGGTCTTGAGGATGCGGGCCCTGCCCCCCTCCACCACCACCTTTTCCGAGACCGAGGAGTTCTCCTCGCGCTTGATGTTCTTTTTGTAGATCCGGCTCTTTATGTTGAGGTTGTAGTAGGCCGTGTAACGGCCCGGGCCGTCATTGGTCACGCTCAGGCCGCTGACGGTGGCGGTCACCTCGTCATTGACCCGGAAGACGGCGCGCAGCTGCTCCTCCAGTTCGCTCACGGTGGTGCCGTCGCCGGCGCCCCAGTCGGGGGAGACCAGCGCCAGCACTTTGGCCGCGTCGCGCGAGGAGTAGGCGCGGGCGAAGTCCTCGTAGAGCTTCTTGACCAGCGGCATGCCCGGGTCGCGCTTGTCCGCGGCCTGCTGCACTTCCCTGGCGCGGCGGGCGTCGCTTATGGCCCTCCCCTGGGCGCTCTCCCAGAAGGCCGCCGTGGCTTTTTCCAGTTCGTCGCGCGCCTGCCCAGCCTTCACGGTCCAGAAGCCGGTGCGCTCCCAGGGCTTGCCCCCCCAGAACTCCGACTTCCTGACTTCTTCGATTATCGAATTCTTGGCTTCCTCCGCGCGCGCCACCGGGGCAAAGAGCTTCTCTATGGCGGCGCCGTACTGCTCGTCGGGCAGCGAGCCGAGGGCGGAGAGGTCCGCTGAAGTGTTGGCCTTGAAGTCGGCCATGGCCTTGCCGTGGGCGGCCACCAGTTTTGCTTCCTGCGCCTTCAGAAAGCGCAGGGCGGCTTCCGCGCCGAAGACGGCGTCCGCGCCGGCGTCGCCGGCCTCGTACCAGCCTTCGGTCCCCTTCATGTCGGGGCTGTAGCCCTGTACGCTCTTGAGCGCCGCGGCTATGGACTCCTTGTGGCTCGCGTTCTCGGCGGAGTAGGAGATCATGCCGGCCTCGTCCATCAGCGGAGCGCGGCCCATTTCCGAAAGCTCGGAGTAGCGGCCGTACAGGTCGCGGTAGAGAAGGGCGCCGGCCGCCTGGAGCTTTTGGGCCTCG
>CAYSYJ010000341.1:0-1670 GCA_964435105.1 uncultured Elusimicrobiaceae bacterium
GCCCCCACTGGCCGACGTCTTTACCGACACCTGCGCCTACAAGGCGGCGGGCCTGCCGCTCAAGGCGGAGGCCGGTTACTTTATGCGGGTGATGGGTTCCGACGGGGCCGCCTACAGCCCCTGGTCGGAAAGCGCGGAGATATTCCTGGAGGCGCCCAAGCGCAGGGAGCCGCGGCGCCGGTCTAAAACTAAATAGCCTTCAGCCCCAGCAGTTCGCGCCAGAGGCGGTCCGCCCGGGCGGGGGAGAAATCCGCCGCCCGGAGGCGGCCGGCTTCGGCGCAGCGCTTCAGTTCCGGGGCGTCGGCCAGGAAGGCGCGCAGGGCGTCAGCCCAGAGTTCCTCGGCGGGTTCTGCAGGCCCCGCGCCAAGGCGGTTGCCGGAAAGCGGAGGCAGCAGCAGGCCGTAAGGGGACCTTTCCGGCACGGCCGCGACGGAAGACAGGTCGGAGGCCGGGGCGATTATCTCCCGCGGGCCGGCGGCGCAGTCGGCGGCCGCGGCGGGCACGCCGCAGGCCAGCGCTTCCAGCAGCGCGTTGGGGAAACCTTCCCAGAGGGAAGTGAAAACGAAGAGCGAGGCACGGGCGAGGAAAGGGTAGGGGTTCTCCCTGAAACCGGCGAAATAGACGTCCGCGCCGGCGGGCGGGGCGCCTTCGCCGGAGAAAGTCTCCAGCCCCAGCTCCCCGGCCAGCCGCCGCAACGGCTCCTTCAGCTCGCCTTCTCCTACCAGCACCAGGGCGGCCTCCGGCGCGGCGGCCTTCAATTCCCGGAAGATCCTGAGCAGGTGCCAGTGGCCCTTGGCCGCGGTCAGGCGGCCGCTGGTTACCAGCACGGGGCGGGCGTAGACGCCCGCCCACCCTTCGGGCAGGGGGGCGGCGGCCGCCGCGGCTATGGCCGCGGCGTCGCAGGCGTTGTGGATCACGCGCACCTTCTCCGCCGGCACGCCGAAATTGGCGGCCAGGTCGCGCCTTACTCCCTCGGAGTTCGCCACCACTATGTCGGCCAGCGGGTAGTAGCGGCTAATGAGGGGGCGCATCAGCAGGCCGCGCAGGCCGGAAAATTCCCCGGAGGGACGTGTGCGCTCGCAGATGACGGAGCGGTGGCCCGAGCGGCGCCCGGCCAGCACGTTCACCAGGTTGGCCCGCTCCATGAAGGACAGCACCGTATCCCCGCGCCCCGCCAGGGCGGACAGGCGCCGGGCGTAAACCGGGATGAAGGCGGTCTTGAGCAGCGGGCTGGTGCCGGAGCCGTGCGCGGAGAGCGGGCGGGGGGCGGGGGAGGCCGCCTGGGAGACCTCGTTCTCCAGGAGCAGCAGCTCGTCCGCGGGCAGGCGCCCGGCCAGGGCGGCCAGCTGTTTCTCCGCGCCGCCGCGGTAGAGGGAGTTGATGAGCAGCTTGAGCGCCATTACGCAATTCTAGAATATTTTGAGCCCGCCGCCCGTTCCATTGTGTAAAATATAACGGGAGGCCTTTATGATGAAAATTCTCTGCGTCCTTCTGCCGGCGGCCCTCTGGGCCGCGCCGGCCGCGCCTTCGAAGCCCGCGGCCGAAACCCCGCTCAGGACCCTGGCCTGGCATAGCGCGGCCGTGGAGGCCCTGGCCGTCTCGCCAGACGGGGAATACCTGGCTTCTGCCGGGCTGGACACCAATGTGGCGCTCTGGACCGCCAAAACCGG
>CAYSYJ010000342.1:0-1628 GCA_964435105.1 uncultured Elusimicrobiaceae bacterium
CCGCGGCGAGCCGGGCGAACTTCAGCCTGATGCGCGACTTGGGGCCTTCCGTCATACCAGGGCGTACCTCCGGGCGTACACCGACTCGGCTATCCCCACCGCCGCCATGGTGGCCACCAGGTTGGACCCGCCGTAGGAAAGCAGCGGCAGGGGCACCCCGGCCACCGGGGCGAACCCCAGGAGCATGCCGAAATTTATCCCGAAATAGACGAGGAACATCGCGAAGATGCCGCAGTTCACCAGGTAGCCGAAACGGTCGCGGGCCACCTTCGCTCCCATCATCACCCTGCGCATGACGAGCACGTAAAGCCCCATCACCAGCAGCATGCCCCAGAAGCCCATCTCCTCGCCCACCACGGCCAGGATGAAATCCGTATGCCTCTCGGGGACGAAGCCCAGCCGCGACTGCGTGCCCGAGAAAACGCCGCGCCCGAAAATGCCTCCCGACCCCACGGCGATGCGCGCCTGCAGCAGGTTGTAGCCCGCGCCCCGCGGGTCCGACTCCGGGGACAGGAACACCTCCAGCCGCTTCTGCTGGTAATCCTTCATCTGGTTCTTGACCAGCACCCCGGAGAAGAAGCCGAATATGAGCACCAGGGCCGCCCCGGCGAAATAGATGCCCGTCACGTTGGCGTAGAGTTTGACCGACAGGCGCCACAGCGCCCACGAGCCCGCCCCCACCGCCCCGAGGAAGATCAGGGAATTCAGCCAGCTGGAGGGCAGGCTGAAGAAATAACCCACCAGCCGGCTGTCCAGCAGTTCCGGGTTCAGGCCTATGATGGTCCAGAGCACCGGGAACAGCCCGGAGATGGCCGCGTAGCCCAGGATGATGGACAGGTGGAAGACGCTGGCCCCGGCGGCGAACAGCATGATGAGCGCCACGGGGAAGGTGATGAGGATGGCGGAGAAGTCCGGCTGCTTGATGAGCAGGAAGAACACCGGCAGGCAGAGCGCGAAAGCGCCCAGCACGGTCTGCAGTTCCTTGATCTTGTTGATGCGCTTGTCCAGGAAGTTGGCCAGCGCCAGGATCAGCCCCACGCGGGCGAACTCCGACGGCTGCACCGAGAAGAAGGGCAGGCGGTACCAGGACCGGGCGCCCTTGTCCACCACGCCGAACAGCAGCACCCCGGCCAGGAAGACCAGCAGGATGCCGTAGACGTATTTCCACTGGTCCTGGTAGACCTGGTAGTTCAGGCTCCAGCCGATGCCGAAAGCTATCAGCCCCAGGGGGATGGCGATAAGCTGGGTGCGGATGAGGCGCGCCTGCTGCGGCAGCACCGACACGGAGGAGAGGACGGCTATGGTGCCGAGCGTCAGCAGGGCCAGCACGGCCAGGAACAGGGCCCAGTCCATGCGGTTCTTCTTCAGGCCCGACTGCGCGGTGGAGATCACAGGGCCCCCCTGGCGGCGGGCGCCGGCAGCGCCGGGGCAGCCGCGGGCCTGGCGGCGTCGCGCCGCGCGGCCTCGCGGGCCTGCCTGGCGGCCTCCCGGGCCTCTTTAAGATCTTCGCGGAGGGCGGCTTCCATCACGGCCCTGGCTATCGGGGCCGCGGCGGAGGAGCCGTGCTCGCCGTGCTCCACCAGGACGGCCACCGCCACCTTGGCCGGCTCGCCGCCCACCGTGGCGTA
>CAYSYJ010000343.1:0-1596 GCA_964435105.1 uncultured Elusimicrobiaceae bacterium
GCGGGCGCCGATGCCGAAATTCACGGCGGCTATGCCTTTGGCGTTCAGGGAATTGGCGTCGCTGCCGCCGTGGGAAGGGACGGCGGCGGGAGTAAGCCCGGCGGAGCGCAGGGCGGCCTCGGCGGCCTGGCGGACCGGGGCGCCGGGGGCGTGCCGGTAGGGTTCGAAATCCCAGGCCCAGGAGAACTTTACGGCGCCGCCCGCCGCCGCGGACTCCCTTTCGAAAGCCGCCCTGATGGCGGCCAGCCGGGGCTCCACTTTGGCCTGGTCGAGAGAGCGGACTTCGCCTTTGACCAGGGCCGAAGGGGGTACCACGTTGGTGGCCTCCCCCCCGGCGATGGTGCCGATATTGGAGGTGGTCTCGTCGTCGTGGCGGCCGAACTCGAGCGAGGCGAGGGCTTTGGCGGCTATGCGGATGGCGCAGACGCCCTTTTCGGGGGCTATCCCCGCGTGGGAGGGCTTGCCCTGCACCTCCGCCTGGAAGACGGCGGCCCCGGGCGAGGACACGGCGTAGCTGCCGGGGTCGAGAGAGGAGTCGAAAACGAAACCCTGTTTGACGGAGGGCGGCAGGGCCAGGGCGCGGCCGCCGGCCATGGTGGTCTCCTCCTGCACGGTGAAGGCGATGGTGAAGGGCTTGGTCGGGGAGGAGGTGTGCACGGCGCGCTCGACGGCGTAAAGGATAGCCGCCATGCCGGCGCGGTTGTCCGCCCCGAGCTGGCCCTTGCCGTCGGAAGCGATCCGGTCGGCGGCCACGGCCTGCTCCGTGCGCGAGGTGTTGCGGGCGGTATCCATGTGGGCCAGCAGCACAAATTCCCCGCCGCCACCCACGGGGCAGACCACGTTCCCGGCGTTGGCGCCCGCGGGCGGCTCTTCGAGCCGCGGCTGCAGCCCCAGCTTGCGCAGGAACTCCGCGGCGAATTTGGCCACGGGCGCCTCGCGGCCGGACTGCCCGTCCAGTCGCGCCAGTTCCAGGAAAAGTTCGATCAATCTGCGGCTGGCCATGCGGCCTCCTTATTCGGCCCAGCCGCGGGCCAGGTTCACCAGCACCTGCGCGGACTTGTTCATGCCGTCGAGGGATACCCACTCGTAGCGGCCGTGGTAGTTATAGCCCCCGGTGAAGACATTGGGGGTGGGCAGGCCCATGAAGGAGAGGCGGGCCCCGTCGGTGCCGCCGCGCACGGGCTTGATATGCGGCTCGAGGCCGGTCGTCTTCACGGCGGCCAGCAGTTTGTCCATGACCTCGGGATGCCGGGCTATGACCTGCTTCATGTTGCGGTACTGCTCGCGGAAGGAGAGCTCTATCTTCGCCAGCGGGTACTTAAGGCGCTTGGCCGCCACGATGGCCTCCAGCTGCCGCTCCATGGCCTTGAGCTTCTTCAGGTCGTGCTCGCGGGCTATGCCGCTGACCTCCGCCTTCTCTATCTCCCCGGCGATGTCGGTGAACATGATGAAGCCTTCGCGCTTCTCCGTGGTCTCCGGCAGCAGGTTCTCCGGCCAGGAGGCCACGATGTCGGCGGCTATGCGGGCGGCGTTGGCCAGGGCGTTCTTGGCGCTGCCCGGGTGCACGCTCTTGCCGGTCACCGCGATCTTCACCCC
>CAYSYJ010000344.1:0-1538 GCA_964435105.1 uncultured Elusimicrobiaceae bacterium
TGCTGCCCGCTCTCGCCCTCGCCCAGGAGCCGGCCGAAAAAAAGACCACTTTCGAGATCGAGCTGGACCCTTACTACTCCGCGGTCGGCGTCTACAACAGCCTCACCGGCAAGCCCATCCCGCACCTCGAGGTGGATTCGGAACTGGAGATCTACAGGGAGCTGATCACCAAGTTCTACCAGCCCCGCACGCTGGTGGTGGAGGCGAGCCTGAACCCGCTGCCCTATGCCGGCACGCTTATCAGGCGCCACCAGCCCGGTTTTTACCGGGACATGCAGTGGTCGAGCAACTTCAACGCGGTGAGGGCCGTGACGGCGGGCTTCGAGGAGCCCTGGGCGCTGTCCTTCTTCCTCGGCAACGTGGTCTCCTTCGATACCATCAACAAGTCCTTCCAGGGCAAGCGCAACGGCTATTCCGGCATGCTGCTGGACCTGGGCACGCATCACATCAAGGACAATGTGCTGATCAGGGACAGGTGGGTGCAGCTAGAGGGCAAGCTGAAAGGCGAGCAGATCCTGGCCGACCGCAGCCTGCGCTGGAGCTTCCGCGGCGGGATGAAGTTCCACGACAACCCGCATATAGCGGATTCTTTCTTCGTCGGCTTCCGCCGCAGCCGCACCGATTTCAAGCCCAAGGGCCGTACTTCTTTCTGGCTGCACAACAGCGGCTTCGAATACGTCTCGGACTTCTCGCAGAAGAAGCTGGAGCCGATACGGCATTACCTGGTGCTGGACAAGAAGTTCCCGGCGAAGAACTCGCGGGTGGCCTTCACGCTGGGGCTGGGCTTCGTCTGGACGGCCGACAAGAAATACTCCGGCCCCCTCTCCAACGGCGCGCCGGGCACGAAGACCCCCAACAGCTTACAGTTCATCCTGCGCCCCAACCTGGAATTCTAGTTATTTGCGGGAATAGCGGCCGCTTTTCATGGTGTCGAAATAGGCCACGTCGGACTTGGTGAGGAAGCGCGGCGTCAATTTGAGCCCCGCCATACAGTCCAGGATATAGAACAGCGCCGTGAGCACCTCGTTGACGGCCGGGGAGGCCGCCCCGTCGAGCTCGGCCGGCCCGCAGTACAGCGCCTGATCGGGCGACAGCACGCGCTCCAGCATGAAAGCCCTGCCGTAATGAGCCAGGCGCCCGGAGTTATGGGCCGATAGCCCCTGCGCCGCCTCCACCCGCGGGTAAGGCGGCAGCCCCAGCCCGCGGCGGATGGTCTCGTTAACCTTCTCGTTCAATTCCAGCGCCCCTTCCACCCCGGCGTGAGCCACCGCCAGGCCGTGGTTCGCCAGGAAGAAGACCTGCGGCCCCGAGGCCCGGGCCCTTTCATTGATCGCCGTGCACAGCTGCGGCCCAGGCGAGCGGTAGGGCACGAACTCGGCCGACGGGAACAGCCGCGCCCCCAGCCGGTGCCCCTCCTCGCTCATATTGAGGATATTGGCGTAAACGGAGTGGGTATGGATGACCACCGTATTGAGCAGGGCGTGGAAGCCGGTCTCTATCGAAGGGGCGGCGGGCCTTACCCCCAGCACCGGCAGCGC
>CAYSYJ010000345.1:0-1537 GCA_964435105.1 uncultured Elusimicrobiaceae bacterium
GCACCTGCCCTTGAGGCGGGTCAGTCGACGCGGCCGAGCAGGCGCAGCAGCCCGTCGAGGATGGTCATGGGATGGGGGGGACAGCCGGGAATATAAAGGTCCACCGGGATATCCGCGGGAATGCCGGCGCATTCCTCGTGCCCCGCGTAGGGCCCGCCCGAGATGGCGCAGGCCCCGCAGGCGATCACTATCTTGGGGGAAGAAACGGCGTCATAAGTCTTGCGCAGCGCCAGTTCCATGTTGCGCGACACCGGGCCGGTAACGAGTATCCCGTCCGCGTGCCGGGGGGACGCCACAAACTGTATGCCGAAGCGCCCCATGTCCCAGGCCAGCGTCCCCAGCACATTGCAGTCCGCCTCGCAGGCGCCGCAGCCGCCCGCGCTCACCTGCCGCAGCCGCAGCGAGCGGCCGAAGAGGCGGCGCAAATCCCCGCCCAGCGCCTCGGCGCGCTTCATCTCCGCGCCGGAAACCACCAGGCCGCCGCGGGAAGAGGCGCAGAGCCGGTAATCCCTCGAGAAAGAAACCGCCTCCGGGGCCGCCTTGGCGCAAGCCCCGCAGGCGACGCAGCGGCCCAGGTCCAGCGAAGCCCCGCCGGCGTCTATGGCCCCGTAAGGGCAGGCCGCGGCGGCCCGCTCCAGGCCGGCGCGCCTGACGGAGGGCGCGCCCAGCGCCCGGGGCGGCAGCTGCAGCCCGGGGGCGGGGAAATCCATGGTGCGGTAGCCCTGCTTCAGCCGGGCCAGCAGCGTCCTGATCACAGGTCCCTCCCGCAATAGGAAAGGTTGAAGCTCTTATTGCAGAGCGGGAAATCCGATATTTCGCCGTCGCGCAGCGCCATCGCCAGCCCCTGCCAGTTATGGAAGGACGGGTCCGTCACCTTGTAATGGCGCAAGCGCCCGTCGGGGCCGGTCAGCGCCACGTGGCAGATCTGGCCGCGCCAGCCCTCCACCAGAGAAACGGCCCCGGCGTCGGGGCGCAGCGGCCCGCACTCGGCGGCCAGCGGCCCCTCGGGCAGGGCGTCCAGCCAGCCCGAGACCAGTTCTGCCGACTTCTGAATTTCCAGCCAGCGCACATAGGCGCGCGAATAGACGTCGCCGCTGCCGGAGACGCTCACCGTGAAATCCTCGTAAGGCCCGTAGGGGAAATTGCGCCGGGTATCCAGCGGCACGCCGGAAGCGCGGGCGGCCGGGCCTACCAGCCCCAGGCCCTCGGCGGTCTGTCGGGAAACCGTGCCTGTTTCCTCTAACCGGTCCGTCACCGAGGGGGTCTCCCAAAGCAGGTTCGCGGCGGTAGCGACGTCGCGGAGGGCGGATTCGAGGCGCAGCTTCAGCTCTTTTATAAGCGCGAAGTCCAGGTCGAAAGCCACCCCGCCCGGCACGAACAGGCCGCGGCCGAAGCGGTTGCCGCAGAGCAGGGCCGTCATGTTGAGGAAATCCCCGCGGATTCGGCCGCAGAAGCTGGAGGTGGGAAGGAAGCCCACGTCGTTGGCCAGGGCGCCCAGGTCGCCCACGTGGTTGGCCAGCCGCTCCAGTTCCAGGGC
>CAYSYJ010000346.1:0-1532 GCA_964435105.1 uncultured Elusimicrobiaceae bacterium
AAGAAGATACAGCCCTACGTTACCGCCCGCCTGCTCCTGGTGGGCGGCAGCGCCGACGACGACCCGGAAGGGGCCCAGGTGCTGGCCGAGGCGCGGGCCGCCGCGGAGGGCAACCACGACATAATCGTGCTGTGCCTGCCGCCCACGAGCAACGTGGAGATCAACGCGATACAGCGGGCCTCGGCGATCATACTGCAGAAGTCGCTCAAGGAGGGTTTCGGCCTTACGGTGTCCGAGGCGCTCTGGAAAGGCAAGCCGGTGATAGCCGGGGCCGTGGGCGGCATACCGCTGCAGATCACGCACAAGTACTCGGGGATACTGACGCGGACGATAGACGGCACCGCCTACTGGATGAAGCGGCTGCTTCATGAGCCGGCCTACGCCAAGCGGCTGGGGGAGAACGGCCGGGAGCACGTGCGGGAGAACTTCCTGCTGACGCGCCACCTGCGCGACTACCTGCTGCTGGCCCTCTACCTGGAAAGCGGCAGACAGGACTTCATCCACCTGTAAAAAGAGAACCCCGGGCAGGCCCGGGGTTCTTTTTTGCGTCCGGGCCAAGCTTCCGGCGCGGGAGGCCGGGGGTCAATACTGACCCCGACCTTCCAGTTCCGCCCTGCCGGTGAAGCCCCAGGCCACGCTCTTGTGTACCCAGCCCTCGACCTCCTCACCGTCGGTGACCTTGTACCAAGCCCCCGAAACGTCCAGGACCTTAAGGGAAAATTCCTTCTCCAGCACCCAGGAAATACCGTATTCCAGGCCGGGGCCTTCCCTGACGTTGGCCTTTTGCGTCACCACCACTACCGCGGGGACATAGGAAAGCACCGAACGGCTCACCCAGCCCTCCTCATTGGCATAGTCGCTGACCATCAGCCACTTACCGGAGCTGTCCAGTATCTCCAGGGGGTAATACCGGGCCGCGCGCCAGACCACGTCGAAGTCCGCCCCGGGGCCGCTGCGCACGTTCACCTGCTCGGCTGAAACGCTCAGCATCGAGGCGGAAAATCCAGGCGCCGCGGCCAGTAAAGACAAGAGAAATACTGCGGTTTTCATAAAAACACCTCCCGGGCGCCGATACAGAAGGCCCCTTTCTCCGATTATATTCTACAAGGGAGAAGCGGGAAACCTATTGCGGACATGTTAAAAGAAAGACCCGGGCGCGGGGCCCGGGCCTCTCATGCCTGCGGCTGGGGGGAACTACGGCAGCCGGACGATACCGCTCTTCTGGCGCACCTCCACGTCCTGCTGCGCGCGCTTGACGTAGAACTCCGCGCTCTTGCGCAGCTCGTCGGCGGTGAGCTTCTTTTTGGCTATGCCCTGCTCTATGGCCTTCATGCCCACCGCGACGGCCTCGTCTATGTAGACCTCCGGCTCGTCCATGTGGGGGAGCAGGTAATCCTCGCTCATCTTGCCCTTCTTGACCACGTAGTTGGCCAGGGCTTCGGCGGCGGCCACGCACATCTCGTCGGTGATGGTCTTCGCCTGCACGTCCAGCGCGCCGCGGAAGATGCCGGGGAAGCCCAGCGAGTTGTTGA
>CAYSYJ010000347.1:0-1532 GCA_964435105.1 uncultured Elusimicrobiaceae bacterium
CCTGCCGCCGCGGCCGCGGCCTCTTTCGCAGTCGGGGCGAATAGCGCCGCGCCCGCGCGCGCTCCGGCCGCCAGCGGCCGGGGGGCGGAGCAATAGAAAGCCAGGGGCGTTTCCATGCAGAGTTCGTCGGCAAAGGCCGCCATGGCCGACCCCAGGTGGGGATCGCCGGCGAAAGCGAGTTTGCGGTGCATCAGCGCGCGCAGGGCCGGGGCCAGGGCCGCGGCCGCCGCGCGCTCGGCGGCGGCGACAGGGGCGGGCAGCGGGCCCAGGCCGGCCGCCTTGCGCGCGGCCGCCAGCCAGGCGGTGGTGCCGTGCAGGCCCAGCGGCAGGCCCGTCTCTACGAGCTTGGAACCATATTTGGCGGCCAGGGCCCGGGCGGCCCTGCGGCCGTAGGGCAGGGAAATTATAAGCGAGGCCTCGCGGACCCGGGCCAGTTCCGCCACGCTGCCGCCGGAAGGCCACACCGAGACCAGGTCCAGCCCCGCCAGCGCCAGCAGGCGGCTGAGTTCACCCAGATTCGCGTGATGGTCCCGCTCATTGCGGTCCATCAGGTAACCGACGACGGCTACTTTGTTTTTAGCGCCACGGGGTTTGCCCGCCGGCAGGCAGCCGGCCAGCGCCTCCAGCGCCCTGTCATAGCCGTCCAGCCAGTCCATGTCCAGCGAGCGGGCCGGTACCGCGGCGGCGGGGACTTTGCCGGGTACCGCGGCGGCCAGCCCGGAGTAATCGCGGCCTTCCAGAGCGCAGTAGGGCATGCCGGTGAGCAGCAGCGCGCCGAAGCGGCCGGAGCCGGCCAGCGCGGCGGCCAGCGCGGCCAGGTTGTTCTCGGGGTTTTTCGGCGGGTTGAAAGGTTTCGTTATCGAAGAGACGATCCTGTGATCCCCGGCCGCGCCCAGCAGGGTGGAGAAAAGATCGTGATTGCCGGCTATCAGGTCGGCCTTCACCATGGCGCAGTTGGGGCCGTCCACCAGCAGGCCCGCGTCGCGCACGGCGTTCACCGCCAGGTAGACGCCCAGCAGGTAAGGCAGCTCATAAGCTCCGTTATCGGCGGCCGAAGTATCTTTCATTGAAATCCCATTCGCAGAGGCGCAGCAGGCGGCGCAGCGTTTCCACCGCGCCGCCGTAGCCCGGCTCGCAGGTCCAGGCCGAAAAAGAGTTCTTGCCGGCCGCGGCCAGGCGCGGGTCCAGCGGCACGTCGGAATAGACCAGGCGCAGCGCCTTGTCGGCGCGCAGCGCCTTGGAGAGAGCCGCCGGAGAGTCGAAGCAGGCCAGGCGGGGTTTGGTCCCCGCCCTTTCGCCAAGGCGGGCCGCTTCTCTGGCCGCTGCCAGGCGCGCTTCTTTGTCCGGGGCATAGGCGAAAAGCCTGATGGCGAGCCCTGCCCCGGCCAGCAGGGAGACCATCGGCAGGCGCGAGACGGCCCAGGAACCTTCCAGCAGCTCGAATTCTTCCGGCGCGGCCACGAAACCGGCCGCGTATCCCGCCAGCCGCCTGGAAAGGGCGGCGATTTCGGCGGCCTCGGCCCTCGACGGTC